>CAZDUF010000108.1:0-4698 GCA_964508555.1 uncultured Planctomycetales bacterium
GTACAATACTCCCCGTGATATTACCCGGCTGGTGGTCATTTCCCGGGAAGAGAAGGCATCCCCGTTTTCGTTATCGGGCGCGCCTGTCTTTGTCTATATCTGCCTGCCGCTGAAGGAACAAGTAGACCCGTCGGACGTGCTGCGCGAAAGCGACTACACGGTTCTTGATTGGGGGAGCGTGTACCGCACGAAAGAGGAGGCCGCTGATTTTGCCCGGGTCCTGAGCAGTTACCGGCAGGGTATGAGCTGCGACGAAGAGCACAAGCATAAGAAGGTAATGGCGCTGGTAGCCATTGCGGTGCTTGCGTTCGCCGCCGTGATCGGTTTCTCGGTTTTGTACGCGCTCAATCTCGTGGACAGGCAGTTCGAGACTCTGCAGAAGAATATCATGTACGCCCGCCAGGACGTCAGGCATATCGTGGAAGAGGCAATTGACAGTTCGCAGGAAACGGACGCTACAGCGCTCTTGACGCAGTTGAAAAATTTGAACAGCCAGCTGGAAATGCTGGGAAAAGAGATCGAAGAGGTTAAACAGCAGCTCGAGACTGCCGAGCCGGAACCCGGGCCGCAGGTTTTTGTTCCGGAAAACGCTCCTGATGAGGATATGGTTCCCGATGACGGAGCCGCTGAGGCGGAGGAACTTTTGCCTGATGAATCAGCTCCGCAGCCTGAAGCACGTGGGCCTGAAGGTATCCCGCAGGAGGAGATTACCGGGGTCATTGAGGCAGAGCCCGAGATCATTGCCGATGCTCCTGCTGCGGCAGATGCTTTTGCGTCGCAGAAAAACGCGACCATTGCCGACGCCATCGCGGCGGTTACGCATCAGGTTGTGACCAACCAGTAGACGGCGAGCAATGACCCTTGAAAGGAAACAAATGCTGCGATATGTACCGCTGATAGGGATCCTTTTGGCGAATCAGCCTGCGTACGCGGTCCAGCAGCCTCTGTGGCAAGAATACCGGGTGTATTCTCCGGACAGGGAAGCGTCGTTTCGGGCGGATATCGTCTGTACCGATAATTGCGACCTTCCCTTTGAAGAGCAGACCTACAGCATTGTCGTGCGCAGAACGGATACCAATGATGTCGAATGGTCCTGCCTCTACGACTACCGCGGCGACCGGGGAGGCGTTTTATCCGAGGACGGCTGGGTCTTTGTAGACGTCGACCCGTGGTTCCGCGGGGAGCTTGAGCCGGTTGTCCACATTTATCGCAAAGGTATAAAGACGTTTGAGTTGACCGCGCAGTATCTGGGTATTACGCGCCCGGCAAGGAGCCGGGGGTCGAATACGGCCTACGCTTGGCTTCAATCTTACCGTTTGATCCGCGGCTCGCAGATGCCGGTGCTCGAGGTTTCTACGGTCGACGGCCTCACCCTGAAGATCAACTGCCTTGACGGGTACATCATCAAAGAATAAGCCTCCCATTGCGCTCAGCCTGAATGTGTGGTAGGCTTTCTCACTAACAGGAGGGAACACCATGTTTGAGCTTATTACCAAAGGCGGGCCGGTCATGGTGCCGATTATTCTCGGCTCCGTGCTCGGCCACGCGATTGTCATAGAGAGATTCTGGACCTACAGCCAGGTGATGAAGCTGGATTCGTACGCGTTTGCCCAGCAGGTATACCGTCTGATCAAGGAAGGCAAGTACGAGGCGGCGGTCGAGCAATGCAAAACGTACGCGCGTTTTCCTCTGGCGGTGATTTTTAAGATAGGTATCGAACGCCGCGCCCTGCCGGCGGAGCGCCTGGAAAAGATAATCGAGCAGGCGGGGAACAATCAGATTGCGAAACTCGAGAAGATGTTCGGCTGGCTGGTTGCGATTATTTCTATCGAGCCCATGCTTGGGTTTTTGGGAACGATCACCGGACTGATCAAGGCATTCCGTTCCTGGGAACAGGCAGGAGCCGATATTACGGTCAGCGTGCTTGCCGCAGGCATGTACGAGGCGATGCTGACGACTGCTGCGGGCCTGACCGCCGCCATACCTCTGTATCTGGCGTATACTTATTTTGTCAGCCAGATCAAGGTCCTCTCCAACGACCTCACCAATCACGGTATCCAGCTTCTTGAGGTGCTGGGTGAAATTCCCGAGAAATCATCCCGTGCCGAGGGCCACGCGAGATGAAGATTGCCGGACGCAGGGACTATTCGGTGAGCATCGAGTCGGTCGCCATGACCGATATCGTGCTCAATATGTTTATATTTTTCTTTATTTCCTTCAGTCTTCTCTACACCTTCAGCCCCGAACGCCACAAGAAGCTCGACATCAAGCTGCCGGAAGCGTCGCAGGCAGCGCCTCTGCGCGCCAAAGAGTTCGTGACCGTGTCGGTTACCAGCGAGGGCATGACCTACCTCGACGGCGAACTCCTGACCGCAACCGAATTGAAAGCGCAGCTGCAGGCGCAGGCAGGGCAGAATCCGGATATTGCCGTGGTGCTGACCGTTGATAAGGCAGCGCAATTCAAGGGCGTTGTCGCGATACTGGATATGCTCACCGAACTCGGCATCAAAAACCTGAACGTCTCCGCGCAAACCCCAAGGTAGTCATATCCCCCATAACAAGCAAAAAACCATTGACTCTGTATTGACACCGCCGGAGTTTTATACTATAGTTATCTTTCTACCGGTTTACCTTTATATGCATAGAGGAGGTCACCCATGGCGAAGATGACGCTTCAGAACGCCGCTGTCAAAGATAAGAAAGTTCTCATGCGCGCAGATTTCAACGTACCGCAGGACGCGAATCTCGCGATCACGGACGATACCCGCATCCGCGCCACGCTTCCGTCGATAGAATATATCCTCAAAGCAGGCGCGGCCAAGCTCATCCTGATGAGCCACCTGGGACGGCCTGACGGCAAGGCGGTGCCCAAATACAGCCTGCGGCCGGTTGCCACTCGTCTCGAGGAGTTGCTCAAGACTCCGGTCAGGTTCGTCGGCGAGTGTGTCGGCGACGCGGTCAGGAAAGAAATAGATGCGGCTCAGGAGCGCGTGGTTCTGCTTGAAAACCTGCGCTATCATGCGGAGGAAGAAGGCAACGACCCCGGTTTTGCCAGGCAGCTAGCGTCATTAGGCGACATCTACGTGAACGATGCCTTCGGCACCGCGCACCGCGCGCACGCGTCAACCGAAGGAGTGGCGCATTATCTTCCCGCAGCGGCGGGATTTCTTTTAAGCAAGGAGATTGAGTATCTCGGGACTGCGGTTGAGCGGCCGGCGAAACCCTTTTACGTGATTCTCGGCGGCGCAAAGGTTTCAGATAAGATCGGCCTGATCGATAACCTGATTTCCAAATGCGACGGTTTTATCATCGGCGGCGGCATGGCGTATACCTTTCTCAAGGCCCAGGGGAAACAGATCGGCAATTCGAAACTCGAAAAGGATAAGCTCCAAACCGCGGCACACATTCTCGCGAAGGCCGGCGCCGCGGGAAAAGAGATCGTGCTTCCCGTGGACCATGTCGTGGTGGCGCAGATCGCGCCCGATGCCGCAACCGAGGTCGTGGGAGAGAATATTCCCGACGGAAAGATCGCGGTCGATATCGGGCCCAAAACCGTCGAGCTATTCGCGTCGAAGCTAAAAATTGCCAGGACCATCGTCTGGAACGGTCCGCTGGGTATTTTTGAGACAGATGCCTTCAGCGCGGGAACGCGCGCCATCGGGAAGTATATCGCGACGCTGGGAGCGACCACGATTATCGGCGGCGGGGATACCGCTGCCGCGGTGGCGAAATTCAAGCTTGAAGACAAAATGACACATATCTCGACAGGCGGCGGGGCGAGTCTGGAGTTTCTGGAGGGCAAGACCCTTCCGGGTATTGCCGCGCTCACCGATGCGAAATAAGCCATGAGAAGAAAACTGATCATCGCGGGTAACTGGAAGATGTTCAAGACGATCGGTGAGGCCATTGAGTTTGCCAACGGACTCAAACGCGAACTGTTCGCGTTCGACTGGCAGGCCGTTGACGTGGTGGTGTGCCCGGTGTTCACCGCGCTCGAAGAGACCGCGGAGGTCCTGGCGGATACCGGCATCGGCCTCGGCGCGCAGAACTGTCACTGGGAAAAAGAGGGCGCGTTCACAGGCGAGGTCTCCTGCGCCATGATCAAGGATACCGGAGCGGCATTCGTGATTATCGGGCATTCGGAGCGCCGGCAGTATTTCCAGGAAACCGACGAGCAGATTAACAAGAAGGCCAAGGCGGCGCTTGCGTGCGGCCTGGTTCCCGTTGTTTGCGTCGGCGAGACGCTCGCCCAGCGGGAGGCGAACAGGACGTTTGCCGTGCTCGAGCAACAGGTAACCGGCGGGTGTGCCGGCATACCTGCCGCTGACATGGAACGCATCATTATCGCCTATGAGCCGGTGTGGGCAATCGGCACCGGCAAGACCGCCACGAGCGCTCAGGCCCAGGAAGCGCATGCCTTCATCCGCGGGCTGCTTGAGAAAATCTACTCGTCCCAAACTGCCGGCGCCGTGCGTATCCAGTACGGCGGAAGCGTGAAGCCCGAGAACGCGGCGGAACTGATGAAACAGCCGGATATCGACGGAGCCCTGGTGGGAGGCGCGAGCCTCAAAGTCGATTCGTTCACGGCTATTATAAGAAATTCGGCGGCAGTCGCAGCGCACAAGGAGTAAGCATGTTTATTCTCGTTTTGATTGTTCACATCGTCGTGTGTTTGGGGCTCATTACCATCGTGCTCGT
>CAZDUF010000109.1:0-4674 GCA_964508555.1 uncultured Planctomycetales bacterium
TTTCATTTCCGCTTGCAACTCGTTGAATTCGTGCGTTCAAGTGGAGTTGTTAAAACCAGCTTTGTTATACCTTGCAGTTTAAGGGATTACAGGGGCATAAGGTGGCACCTGCGGGAACGTCCCCGGGGAAAAAAGTTTGTTAGATTTTGCCTCCTCATCCGTCTATTTATAGTAGAAGGAGGATATATGCCAAGACGTAGAAGAGAATTGGTAGACGGGGGGTATTATCATGTATTCACGCGGGGCAATGACAAAAGGAGGCTGTTTCGCAGTGTGGGGGATTATCGGTATTTGGGGGATTTAATCGTTGAGTACGTCCGGAAGCATCCGGTACATGTGGTGCATTATTCTTTCATGCCAAACCACGTGCATCTCATTGCGCAGGTCATTGAAACTGCACAATTCCCCAAATTCATGCAAGGGATTCTTCAGACGTACGCAATCTATTTCCGCAGCAAATACGCGTCTACGGGATTTATATTCCAGAATCGCTACAAGAGTCTGCCGATCGAGGATGAAGTGTATTTGCTTGAGTGCGCGCGGTATGTTGAGAGGAATCCGGTGCGCGCTGAACTGGCGGTGCAGGCGGCAGACTATCGCTGGAGCAGTTATCAATTTTATGCCTGCGGCCGGAAGGATCCGATAGTAACGCGGACGAATCCGCTTTACGATTCGTTAGGGCAGACGGCGGATGAGAGGCGGCGACGTTATGCAGCATTTATTTGCGAGAAACGGCCGTATGAAGACATCGTCGATCAGGCGTTTAAGATTTTCCGGGATTGAGGCCGCAGGTTCAAGGACATAGCGATGTAACTGTTTGATGATGTTCGAGTTGCAGAGTTATAAGGTGGCACTTTGGGGAACGTCCCCGGTGGCGATTATAGTTTCGTCGCCGGATGGGTCGGTGAGGGTGATTGAGTCCGTGTCGATGCGGGTGAGCGTGAAGCCGTTGATGCTCTGGCCAACTTTGACGACCTCGTCGTTAATGTAAACGATGCTCTCGCCGGCAGGGTCATACAGGACCGCTTCAATACGCAGGTTCGCGGCCGAAGGATTGAGAAGGGCTTGAAGTTTAAGGGTTCCATTCCAGACGGCAATCAGCGTTGCAATCAGAGCGGCTGCGATGATGAGCAGTACAATTGTCTTCCACGGTGACGGCGCGAGTTTTATGTGAGGAGAGAGAATCATTTCCGGCGTCTCAACAGGTTTCAAATCAGCGCTGTATACGCGCGGTTCGTATGTCTCGCTGCGCAGATACGAGGACACAATATTGCTGATGTCGATAGCGTCCAGACGCAGGCCTGCCTCGTAACGGCCGTCAGGAAGCTGCCTGCTCCAGGCGATTTTGCCGCGCTCCTGGAGAGCGCTGCGCACTACAGGCGGTTGCATCGAAAAGTTGACGGGCTGATCGGGCGCAAGCGGCACTGTGGAGATGCCGCGTGCGCCGCGGGCTGAGATGTCGCACAAGGTAATCGAAGTCTCGACTTGACCGATGCAAATTCTGGCTTCGGCGTTCAGATTATACCGGATCTGTTCGCGGCGTAGCGGATGGCAGCTGATGGTAGCGCGCTGGGATGAATTAACCATATCCGTAGTAGTGCAAGATGACTTTCCTGATATGCGAAGGTTTCGCAAGGCAGGGAATGACGACGCAGTTGTTTAAGCGTTCGATTTCCTGAAGAACGGGATAGTGAACCGGATTGGCCATGCCAACGGTTAAGATGTGGTTTGATTTCTCGAGCGGGACAATGGCGTAGGCGTGGGCGATGTGAGCAGGCACTGTGTCCAGAGTTACAGCATCAATCGTGTAGCTGTCAACGGGAATATAAGGAAAGATGTATTGATGAAGGAAGGCCTCCAGAAGCGCGTCTTCGTGGACGAACGATTTTTCTAGCAGGATATCGCCTAGGCAGGCGTGCGGGATTCGCTCAGACTGTTCTGACAGGGCGGTCTCGAGCTGGTGCGGATTCAGAGAGCCTCTCTCGATAAGTAGTTCCCCGATGCGTTTTTCGCTGCGGCGGATGCGTTTCGTCATAGTTGTCTCATCAGTTAACAAAGACGTAACAGAAAGTATAATCGTTATTCCGCGCACTTCAAGGGCTGCAACAAAAAAATTAAACCTCTCCCAGGGACGTTCCCGGAAGTACCACCTTATTACGCTCTAATCCATTTGCATTACTAAAGTTGCATATTGATTATCTGAACATCATCGTGTTCGTCGTGAAAAGCTTAAGTTTATCAATTCTTCACACCCGTGTTCTTATTGCTTGGAGCACAATGGATTAGGACCCAGTAGGGTGGCACCTTGGGGAACGTCCCCGGGTGAAAAAAAATTTGCATTCTGGGGGTTATAGGGTATACTTTCCATACAAAAAATTTGCATATAAAACGACGCAAATTATCGGACGCTCAACTCTGACCCTACATCTTTTGCCATGAATCGCAGCAGTGTTTCTCTTATTATAGCAATCGCCCTGGCAGCCGGCTGTATCTGCATGCAGCCGCATGCCGCCGCTCAGACGCATGCCGCGCCGGCAGATCCGGCAGCCTACGTCATCGGCTCAGGCGATGAGATCGAAATCACGGTGCTCGCATACCCCGAACTTTCGACTAGAGCCGTCGTTCTTCCAGACGGTTTCATTTCCTTCCCGTTTTTAACCCGCGTCAATGCCGCCGGTTCCACCATCGAGGCTCTGAAACTCTCGCTGCAGGAATCTCTCGATCAATACATCTATAATCCGCACGTCACAGTCAGCGTCCTCAATATCAACAGCAAACGATTCAGCGTGCTCGGCGAAGTCACCCGGCCCGGCGTGTTCACCATTTCGGACATGAACATGACACTGTACGAGGCAATCGCCCAGGCGCAGGGTTTTCTTCCTACGGCATATAAGGAACAAGTTTCGATTATGCGGCCAGACAGAAACGGCAGGCAGACCGCCCTCACCGTGGACATGGCCGGCACGAAGGTCGGCGACGACGGAGTATTCCAGCTACGCCTGCTTCCCGGCGACATCGTGTACGTTCCTGGCCCGTCTGACAAACGCCACGTCTGCGTCATCGGCAAAGTTTCCGCGCCCGGGCGCTACGCGATTACATCAGGCATGACCGTTGTCGATGTCATTACCGCTGCCGGATGGGTCACTAAAGAAGGAACTGCATCCAGTGTTATGCTGGTGCGCCGGCGCAACGGTAGATACATGTACTCGCGCGTCAATGCCAACGCCGTCGTCGCGCAGTCAGACGATACCCAAGACATCGCTTTGGAGCCCGGCGACATCGTCTATGTTCCGGAGCATTTTATTTCGAAAATTTCGACATTTGTCGGGTTCTTCACCTCGAGCGTCGAGCCGCTCGCGCACACGTACCTGCGCGTCTATGACGCTACCGATCCCGCAAGCTACGTCGTCGACCGGTAAGAAAACATGACAACTAGCTCTGTTACCACCGAATTTTCCCGCGGATCCATATCGAGCGCGTTTCTCGTCGCCTGCATCGCCGCCGCGATCGTCGTCTTCGGCTTTATCCTCATACCGCCGTCCTACGAAGCGTTGGCGCTTATCAGTTTCAATCCGAGCCACATCCGGGACGAGTGGGACTTACTGAAAGACCAGACCCGCGCCGTCGATTTCGAGGAACAGATCCGCAGCCGCGCCGTGCTCGCGCCTGTCGTGGTGGAACTCGACCTTGGCAACGCAGAAGGTTCGCTTTCGGACGAGCAGTCACTCGAGCGCGCCGTTAAAAAGCTGCAGGCCGCGCTCACCGTCGAACGTGTCCGGCAGTCGTCGGTCGTGCGCCTCACCGTCGCGTTACCGTCGCCAGAGATGGCGTCGCACGCGGCCAACAGCATCGCGCTTTCGTTCATCGAACTCACACGCCGGCAGTACCTGGCGCGTTCTCAGCAGAAGATTAACGCCATCGAGCGTGAAATTGAGGACGTCCGCAGCGGTCTCTCGTCGGACACGGACAAGTTGCATGCTTTTCTGAATACCAGAGGATGGAACGATTACGAAGCCGAGTCTAAAGCCGCTGCCGAGCGTGCCGTGGCGATCAAACGGCAGATGGCGGCGCTCGAAGCTTTCTCGGTGACATCCGGCGCGGTCGAATCAGGGGAATATCAGGATGAACATCTGAAAGAGCTGGTTCAGAAACTCAACGATATCCAGACGCGCGCGGTCGGGGTGCGCAGCCGTTTCAAGGAGGCAAGTCCGCCTGTCGAACAGATCGCGCGCGAGCAAAAAGATCTTGAGACCGCGATTACGGACTACGTCAACCGTCAGAAGAAACTTCTCGCCGCGCAGCTTGCTGCCGCCGAACAGGACCTGAAACGTTTTCTGGACGCTGCTCCAGAATACGAGACCTACCGGACCGCGATCGCTTATGCCCAGAAACGTGTGCAAACGCTTCTGGACGAGCGTTCGACGTTGCGTCTGGCAATCACCGCGCAGGGCGAGAATACCGCGGGATTCGGCGACCTCCAGCTGCTTGACAGCGCCGTCACACCCGAGCAGCAGACAATACAGAAACGCATCGTCCTTATCGCCGGCGCCGCAGGAGCCGCGTTCATTGCCACATTCTGGGTGATGATGGCACTTGTCTCCCTATGGAAATACTCTTCCCGCCAGCAATCTTCGCAAGCCCTGCTCTCCGTCGACCGGCACGAAAAACTGCTAT
>CAZDUF010000110.1:0-4671 GCA_964508555.1 uncultured Planctomycetales bacterium
CCAGGCAATCGTCGGAGAGCTCACTGCGGGGGGAGCGTCTCTCGCTGCCGGAGAGCATGCCGCGAGGCGTCCCGACGTGCAAAGGCTCCTGGAGGCGGTGCGCAAAACGCAAGCCGTGAAATATTCTCCGACTGAACTCATCCGCATATTTCTTGCGGTCTATGAGCCATATTTAAAAGAAGCGTATGACGACTACGACCGGAGGCTCAACGACTTGGATTCTTTGGTCCGCATTGCCGAGCGTTACCGGTCGCTGGAGACCTTTCTCACCGACATGGCCCTTGACCCTCCCGAGCGCAGTATCGTGGAATCCGGGCGCCGGGATGGCGATGACAGCGCGCTGACGCTGTCGACGATACATTCGGCCAAGGGCCTGGAATGGCACACGGTTTTCCTGCTCTATGTCTGCGAAGGTCATATCCCCTCCTATTTATCGCTTGAGAACGACGATGCGATCGAAGAGGAGCGTAGGCTTTTTTACGTTGCCGCGACACGCGCCAAAGAGAATTTGTTCATGCTCAAACCCCATCTTGAGCGTTCGCCGCGCAGCTTTGGCGCCGCTGACGGCGGCAGGGGCATTACCCAGATATCGCGGTTTCTCGACGAACCGGATATTTCCTCCCGGTTGGTTGAGGTCCGGTCGGGTTGTACTGGCACGATGCCGGAAGTCGAGCGCGACGAGTTCGCGCAGGAAACCAGACACCGGGACACGCGGTTCTGGGACATGATGCATGAATTCTTTCCGGATGAGCCATGAGGAGATGAGGTGTGTTTTTATGAAACAGACGCTTAACACGCCGGCTGACAGAAAGTTGGGAGAATTGCAGCCGTTCGAGTCTCGTCCTGGTAGGCGCGCAGAGAATAGCGCCATGATATCACCAAGGGATAGAAAGGGGAATGGTGTACAATTGACAAAGAGCAGGATACGTAGTAAAATCCTTGTAAAATTACTGAAGCAGAAGGAGGAAGATAGAAAGAGTAGGAGTAAGAGCATCCAGAGGAAGCTCTTTGCGGCACGGTTTTTTAAAAAAGCCCGATGGGTGATGTTTTACATCCCGTTGCGGGGCGAGGTAGATACGCACGATATGATCAAGGCGGCGCAGAAGCTTGGCAAAAAAGTGGTCGTTCCCGTCTGTCAGAAGCATAGCATAGACCTGCGGCCGTGCTTATTGGACGCTCCTGTCCAGTTGAAGCGCGGGCCCTATGGCGTGTATGAGCCGGTAGAGACGCAGTATATCCCGATTTCCCGTCTCGATGCGGTGATCGTTCCCGGGATCGCATTCGATTCCCGCGGAAACCGCCTCGGAAGAGGAAAGGGTTTCTACGACCGGTTTCTCAAGAAAACGCCCGCCACAGCCACCATTGCCGGTCTCGCTTTTGATTTCCAGGTCGTCGCGTCCCTGCCCACGCAGCCTCATGATGTAAAAGTCCACCGCGTCATCGCCGCATAAAGAGTCTTTCGTTCACACCGTAAACCTCTATCACGCGGAGGCACGACAAACACATGGCTATGACTATCCTTATTTCCCTGGGAGCTGCCCTGGCCGGCGGCATCACCGGTTTTATTATCCGCAAGCAGATTGCGGAAAAGGCCATCAAGGACGCGGAGACGCACGCCCAGCAGATTATCGAACAGTCGCGTAAAGAAGCGCAGGACCGGCGCAGAGAAGCGGAACTCGAAGCCAAGGACCTTCTGTACCGGATGCGCCAGGATTTTGAGCGCGAGACAAAAGACCGCAGGCAGGAGCTCGCGGGCATGGAGAAGCGGCTTTCCCAGAAAGAAGAAAACATAGACCGCAGGGTTGATCTGCTCGAGCAGAAGGAAAAGGAAATCGCGTCCCGTCACGACGCGGTCAGGAAGCAGGAGGACGGACTGAAGGCCAAGGAAAATAACCTCCACGCGTTGATCGCCGAAGAGAAGGAACGTCTCCAGAAGATTGCGTCCCTGTCCGCCGAAGAGGCCAAACAGATCCTGCTCAACCGCCTCAACGATGATCTCGCCGGCGAGCGGGCAGCCGTCATCAAGCGGTTCGAGGATGACGTCAAGGCCACGATGGATAAGAAGGCGCGCGAATTAATCAGCCTTGCCATCGAGCGCTGCGCCGCAGAGCATACCAGCGAATCCACGGTCAGTGTCGTGACGCTGCCCTCTGACGAGATGAAGGGCAGGGTGATCGGCAGGGAGGGGCGTAACATCAGGGCGCTCGAAATGGCGACCGGTGTGGATGTGATTATTGACGATACGCCTGAGGCGGTGTCGTTGTCCGGATTCGACCCCGTGCGCAGGGAGATCGCGCGCCTGAGTCTCGAGAAACTCATTTCCGACGGCAGGATCCATCCGGGCAGAATCGAGGAGGTCGTCGAGAAGACCAAGAAGGAGATGGACGAGAAGATACGGGAAGAAGGAGAGCGCGCTGCGTTCGAGGCAGGGACCGCGACGCTGCACCCGGAACTGGTGAAGCTCCTCGGACGCCTGAAGTACCGCACGAGTTTTGGGCAGAACGCGCTGCAGCATTCCAAAGAAGTGGCGTTTCTCATGGGGGCCATGGCATCCGAGCTCGGCCTGGATTTCAAGCTCGGCAGGAGGATCGGGCTTCTGCACGATATCGGCAAGGCGGTTGATCATCAGGTTGAAGGGACGCATGCCAAAATCGGGGCGGAGCTTGCCCGTAAATACAACGAAGCCGCCGAGGTGGTTTCCGCGATCGAGGCGCATCATGAAGAATCGCAGCCGCAGGGTGTTTATGAGGTGCTGGCGATTGCCGCCGACGCGATCAGCGCGTCGCGCCCCGGTGCGCGCAGGGAGACGCTGGAAACGTATATTAAACGCCTGGAGAAACTCGAGTCTATTGCCAATATCTGCAAGGGCGTCGAGAAATCATTCGCCATTCAGGCCGGCAGGGAGATTCGGGTGATTGTCCAGCCGGAGAAGATCAATGACGGGGAAGCGGTGAATCTGGCGCGGGAGATCAGAAAGAAAATCGAAGAAGGCATGGAATACCCCGGGCAGATCAAGGTTACCGTGATCCGCGAAACGCGGGCGGTTGAGTACGCAAAGTGAAATGCATTGCATCCCGAGCCCCCGGAGGGGCGAGGGATCCAATAGAGCACCATGCTGCGGAAGTATCGCTTTCCGAGTAGGGACTGATTGTGCTATGAAAATACTGTTTATCGGCGACATTGTTGGCAAGCCCGGTCGCGACGCCATCGTTGCTCTTCTTCCCGGATTGGTAACGGAGCTGAGGCTTGATTTCGTCATCGCCAACGCAGAAAATGCGTCGGGCGGCTCAGGCATCACGCAGAAGTCCGCAGAAGAGATGTTTGCCGCGGGCGTGCATGTGCTGACGTCCGGGGATCATATCTGGAAAAAGAAAGAGATTCTCGACTATATCGCAACGGAGCGACGCGTCCTGCGGCCGCTGAATTATCCGGCCGGCGCGCCGGGATCGGGCATGGGAGTGTTCACCGCGACCAACGGGGCGAGCGTTGCCGTGATCAACGTGAACGGACGCGTGTTCATGGACCCGATCGAGCATCCGTTCCATTGTGCCGATGCGGCTCTCGCGCAGGTATCGGCGAACGCCAAGGTTATTATCGTCGATATCCATGCCGAGGCAACATCGGAAAAGGTGGCCCTCGGGTGGTACCTTGACGGCAGGGTATCCGCGGTCATCGGAACGCACACCCACATCCAGACTGCCGACGAGAAGATCCTGCCGAAGGGCACCGGGTATCTTACGGATGCCGGCATGACCGGTCCGTACGATTCCGTGATCGGCAGGAATGTCGACGATGTTTTGCAGCGGTTCCTCACCGGCCTGCCTGCGAGATTTGAAGTCGCCCAGGATAACATCCAGCTGCACGGCGTCGTTGTCACGGTTGACGAGCGAAACGGCAAAGCGAGAGTCATGGAGCGCATTCAGAGGAAATATGTCCCCAGCGGGTATCGTTAGAAAGTTTCCTGTCGCCGCGTGTCTGGCGGGAGTGTCCGTCGCGCTCGCTCTTCGCGCTGCCGCTGCCCAGCCGACCGGTCCGGACAAGCAGGAACAGGAGGTCCGCTATGCGTTTGATGCGGCGGGCCGCACGATTCCGTTGCCGGAGATATTCCAGCCGGGCATGGATTTAAGCGGGAGGGGCTTGCATCCCGACGTGGCCTGGCCTCAAACGGTAGCGGCGCGCGAAGTACTCGACACCTGGGGCACTGATATCGGGTACAAAGGTATCTACCGGCTTCAATATAATCTGTGGGAGATCAGCCAGCTGTATAAGGCAAAAGACCTGCAGAAAAAACTGATCGAGAATTACGAATCTGTGATCAAGAAAATATCCGATTCCGGAGGCGTGGTCATTTTGAATATTTTCGGCACGCCGGCGGGCCTGGGCAGGGTGCTCGACAAGAAAAGCGTTCCCGAGGACCTGAACGCGTTTAAATCCCTCATCAAGACCATCATCCGCGAACTCAGCTGCACTAAGCGCTACAGTGTCTGGTACGAATTCTGGAACGGCCCGGACCTGGACGATTTCTTCCTGGGCCGCAAACAGGAATATTTTAACCTGTACCGCGAAATCGCCGAGACGGTCAAGGAGCTGGAGAGCGAGACCAAAATCAACATCCCTCTCGGCGGGCCGGCGATCAGCTGGTGGTTCCAGAATCTCGGCGGCAACACCATC
>CAZDUF010000111.1:0-4662 GCA_964508555.1 uncultured Planctomycetales bacterium
CGTCAGGCGGAGGACGCCAGCAGTTGGTAGTCAACCGGATTGACATGGAACGGGTCAGTCCGTTTTTTTATCTACATTATGGAAAACTTTAAAAAAGTAGTTTTCGTCATTGCCTGCCTGGTTTGTCTCAGTTCTTCCGCCCATGCCTCCGGCGAATTCGAAAATACTCTGGAGCGCGAACAGCCTTTTGAAGTTGTTTTTGAACCGGAGCCCGAGCCGCAACCGGTCGAGCAACCTGTCGTGCAGCCTGATGTGCAGCCAGAGTATCAAGTCATGGCAGAGGCTCCGGTTCAAGAACCTTCCTATACGGGATATCGCATCGGTCCCGGCGACAAACTCGAGATATCCGTCCTCAAACATCCTGAGCTGAGCAAAGAATTGAAGGTCCGTCCCGACGGCATGATCAGTTTCCCGATAGCCGGCGAGGTACAGGCTGCAGGCGTGACGCCTGATGCCTTGCGAGAGGATATAACCTGTCGCCTGCGCAGTAATCTGCGCAACCCGCATGTCTCGGTCATTGTCCTGGAATACAAAAGCAAGAAAGTGCTTGTGCTCGGTGCGGTCAAGACTCCCGGCCTGTACCAATATGAGGGCGGCATGACCGTGTTTGACGCGGTTGCGCTCTCCGGCGGCTATAACCGCCACGCGGAGCTGCAGAGCGTGCTCGTGGTCAGGGAGCCGTACGAACCCAAGCCTGAATTTCACGTCGCCAATCTGCATAAAATCATCAAGGAAGGGGACCGCAGCTCCAATATCGCGCTGCAGCCCCAGGATATCGTGTACGTGCCGCAGAACTTCATCGGCAACTTCGGGGATTTCTTCGATTATTTCACCTCGAGGATCCGTCCAGCGGCCGACACCTATCTTCTCTATGAAATCGCCAAAGACGAATAACGCATGAGCCCGCACGCAGAACTCAGCCTTATCGACATCGCAGGAATCATCAAAAAGAAATTCAACCTGTTTCTGACGCTCTTTTTCGTGGTCTTCGTGTGCTCGGGTCTGGTGACTCTGGTCATGCCGCCGGTGTACAAAGCGGTAGCCAAGGTGCTTATCCGCCAGGATATCAAGATTTACCCCGATGAATTGGTATCCGTTGACCGGCCTGAGGCGTATCTGACGACGCAGAAAGAAATTCTCTCCAGCCGTATTGTCGTTGATGAAGCATTGAGAATTCTCGCCGCGAAAGGCATCATGAAAAATGCTTCATACGAGGACGTCAAAGACGGCATTTCCGTCATCTATCTGAATGATTCCGATATTCTTGCCGTTCAGGCAAAGGCCAAGGCTCCGCGGGACGCCGCAGAATTCGCGAATGCCCTGGTTGAAGCCTTCATCGCCTACCATCAGAACCAGCAGGTTGCGTTTGTGGACACGAATCTCGCCGCGATCGAGAACGAATTGCGCGCGATCGAGTCAGATATCGGTTCGATGAAGAAACGCATATCAAGTGTGAGCGGGCCGGAAGGGGTCGATCTGTACATGCGGCAAGTCCCGCTGTACGTTGAGAAGATGCTCTCGGTAAGTGAAACCTGCAGACAGACCGAGTACGACCTGGCGCGTTTGAAAGATCAGTTGAGGCGCACCAATGATATTCTCAATAAAGGTACCGACGGGATTTTCTTTCCCTTGGTGCCTGGAACAAGCCGCGCGGCTGATGAGAATCCGGCGGCGTCTCTGTCGGCTGTGCCCTGGATTCGCGACGTCAAGGCGCGCATGGCTGAGGTGCAGAGTAAATTTGCCGCTGTGAACGCAGAGTATACCGAGACCAGTCCGGAAGTACTGGAACTCAGCCTGCAGATGGACGGGTTGAAAGAGCAGTTGAACAGCGAGTTAAGCGAGGTCTACTCAGCGTACGCGGACTATTACGGACGTTCCATTTCCGCGCTTGAGAGCCGCAGGCAGGAGAATGAAAACGCGCGGCAGGCCTATCAGCAGAAGCTCGACGATATCAAGGCGCGCATCCAGGAAGCGTCTTCTGATCAGGTCGAGCAGATGATGCTGATCAGGAATTACGAGGCGGTGGAGAAGGTGCAGGCCGCTCTCCTGAAGAAGCAGAAGGAATTGCAGTATTTGAAAGGGCAGATCACCCTGGCGAGTATACCTAATATCCGCGTGTTCGAGCAGGCGTACGTGCCGCGTAAACCCGCAAGCCCGAATCTGGCGCTGAATCTCGCGCTTGGCGCGTTTCTAGGGTTGTTCATCGGATTTCTCGGCGCGATTATGTCTTCGTCCGCACCTGGTGCGGGCTACGCCGAGCTTCCCGGCTCGAGCAGGGTGTCCGTCGAACGCCGGCGCATGAAGCGCATCGAGCGGGATTTTGACGTTTCATTTTCAGTCGGCGAGGAGAGTAAGTACGCGCTTTTGGGCGCGTCTGCCGCGAATGTCAGCCCGGCGGGCATCAATCTGAAACTCAAGAAAGTTCTGCCGGTGGGCACGGATCTGCACCTTGAGATCCGCACCGGAGCAAACGAAAGCGTGCGTGCTTCGGGCAGGATCGTCTGGAGCGATACAGGCCGCACGATGCCGTATTCAACAGGCATCGCGTTCACCAGGATCGAAGCGCAGGAACGGGAAAAATTGATTCGTTCAATCTACGGAGAAGAGTCCGGCATCTTCGCGTAACACACATCTGGCCTCCAAAAGGAGAAACTATGGGCCGTGCGAGAGCGTTATTCCTCGACGCCGTCTGTCGCGTCTGCGACATTGTTCTGGTGTTTCTCATCCTGACACTGACTTACCCGTTGTTCTTCATCGCTATTCTTCTCGTTAAATTCGACTCACCGGGTCCGCTCATTTTCCGCCAGATCAGGTACGGCAGGAATAAAAGGCGTTTCTACATTTACAAGTTCAGGACCATGCGCGTCGATTCCGAGAAGGGAACGCCGGTCTGGGGCAAGGAGCGCGATCCGCGCGCCACGAGACTGGGCAACCTGCTCAGGGCAACGCACGTCGATGAGCTTCCGCAGCTGTTTAACGTGTTAAACGGAGATATGCGGCTGGTGGGACCCCGGCCGGAGCGGCCGTTTTTCGCGGACGTGTTCGAGAAGGCGATACCGGGATACTCCGAGAGGTTCACGGTCAAGCCCGGGATTACCGGTTGGGCGCAGATTAACGGCCTGCGGTCCGATACCTCGATCGAGAAACGAACCGAGTACGACAGGTATTACGTGCGGCATTATTCGGTTTTTTTTGATCTGAGAATACTTATCGGGACGCTTTTTCTGAAGCCTGTTTCAATGCATAAGCACACGCATGTGTGCGAACCTATGCTCTCATTTTTTCCCATGCAGGATCCCCGGCTGGCTTAAAACATCCTTTGAGCGTCCCGAGAAGAAATCCGTAGTTGTACACCAGAAAATACCGCGCAATACCCCATCCCAGAATACCTGCCGTATACCACAGTGTCTGCAGCAGGAACATCGCTGCAAAGAGTGAATCATTCCGCGCAAGCAAACCGTTCGTCAGAAGCATTCCCGCGAAACAATAGGGCGTGAGCCAGCGCAGCAGCTTGTGGCTTAAGAGTTGCGCGATGAGGTCAAGGCGCAGTTTGAGGAGCATTTCCTTGAGCAGTATCACCGAGCTGCGCAGAAACCAGGATACCATCCGTACTTTCCTCCCGATCTCGGCGCGTTCATCCACTGAAGCGTCCTCAAAAGCATGCGCGCGCGGTTCGAAAATCGAGCGTTTACCGGCCAGCAGCACGCGGATAACAAGCTCGAAATCGTCACCGCGCTGCCGTGACAGCGGGTTATAGAGCTCTTTACGCAGTGAGAACAGGGCTCCGTCGACGCCGAGCACCCGTCCCATGCGGCTGTTTGCCCTGCGCAGAAACGATTCGTATGATTTATAAAGATGTTCGCCCCTGCTCACGGAGGAGGCTGCGGGGTTGGTGACATGTAACGACCCGCCGACCGCGCCAACGCGCGCGTCCGCGTAATGCCGGCCGATGAAGCTGAGTGCTGCCGGGTCGAGCATGACGTTTGCGTCGCTGAACGCGAGCACGTCGTTATGGGCGCGCGGTACTGCCAGGTACATGAGCGCGGTTTTGCCGCAGCGCTCGCGGGAATTGATGAGGCAGACGCGGGGCGCGAATTCTTTGACGATGGCGTCTGTCCCGTCTGTCGATTCTGAGGCGACGATGATCTCGAGGAGCTCGGCCGGATAGTCGAGGAGGAGCGAGTTCTCGAGTTTACGGCGGATGATGTTTTCTTCGTTGTGGCAGGGGATGATCAGGCTGATCGACGGCCGAAACCCTGAGTCCGGCGCGGGCGCGCGTTTCGAAAGAAATGCCAGGGAACAGAGAAGCGGGTATCCGATGTAGGTATAGAGAATGAGCGTAAGAAAGATATAGAAAAGCGTCTCAACCATGGCGGGCGGTTCCGGTTAAATGTTTCCTGAAGTGAGTGAACGCCTTGAATGTGCGCACGAGCTGAGCCGGGTTCCTGAGCACCTGCCTGCATTTGTACCAGAGATACCGGCTGTTCAGATAATAGTCTCGCCGGCTCCTGTTGCACCAGGTAACGAGTGCCTGAGACGGCAGGCCGGGTATGTCAATCACGCAGTTGTGCAGGCCCGCATCGGTGAGATAATCGCGGTAGGAGCCGATTTTCAAGTATCCGTGCGAGCGGGCCCAGTCGTAGGCGCGCGTTCCCGGATACG
>CAZDUF010000112.1:0-4658 GCA_964508555.1 uncultured Planctomycetales bacterium
GAACACGCATGCAGCGAAGATGCCTGATCCGGTTACGGGATTGAATCTGTTGCGTATATTGGAGAGATGATGAGTTAGGCGGTGTACTGTGATAAAAGCTGAGCGGATGTATCAGAGCGTTATCGTTGCGGTGTCCCTCATGATCGGGATGGCCTTGACGGGATGTTCAAAGAAACAGGCGCCGGCGGCAGACACGGAATCCCCCGCTGAGTTTGTCATCGGAGGGATCAAAGAATCCGTGAGCAACCTGGGGAAATGATCAGACGGCAGACTGCAGGATTCGGTTTGATCGCGTTGGTGCTCACTGCCGCGCTCGTTGCTGTGCTTGCCTATACGGTGTTGGTTACTTACTTCAAATCCGGTTCCGCTGTCTTGCCTGGGGGTGGCGCGTCTGTCGCCGTACCGGCAGCCGGCGCTGCCGGTATGGCATCGCCGAATCGGCCGAGGCAGTCTCCCTACGTCACTATCGTGTCTGAAACCGCCGCGAGCCTTCAGGCCGCAGAGCATCTCCGCGAGGAAGAGATTCAGAAAATTCTGCATTCAGAGTAACGGTTCTGTGGTACAATAAAAACTACATCTAAGGACTTTTTCATGAAGCAGGTCGTATTTCTTCTTTCAATCTTCCTCATTCACGGTGCGTTTTCCGATTCCGTTCTCGCGTCGAGCCTGACTCTACGGCAGACGAAAGACGCACAGCCGTTCGGACTCGTTGTCCGGGCAGACGTTACGCCGTCGGCAGACACGTTTACCGGAGAGCACCTGGCGGATATTGACGTCACGCTCACCAACGAAGGCCGGATCCCGATCATTTTCGAAAGCTGCGAATGTTCGTTTGCAGACCACTGGGTGTCCGACCAGCCCCAGGTAACCATCAAGAAGAGCGCCGATTGCGTCGGAGACGATTGTTCAGACGTCCAAATGCTTCCGGGACAGTCGATCTCCAGAAGCATCACGGTCCGTTACGAGTCAGAATCAGAGCCGCATACGATACAATTCAGGGTTGGGTTCTGCTTGTGGGGCGTCGAAAGGTGTACCCCGTACTGGAGCAATCCAGTGACCATCGAAAGGGGTAGTTCTTTATGAACGGCGCGCGCATCCGGCAAACGGCAGGCATGGTAATCGCGGCGGGGATAGTCGCCGTGTGCGCGGGGCCGTGTCCGGCGGTGCGGGATAATCCGTACATTATTACCGGCTACGAGACCTCGCGTTATAAATTCATTACGCCGGAAGAAATTGCTGAGAATTACCGGATCGTCATGAATTCCGATGAGGAGCTGGAGCCTGTTACCGTGGGGGGGCTCGCGTGTGTTCTGCAGTCGCCGCGCAATAAATACTGGCCCAACGACGATATTTTTCTCTGCCTGCGTCTTTTCCCCGACGGAACGATGTCCCGCGTGCCGGTCGATACCAGGGGCAGGGTGCATCTGAGAATAGTCAGTAAGGATTCCGGAAAAGAAGTCGCCAATGCGTCGTACTGCGAGGCGGATAGACCACTGCAGCGGGGAGAAACAGCCAAGCATCCGCAGGCCGTGGAAATCGTGAAGGATGCGGTGTACCCCGAATGGACAGGAGTGGACTTTGTATTGACCAGGCATGATTTTCGCGTCGCTGGACTCAAGAAGGGGGCGTACCGGATATTTGTAAGCTATGCAAGCAGTCAGGGAGGATGGGTCGGCGAGATTACCGCGCCCCCGGTTGATATCGTCGTGCTTGATTAAGGAGGCAGTGTACCGTGATGAATGAACAGCGCAGGTCCGTGTATCTTGATCATAACGCGACAACGCCGCTGCACCCCGAGGTGAAAAAGGTTCTCGCGGCGGCGTTCGATACGTACGGGAATCCTTCCAGCCTGCACGAATTCGGCAGGCGCGCGCGGCAGATGGTCGAAGAATCGCGTGAACGGGTGGCTGCGTTTATCGGCGCGCGGTCGGAGGAGATCGTATTCTCAGGCAGCGGTTCCGAGGCGAATAACACGGTTATGAACCTCTTTTTCTGCCAGGGGCATCCCGGTTGCGATCCCGGGTGCGCATCCTGCGCGCGTTCGGAGGTAGTCACGACCGCGATCGAGCATCCCTGTGTGCTGGAGTCAGCCGCCTGCCTTACCCAGCGGGGCTTAAAGGTTTCCTATGCCAGGGTTGATTCTACCGGTAAAGTCGATTTGGATCACCTGCGGTCGCTGATTTCCGAGAGGACGGGCCTGGTGTCCGTGATGACCGCCAATAACGAGATCGGGACCATCCAGGATATCCCTGCGATCGCGCGGATCGCGCATGATGCAGGAGCGCTCTTGCACACGGACGCGGTGCAGGCATTCGGTAAAATCCCGGTGAACGTGCAGGAGCTCGGGGTCGATTATCTGACATTTTCCGCGCATAAAATTTACGGACCGAAAGGGATCGGCGGGCTGTACGTCAGGAAAGGCACGCTGTTCTGCCCGTTTATCAGGGGAGGGCATCAGGAACGGGGCAGGCGCGCGGGCACGGAGAATACCTTGGGAATAGCCGGGTTGGCGGAAGCGGTCCGCATGCGCGAGCGTGAGATGCAAGAAGAATACAGCCGTCTCCTCCTGCTGAAACAGCGCCTGATCAAGGGTATTACCGAGAACATTAAGGATGTTTCTTTGAACGGACATCCCGCGGATAGTCTTCCCGGCACGGTCAACGTCTCATTTTCCGGAGCAGAAGGAGAGGCGATCGTTTTGTATCTGGATATGGAGGGGATCGCGGTGTCCACGGGATCGGCGTGCGCCTCCGGGTCTCTTGATCCGTCCCATGTCTTGATGGCTACCGGCGTCAAGCAGGAGCAGGCGCACGGATCCATACGCATGAGCATGGGCCGGGACACCACGCAGGACGATGTAGACTATACGGTCCGTAAACTCTCGGAGGTGGTCAAGCGCGTCCGGTCAATCTCCACGTTATCCGAAGGGGTGCGTCATGAGTGAGGAGTGGCTCTACAGCGATATCGTCAAGGATCATTTCATGCGTCCGCGCAACATCCTGACGGATGAGTCCGCGTTTCACGCAGACGGCAGGGGTGTTATTGGTAACATCAAGTGCGGAGACGAGATGATCGTGATGATCAAGGTCGACGCCGCGCGCGGGGTGATTACCGATTGCAAATGGCGAACCTATGGCTGCGCTTCGGCAATCGCCTCGACGTCGGTATTGTCGGAAATTGCGATCGGCAAGACGCTCGAGGACGCCTATGCCTTGAGCGCCAAAGATATCGCCAAGGCGCTCGGCAACCTCCCCGAGCACAAGATCCATTGTTCCGTTCTGGGCGACAAGGCATTGCGCGCCGCGATCGACGACTACTATGCGCGTCACGGCATGCGCGACAAGGTGCATAAGGAAAAAGAACGGGTCATCTGCCGCTGCATGGGCATCACCGACGCTGATATCGAGCACGCCGTGCTTGAGGGTGCGCGCAATTATTACCAGGTACAGGAGCGCACCAAGATCGGCACGGTCTGCGGGTCCTGCAAAGACGAGGCGGCCAGGCTTATTGAGCGGTATGTGCGCGAGCACTTCTCGGATTCCGGCGGCGCGCACGCAGCAGATGAAGGAGATAGACGATGACGATGATATGCGCGGCGGCGCTGGTATGTTTTTGTCTGGTGTGCGCCGGTCGTGGATACGCACAGGAGAACACCACGCAGGCCATCTTGAACCTGCGAGGTGAGTCGTTAACTCCTCAACAGCAGGATTTGGTCGCGTATTTTGAGTCCATGACCCGCATGCAGCAGCGCCTTTCGTCCCATCTCTACGGCGGCGCATCGCCTGAAGAGACGGCGCGCATGCTGGACGGCTATCTGGCGGATTTGAAACGTATGCCGGTTCCCGCGTCGATTCGTCAGTATCACGACGCCCTTGTCAAGATTATTGAAACCGGGAATGCCTATCGCGCGCAGGGTGCCTCGGGAGACCCGGTAACGGAGGAAGAGATGATGCAGGAATTTAACACGATACTCGGAAATGCGGGGATGCTCGAAGCGGTCGAGCAGCAGATGCGCATCATGGGTGAGGAAAGGGATCAGCAGTGAGGAGGGCGATTATTGGCGTATGTGTGTGGGGAGTATGTTCTTTCGGCATCGGTGCGTGCGCCGCAGCCGAAGAACCGACGGCTCTCGACGCAAGTGTCAAGGCCGCATTGGAACCCGCTGCCCGTGCGGCTGACTCGATTGCGGCCAGGAAGAAAGACGAGACAGCAACCGTTGCCGATGCGTTTGACACCGTGTCCGCGGCAACCGGTTCTGAAGGCGCCGTTGTCCCCGCGGAGCCGGAAGCGTCCAGGCAACCGTCTTCTGCCGGTAGAGTCTCTGAAGCCGGCAGCGCTACAAAGGATACCGTTTTCGGGGCGGAGCTCGGGTATCTTGCCGGTGAGACCGTCTATGATTTCAATAATCACCGCAGTGAATTGAAATTTCCTCTGGATAATGCGGTGTTCGGCGCGCACGGGCATACCCGGATCGGCGATGCCGGGTCTCTGTATGCCAGGATACAGACTACCATCGAGGATGACGCCGGAGAACAGATGCGTAACCGCGATTTCGATGCAAGCGGCCGCGTCACGTCAGATACGCGTTCTGATGCCAGCGTGCGTGCATTCATCGCCGATGTCTGGGGCAGGTATGATTTTTCGAGCGAGGCCGATAC
>CAZDUF010000113.1:0-4618 GCA_964508555.1 uncultured Planctomycetales bacterium
CCCGGGGAGGCGTGCGCTCAAAGAGCTGGGTATTTTGTCTCCGCTTGAACAGGCAGGTTTTACCAAGGACGACGTGCGCAGGGTGAGCAAAAGGTGGGGACTCTCCACCTGGAACGCGGAGAGCGCGTCGTGCCTTGCCTCGCGTGTCGCCTACGGGATTCCGCTGACACCGCGTCTTTGCCGCAGGATCGAGAGCGCGGAGCATTTCCTCCGGGGGCTGGGGTTTCGCCAGGTCCGCCTGCGGCATTACGGATCGTTGTGCAGGATCGAGGTCAACCGGCATAGCATCCCGGGGCTGATGCGGGTGAGGAACAAGATTGTTATCATGTTGAGGAAGCACGGGTATACGAGCATAACCGTGGACCTCGAGGGTTTTCGCAGCGGGAGCATGAACGATGCAGGGCGTCATACTTGATTTCCTGAAGAAGACAGACGGTTTTGTTTCCGGCGATGTGATCAGCCAGCACCTGAAGATTTCGCGCCAGGCGCTCTGGAAACACATCCAGGATCTGAAGGAAATCGGCTACTGTATCGAGGCAGTGCCGCACGAAGGGTACCGTCTTGCCGGCGTGCCTGACCGGTTGTTCAGTTTTGAAGTTGCGCACGGCCTCGGCACAAAGTTCATGGGCGCGCGCGTTTCGTATCTTGACCGCGTGGACTCGACGATGACCGCGTGCGTGCGTCTGGCAATGGAGGGAGCTCCGGAGGGTACGGTCGTGATTGCCGAGAGCCAAACCCGCGGCAGGGGACGGTTGGGCAGGGTTTGGGATTCTCCGAAATATGCAGGGGTGTATCTTTCGTTACTGCTCAGGCCGGAGCTGGCCCCTGCGCAGGCCCCGCTCTTGACTCTCATGACTGCGGTCAGCGTCGCTGAGGCAGTCGAGCATAGCTGCGGCATCGCCTTGCGCATCAAATGGCCCAACGATCTATTCGCCGGCACAAAAAAGGTCGCCGGTATCCTGACGGAACTTTCAGCGGAAACCGACCGGGTCAATTTTGCGGTCATCGGCGTCGGGATCAACGTGAATAACGAGAAGGATGCGCTGGTTTCCGGCGCGACCTCGCTGAAAGAGGCGGGCGGCACGCAGGTCAACAGGCTCGGTTTGGTGCAGAATCTTTTGCGGGGGATCGAAAAGGATTATTGCCACATGCAGCAGCGCGGGCCTCGGGATATACTCAAGCGCTGGCGGATGCGCAGCGAAACCATCGGCAGGAGGGTGAGGGTGGAACGGCCCAAACGCCCGGTCGAGGGGAAAGCCGTCGATATCGATGCCGACGGAGCCCTCCTGATTCAGACGGACGCGGGCAAGACCGAGAAGATCTACGCTGGAGATGTTATCCACTGCCGCTAGGTTTTTTTGTGGTATAATTGTTAACCATGATTGACGAACAGATTGACATTCAGCGCTTGCGTGATCTTTCTCCTGATGAGCTGCGCGCGCGCGCTGACCGCGCGCGCAGACAGGTGTGTAGTCCGCGCGTCGAGATCTGCGCGATCATGAACGCAAAGTCCGGCGCCTGCAGTGAGGACTGCGCTTTCTGCGCGCAGTCCGCCTGCTACGGAGGCAAGGCGCCGGTGTATCCGCTCAAAACAAAAGCGCAGATGCGCGAAGAGGCCCGTATCGCGCGCGACCGGGGCGCAGAGCGTTTCAGTATTGTGACCAGTGGCCCGCGCCTGACGCGCGATGAGATTGGCCGGGTCGGTGACGGGGTGCATGAGATTGTTAAGACCGGCATGCGCGCGTGCGCGTCGCTCGGGAGTATCGGGAGAGAGGATCTTGAGTTTCTCAAGTCAGCCGGGCTGTCGCGTTATCACCATAATATCGAGACCGCGGAGTCTTTTTATCCGCGGATTGTGCGCACGCATACCTATATGAGCAGGATCGCGACGATTCAGGATGCGCAAAAAACCGGTCTTGAGGTATGTTCAGGAGGAATATTCGGCATGGGAGAATCGCTGTCTGACCGCATCGCGATGGCGCACGCATTACGCGTGCTGAATGTGGACGCGGTGCCGGTCAATGTCCTGGTGCCGGTCCGGGGCACGCCGCTTGAGAATATAGAGCCGCTTCCTGCGCAGGAGATTTTGCGCACGCTGGCTCTGTTTCGTCTGATTCTGGGAAAGACAACCATTATTCTTGCCGCGGGCAGGGACCGGTTTGACGTCCGGCAGGCGTTTGACTCAGGCGTCAACGGGATCATGATCGGCGATTATCTCACCACCAAAGGCTGCGACGCACAGCGTGACCGTGCGATGATCAGGGAGGTTGAAGCGTCATGGCAGGCAGGGATATAAAGGAATTTCTCACCGGGCTCCAAGAGAAGGGTTTGTTGCGCGCGCTCAGTCCGGTTGCGTCACGCCACCGCGGCAGGATCGTGCGCGAAGGCTCGGAGTTTGTGGATTTCTCCTCGAATGATTACCTCGGCCTGTCCGAGCATCCGTTACTGCGCCGGGCACAGCAGCAGGCGCTTGAGGCGTTCGGTACGGCGAGCTGCGCTTCGCGTCTCTTGAGCGGCGACATGGAACTGCACCATCGTCTTGAGGAAACGGTTGCCGCGTGGAAGGGTACGCAGGCAGCGTGCGTGTTTAATTCCGGGTATCAGGCGAATGTCGGTATCATCCCGGCGCTGTGTACGGACACTGACTGCGTGTTCGCGGATAAGCTCGTGCACGCGAGTATTATCGACGGTGTAGCGCTGTCAGGCGCGCGACTCTTGCGTTTCAGGCATAATGATGCAGGACACCTTGCGGAGTTACTGAAGAAGGAGCGCAGCCGGTACAAAGATGCGCTTATCGTCACGGAATCGGTGTTCAGCATGGACGGTGATCTGGCGCCGCTCGGCGGACTGGTTGCGCTGAAGAAAGAATATGACTGCAGGTTAATGGTCGATGAGGCGCACGCAACCGGTTTGTACGGAGATACGGGGAGCGGATTGGTTGAGGAGCGCGGGTGTACTCAGGAAGTAGATTTGATCATGGGGACCTTCAGCAAGGCGCTCGCGGGTTTTGGCGCGTACCTGGCCACCGACGCGCTCACCAGGGACTATTTTGTCAATACCTGCCGTTCGTTTATCTACTCGACGGCGCTGCCGCCGGCGGTGATTGCGGGTAACCTGGCGGCGATCAGCGTGGTTGTCAGCGAACCTGGCCGCAGGAAACGGGTGCATGAGCAGGCCGCGCTCCTGCGGATGCTTTTGAAAGAGAAGGGATTGACCGTGCTCGGCGATTCCGCGATCGTGCCTGTCGAGACAAAAGACGCGGAAAAGACGGTCGAGATTTCCTCCCGGCTCAAGAGTCAAGGATATTGGGTTCCCGCGATCAGGCCGCCGACTGTGCCGGTGAAGGGCTCGCGCCTGCGGTTCTCGGTGTCGTACTATCATGACGCGCAAACCATACGGGGAGTCGCCGATGCTTTCGCCGAGATCGCAGTTTCAGCTGTTTAACCGCGGCTACGACGAAACAGCGGTGCTGGTGCCGGGATGGGGCACGGATTACCGCATCTTTCTCAGCCTTGAGCTGGGGGTGAATTATCTGTTTCCCGTCGAGCTTTCTCTCGACTGGTTCGCGGATGACCTTGCTCAAGCGCTCGACGAGATGGCATGCTCGCAGGTGTCCCTCCTGGGCTGGTCGATGGGCGGATTCCTCGCGGCGCAGTTCGCGCTGGCGTATCCGGAGCGCGTGTCGGCATTGACGCTGGTGAGCGTGCGCCGCAGGTATGACAAGGAGGCGCTGGCAGGGGCGGCAGAGCGCATCAACAAGAACAAGCGGGCATTCATGCGCACATTCTATCTCTCCTGTTTTTCCCGGGCGGATGAGCAGGGGGCAGGATGGTTCAGGGAGAATCTGCTCGATTATTACGTCGAGATGGTTCCCGCGCAGGAGCTCTTGACCGGGATCTCCTATCTTGCCCGGGTCTCGATTGATGCTCTTCCACGGGATTTTCCGACGCATATCATCCACGGAGCCGACGACGTGATCGCGCCCCTGTCTGAAGCGCAGGTGCTGGCGCGCTTCAACCATGCGCGCTGCACGGTTCTTCCCGGACTCGGGCACATACCGTTTTTGAATGAGGCGTTTTTGAGCGCTGTTTCCAGGGAATGATGACTGACCAGCAGACAATCACGGAGCGCGTGGCACGGAATTTCGGCCGCGCGGCTTCGACCTATGACCGCTACGCGCAGGTGCAGCGCGAAAGCGCCGGCGTTCTCCTGAGCCGCGCGCCCCGTGACGCCGCGTCGGCATACGAAATCGGCTGCGGCACCGGGCTCTACACGCGCATGCTGCGCCGTGCGCTGCCGCACGCGCGGATGGCGGCTGCGGATATTTCTCCTGCCATGGTCGAACGCGCGCGCGCCCAGACACCGGGAGTCTCGTTTATCGTGGCGTCGGCCGAGCAGCCTGCGGTCGGTGGCGCATGGGACCTTGTCACGTCGAACGCGGCATTGCAATGGGCTGGTCTGGATGAGGTTTTCAGGCAGTGCCGCGGATTACTCAGTCCGCAGGGGAAGTTTACCTGTTCGCTTTTCGGGCCCCGCACCTATGAAGAACTTGCGCATGTGGCAGGCTGCTGCGGCAGGAGGTCTCTTCCGGCGCAAGGATTCCCGGGAAAAGATGACC
>CAZDUF010000114.1:0-4574 GCA_964508555.1 uncultured Planctomycetales bacterium
CTCTGATACTCTGGCCGCTGGTGCTTCTTGCTGTGTTCAATAGTCCGTTCCTGAAATGGAAGGAGCGCTCCTGTTTCTTTCTGGTTTCGGCATTGCTGACGATACAGGCGGCTCTTGTATTGGCGCACCCGCTGTTGTTCTGGACCAGCTATCCCGACCCGTTGGGTCCGTTCTTCGCGTTTCACCTGCGTCTTGATACACTGGCGTTGGTCATGCTGTGTTCGATTGCCGGCGTGGCGCTAGTGTCTCTCTGCGTAGCACGGGTGATGATGGTTATCGAAGCGCAGCGCAGGAATTTTATAAATCTTTTGCTTCTGGCAGTAACCGGTATGAATACCATGGTGCTGGTGACCGACATCTTCACGCTCTACGTGTTTATGGAGATAACCGCGGTTTCCGTATTCGTGATGATAGCGCTCGATAAGAGCCTGTTCGCGATCGAAGGGACATTTAAATATCTGTCGCTTTCCGTGGTTACCGGGGTGCTCATGCTCACCGGCGTCGCGCTCATGCTGCTCACCTCGGGAGGCACGTCCTTCTCGACGCTCTACGGCGCGTTCGCGGTTTCCTCGAATAGAGTGATGCTGACGCTTGCCGCGGGATTGTTTCTTTGCGGTCTGCTGATTAAATGCGGCGCGGTGCCGTTTCACGGATGGCTGCCCGACGCCTATTGCGCTGCTCAACCGGCAGTGTCGGTGTTCCTGGCAGGCATCGTGACCAAGATCACGGGAGTGTACGCGCTCCTGCGGTTGTTCGGCACGGTGTTCGTGCTCACGCCCGCAGTGCAGAATGTGCTGCTGGTATGCGGTATGGCGTCTATCGTGGCTGCTGGAGTCGCGGCGCTCACGCAGACGGATGTGAAACGCATGCTCGCGTATTCAAGCATCAGCCAGGTCGGTTATATCATCCTGGCTCTTGGCTGCGCAACACCGCTGGCCTTTGCCGGCGCGGTTTTCCATTTCCTGAACCACGCGGTGTTCAAGACGCTTCTGTTCGTCAACGCGGCGTCGATTGAGCGCAGGTTCGGCTCAACCGACATGTTTTCCATCGCCGGCAGGGCACAGGAGATGCCGGTGACGTCGACCACGGGGCTTGTCGGAATGCTTTCCTGCGCGGGCGTGCCGCCGCTGGCAGGTTTCTGGAGTAAGCTTATTATTATCACAGCGTTGTGCGAAGCCGGCAGGTATGGATACGCGGTTGCCGCGCTTCTTGCCGGCCTGCTGACGTTCGGATATTTCCTGATGCTGCAGAAAGGGGCATTTTTCGAGAAGAAACCGGACGCGGCGCGCACGGTGTACCGTTCGCCCGCCGGGCTCGTCGCCGCTGAAATCGCGCTTGCCGGCGCAACACTCGTTATGGGACTGGGATATCCGTTTCTGTTGAATACCTGGATCGTGCCGTTAGAGCACCTGTTCCGTTAGCCTATGGGTATAGAGCTTATTCTTCTGGGGACGCTGGTCGTGATGGCGCTGTGGACCGTGATGACGGTGCGCCTGATCAGGGCGATTATCGGCCTTGCGCTGGTGAGCGCCGTGCTGTCGATTGTCATGTTCAGATTATCGTCGGGGCTTGCCGCGGTGTTCGAGCTGTCGGTGTGCGCGGGATTAATATCGGTCATTTTCATTACCACGGTGAGTTTTACCCAGCGTATCAGCAAGGAGCAGCTGATCGCCCGTAAGCGCGAACGCATTCTGAAATTCTGGTACCTGCCGTTTCTGATACTGGTCGTGTTTATATTCCTGTTGGTTATGCTGCGCGTGCCCGCGTTCGAGCTTCCCGTACGAACGGTCGATCAGGACGTGCGTAACGTCCTTTGGAACCTGCGCCATCTGGATCTGATCGGCCAGGTTGTCATCCTGCTCGCGGGCGCGTTCGGCGTGGTGGTTTTATTCAAGGAGGAACGGCAGTGAACCCGTCGGATCTGGAACTTCTCAGGTATTGTCTGATCGCGTCGGCGCTGTTGTTTATCGTCGGGCTGTACTGCATTCTGGTCAGTTTTAACATGATCCGCGCGCTCATCGGCGTCGAGATCCTGATCAAGGCGGCGACGCTCTTGATCATTTCGGCCGGGTATATTTCCGGAAGGACCGGTATCGCGCAGGCGCTTGTTATTACGCTCATCGTGATCGAGATTGTGGTGATGGTTGTGGCAGGGGGCGTAAGCCTCTGGGCATTCCGGCATAACAATACCATTGACCCGCGCCGCCTGAAGAATCTCAAAGGATAATCATTATGTACAGGATTATGCTTTCTCCCCCCGTCGTATTCCTGGTGCTGCTTGGGGCGGCTTGGGCGCTTTCCTGGCTCTGTTCGCGCTGCGCCTGGCGCAAACGCGCGCATGAGGGAGCATCGCGCTCCGCGTACGCATGCGGCGAGGTATTGAAAAGCCACATGATCCAGCCGGATTACAGCCAGTTCTTTCCGTTCGCGTTCTTTTTCACCATCCTGCACGTGGTGGCGCTGGTGATCGCGACGGTGCCGGTTGAGACCATCGAAACCTTTGCGATCGCGGTCGTGTATTTGGCAGGAGCCGTGATCGGCCTGTGCACGCTGCTGAGGAAACGATAATGAAACGAGAGCGATGGGATTATTGACGCGTATCATCAATACGGCGAGGTTGAAATCACCCTGGGTGCTGCATTTTAACACCGGGGCATGCAACGCCTGCGACATCGAGATCATCGCGGCGCTCACGCCGCGCTATGACCTGGAGCGGTTCGGCGTGCTGCTCAAAGGCACGCCGCGGCACGCTGACGTGCTGCTGTGCTCGGGCCCGGTGACAAAGCAGATCGAGTGCCGTCTGCAGAGGATTTATGAGCAGATGCCGGAACCGAAGTTTGTGGTCGCGGTGGGCAGCTGTTCATGTAGCGGCGGTGTGTTCAGCGGCTGTTACAACATCAACGGAGGGATCGATACGGTCATACCGGTTTCGGCGTACATTCCGGGATGCCCGGCAAGCCCCAAGGCGATCATCGACGGCGTGGTAAAACTGCTTGCCTCACTCGAAGATGCCGGGCCCAAACAAGGGAGAGGGTAACATGGATGCGCAGCGCGTGTGCGACGCACTCATAGAACATTTTTCCCTGCTCAGGGACAGAGTCATTGTGAAGAGCGCTTCTCGGCTGACCGTTGACTGTCCTCAGGAGTCCTTCAAAGAAGTTTTTCCCTTTATTACCGACGAGCTTAAGTTCAATGCCCTGTCAGCCATCACGGGATCGGATGAGGCGGAACACTTCAGCGTCATCTATCATCTAAATACAAACGGCAGGATTATACTCAATCTCAAACTCAAGCTGTCCCGTCAGAGCCCATCGCTGCAGACGGTCACCGCGCGGTTTCCCTGCGCGGACGCGTTCGAGCGCGAACTCGTCGATCTTCTCGGCATACCCGTCGAGGGGCTCGCGCCCGGCAACCGCTATCCGCTTCCCGATACCTGGCCTGCGGATGATCATCCGCTGAGGAAAGACTGGAAGCCGAAGGAGGCACCCCATGCATAAGATGCCGCATTCAGCAGGAGAAGTGAAGATTCCCATCGGGCCCCAGCATCCTGCGCTCAAAGAGCCGGAGAGTTTTCTGATCAGCCTGCGGGGCGAGAAGATCACCTCGTCGAGCGTGCGCCTCGGCTACAATCACCGCGGTATCGAGAAGGCCTGCGAGGCAAGGACCTATCTGCAGGATGTGTATCTGATCGAGCGCATCTGCGGCATCTGCTCCCACTCCCATTCGACCTGCTTCGTGCAGGCGGTGGAGGAACTGGCGTCCCTGGACGTGCCTGCGCGCGCCAGGTACATCCGCACACTGGTCGCGGAGCTCGAGCGCATTCACAGCCATCTTTTGTGGCTCGGCGTTGCCGGGCACGAAGTCGGGTTCGATACGCTGCTCATGTACACTTGGCGCGACCGCGAGATCGTCATGGACATCCTCGCCACAGTCACCGGCAACCGCGTGAATTACGGCATTAATACTATCGGCGGCGTGCGGCGCGACATAACCGACGCGCACAAAAAGCACATTCTCGAGGCGATGGATACGCTCGACACGCAGACGAGGTATTACGCTTCGCTGTGCACGAGCGAGCCGACGCTGGTCAAGCGGCTCTCCGGAGTCGGCGTATTATCGAAGGACGATACCCTGCGCCTGGGCGCGGTCGGTCCGACGGCGCGCGCATCAGGAGTGGGGCGCGACGTGCGCAAGGACGATCCCTACGCCGCCTACGCGGAGCTTGATTTCAAGGTGGTGACCGACGACCGCTGCGACGTGCTCGGCAGGACCGTCGTGCGCATCGGAGAGCTCCTGGAGTCGTATACGATGATCCGCCAGCTTATCGAGCAGATGCCTGAAGGACCGATTGCGGTCAAAGCGCCCCGCAGGATACCGCAGGGAGAGGCAGTCAGCCGTTACGAGGCCCCGCGCGGAGAGGATCTGCATTTCGTCCGTTCCAACGGGACTGACAAACCGGATCGCGTCAAGGTGCGCGCGCCGACCCTGGCGAACGTGCAGGCGGTTTCGAAAATGCTTGAAGACAGGTATCTGGCGGATATGCCGATCGTCGTCGCGGCCATTGATCCGTGTTT
>CAZDUF010000115.1:0-4511 GCA_964508555.1 uncultured Planctomycetales bacterium
CGGTGTGCGTCACGACAAATGCGTTTACTGCCAGACCGTTTGCCGCGAGCGCGCTCCCCGCGTTGAACCCGAACCATCCGAACCAGAGCAATCCCGTTCCCAGGGCAACCCAGGGAAGACTATGCGGACTGGGTGAACCCGCATCCAGATTCCTTCTCTTCCCGATGAAAATCGCGGTCACCAGTGCCGCGATGCCTGCATTGATATGCACGACGGTGCCGCCCGCGAAATCCAGAGCCCCGAGATTGCGTATCCAGCCGCCGATCGCCCACACCCAGTGGCAGACCGGATCGTACACGAAAGTCGCCCAGAGAAGCGTAAAGACAAGGAAAGAAGCAAATTTCATGCGCTCAGCGAACGCGCCGATGATCAAAGCCGGGGTAATCACCGCAAACATCGCCTGAAAAATCATGAATGCCTGATGCGGGACCGTTGCCGCATAATCCGCATAGGGCTCTGCCCCCACGCCGTTCAACCCCATCCATCCCAGACCGCCCCAGAATCCCTCGCCGGGATAAAACGACAGGCTGTACCCGAACACGACCCACTGCACGCTCATCGCGCACAGTATGATACAACACTGCATCAGCACGCCGAGCACGTTCTTTTTGCGCACCATCCCTCCGTAAAAAAATGCCAGTCCCGGCGTCATCAGCATGACCAACGCCGATGAAATCAGGACCCACGCCGTATCTCCCGCATTAATCATACTCATTCTCCTCCCGCTCTTTTCTCATATGCGTACGCATATGAGTACGTGCCGGCCCAAACACACCTCGGGCACGCGCCCGCACTTACAGGCTCAGCTTCTCCTTGACGATCTGGGCGTACATCCTGTTGATGCGGGATGTCTTCAGCCAGCGCTCCCAGGTCGAAACGCTGATATCCGTCAACCGCGACAGATCGTGCAGAGTATATCCGTGATCTTCCTTAAAACGGCGGATCTTATCGATAAGCTCCGGAGCAAGCATTGCGTCAGAGCGCCTTGTCGCCGTTCTCACCGGTGCGGATGCGGATCGCGTCCTGCACATCGGAAATGAAAATCTTGCCGTCGCCGATCTCCCCGGTCTTGGCGCTGGCGATGATCGCCTTGACAATCCTGTCGAGGTCATCGTTTTTGACCACGACATCGACTTTTACTTTGGGAAGCAGTTCCACGCGGTATTTCTCTCCGCGCCACTGCTGGACAATGCCCTTTTGCTTGCCGTGTCCTTCGATCTCGGTGATCATCAGACCCCGGCATCCCGCATCCTCCAGCGCACCCCGCACAGCCTCAAGTTTTTCCGGCCGAATGATAACTTCTATTTTTTTCATGATATCCTCCAGGCCGGGCACGCGAAGGTTACCTTCGCGTGCCCCGGCGCTGCGATTGTTTAACTGCCGTTACCTGTCCCGACGAACGAATACGAAGGTTTCCTTCCCAGAAACTCCGGATACGCGGTGTTTCCGTGCTCGCCGATATCCAACCCTTGAATCTCCTCCTGCAGACTGACCCTGATGCCCATGGTTGCCTTCAGGACGAACCAGACAACCAGCGCCACGATAAAGGTATACAACCCTGACGCGACGACCGCTGTCAGCTGCGCAGAAAAAAGCTTCATGCCGCCGCCGTAGAAAAGCCCGTTACCGGTGGCTGTGCCGGTAATCTTGTCCTGCGCGAACAACCCCACGCACAGCGTGCCAAACACGCCGTTGACCAGATGCACGGACAAAGCACCCACCGGATCATCAATGCGCGCGCGGTCGAATCCGATGACGGCGAGGACAACGAGTATGCCGGCAATCAGGCCGATCATGAGCGAGCTGCCGACCGAAACATAGGCGCAGGGAGCGGTAATCGCAACCAGTCCTGCCAGACACCCGTTAATGGTCATACCGATATCTGGTTTGCCAAGAATAATCCAGGACAGGATCGTCGAACTCATGATCGCCGCGGCAGCCGCCATATTCGTGGTAACCGCAACGTGCCCGATCGCCATCGGATCAGCCGCCATGGTCGAGCCGGGATTGAATCCGAACCAGCCGAACCAGAGCACGAACCCGCCAAGCGTGGCCATCGATATATTGTGTCCGGGAATCGGATTGATTTTGCCGCTTGAGGTATATTTGCCGAAGCGGGGACCCAGCACGAGGATACCGGCAAGAGCCGCCCAACCGCCGACAGAGTGCACAACAGTCGAGCCGGCAAAATCAAACATGCCTTTCTGAGCGAGGAATCCTCCACCCCAGACCCAGTGACCGACCACAGGGTAAATAAGCATGGTCATGACAAAAGAGAAGATCAGAAACGACTTGTATTTGATTCTTTCAGCCACTGCTCCGGAAACGATCGTTGCCGCGGTACCACAAAATACTAGTTGGAAGAAAAACTTCGCCCACAGCGGCACTCCGGTCCAGGCAATCGAAGAATACACTCCCTGATAGGCCTCGCCGACCGCGGGAGAATTATCCAGTCCGCCGGCGAAAAAGAGGCCGTGCGTGCCGAAAAACGGGTTTCCGTCACCGAACATAAGACCCCACCCCAACAGCAGGAACCCGATGGACGAAACCGCGAATACGACGAAATTCTTCGACAGAATATTGACGCAGTTCTTGACACGCGCGAATCCCGCCTCCACCATGGCAAAACCCAGGTTCATAAAGAACACGAGCATCGCCGTCATCATTACCCACACCGTATCCAACGCAACCTTCATATCCATAACGGATCACCCCTCTCTTGTTGTTAGAATGAGTAGCTCAGATAGACGCCGCTGTAGAAACGGCTTTCCTGATTGCCTGCTCCCTTATCGGAAACGCTTCCCCAGGGTATCGAATAATTCACGTTCGGCTTGCAGGAGAGTTTCGCGGTCAGCGGTATAGTCACCCCCACGCCGAATGCGGCGTCTCCTCCCTTGCCCGCGTAATACTGTTTGTTGTTATGTCCCACATGCCCAGAGAAATCAAGACTCATGCCGATTCCCTCGATCGCAAACGGCACGCTGTGCGCCAGGTTCAACACCGTATAGCTGCCCTCTCCTCCTCCGTCGATTTTGTCGCCGTAATCATAATAAAAGAACAGAGACGGGGCCAGCGGCAGTTTCGCGAACGCCGCTCCCAGATACGCCTCCCTGCTGAATCCCTTGGGCGCGCCGTCCAGGGGCGCCGCACCGGGAAAATCGTAATAGATGTGCCCGATGGACAACGCGACGTCTTCGAGGCTATAGGTAAAATCGGTTATCAGATCGGTCTCAAGCGAATGGAGGCCGTCGCGGTTCTCCATGTCGAAACTTGACCAGTAGCCCACTTTCAAAGCCGCCTGTTCGGACAGCGCAGTCGTCACGTAGAAACCGGGCTGTACTACAGAATCACCGTCGAGCATGATACCTCTCCAGATATAGATCGAGTTAAACGCCAGGTCCCCTGAAGCGCTCATGCCGAACCTCTCGAATACCGTCTGCGTCTGGCTCTCTTCCTCCTGAGCGAACGCAGCAGAACACGCCAGGAACATCACGGCCAGCGCACCGAACACTATCCGTTTACCATTCATTTCTTCCTCCTTGAGCAAAAAGACGTCTCTCCCTGCGGGAAAGACGTCTGTGTCCTTTTTGAGCCCCTACAAAAACAAAAAGCGTTACGGTTTCTTCCCCATAACGCCATTGTTTGTTTCCCGGCACATCCCTGTGCCCGATCCTGCAACTGCTTACACACCTACAAGTAAATCGTGAAGCCTCCTGGTAACCCCCCATCTCCACTTCGGGAGTGTACAAACCCGATGTGGAGAGGTTACCTGCCTTCGCTATACTCTGCGAGGCATTTCCTGCGAATACTGGCCATCAGTTTAACAACCCGAACATGAGAAATTCCCAGCCGCGCGCCGATGCCTCGCGTATCGAGATCCTCTCTCCAGAGACGGAGCACATCCTTTTCTCGTTGAGTAAAACCGTTATGAATCAGGGTCTCATACAGCATCTTCGCGTGCAGGCTCGTGCGCGGGTCCGGGCCGTCGCACGAAAGAACACGCTCCCGCGCGCCCTCTTCTTCATCGCCCAACAAAACCTCGAGGCTGACACACGCGCCCCTGACGCGGTGCGTGCGGATATAATTCTTGAGATGAAAAAAACACCCCTGCAGGATATAACTATCTGTCTTGTCGTCCAGCGTGCCGCCCGTATACTCATTCCAGAGATGCAGCATAGCTTCCTGATAGAGATCGTCGGCTCCCAGACCGCTGTACGGGCCGCTTAATTTGCAGGCAATCCTGCGTACGGTCGGGCTGAGCTTGTCGAGTAACGCGGCATATTCCATAGTCGACACAAAAAAAACGTCCTTCCCCTCTACAGGAGGGTGAAGGACGTCATAGTCCGTTCCTTATTCCCAAAAAAAACTCCAGGCATCCGTGCCTGAAGACGTCATTGTCTTACTTTTTTATAAGTATACCAATTTTACTCTGTATTGTCAACTATTTTCTTATGCCTGGTAGTATACTGAATCTTGTGTAAATTGATGCGCGGGCCGGCAGGGCCTGCCCT
>CAZDUF010000116.1:0-4499 GCA_964508555.1 uncultured Planctomycetales bacterium
CCTTTTTCTGCGGCGCCATACACGCTTCCCAGAACCGGCGCGTGGTGCAGGTGGTCGACCGCATGCACGGCTCCCTTATTCCGCCGCGAGAAAAACAGATGGTGCGCAGCTGCGAGCGCAAGGAGAACCAGCGTCACCGCGGTCAATCCGCGATCAAGATGAAAACCGGTAAAGGCATGCGCGCTCAGCCCGCGCTGCGCTGCCGTATTGGCAACAGGCGCGATCGCTTTCATCAAGGGAAATGCATGCGCAAAACCGAAAAAAACGCACACTGCGGCGCAACACAACATTGGAATGAGCATCACCCGGGGCGCCTCGCGCACCGCCTGAGCGGCCTGCGCAGGCCTGCCGAGAAATGCAGCGTGGCCGAGTTTGAGGAATGACAGAGCCGTAAAAAACGAGCCTCCAGCGGCACAGACGTAAAAAATGATTCCGCGCTGGCGGGCGGCTTCGTATATCAACTCCTTTGAGAAGAACCCGTTGAACGGCGGCACGCCTGAAATCGAGAGCGCGTACACGAAAAAGCAACCAAAAGTCACCGGCATGAACGGTCCGAAACCGCCCAGGCCACGCAGATCCGTTGTCCCGGTCTGGCGCTCGACCGCTCCAGCGGTAAGAAACAGCCCACACTTGTAAACGGCATTATTGATCAGATGAAACAGTCCTCCCGCGATCCCCGCGGGCAGGCACGTGCCGACGCCGAGTATCATGTACCCAACCTGGCTGATAGCGTGGTACGAAAGCAGTCTCTTATAATCCTTCTGGATGAGCGCCATCATCACTGCGAGGATAATAGTCAGCGCGCCGGCCCACATCATCATGAAGCTCAAAGCCGATCCCGCTTCAAGCGCGAAAAGGTCCAGGGTGATGCGCGAGAGAAAATAGATACCGAGCAGCTTCTCGAGAGCAGCGGGGAAAAGGGCCATAAACGGAAGCGGCGCGTCGTGTGCCGCGTCCGGTATCCAGGAATGAAACGGCATGGCGCCAGCTTTCGCTGCCGCGCCGATGAAGAGAAGAACGAAGGCGAGCGTGCCTGTTGAATCAAGGGGCACGCGCATCGCAGACATGGACAGGGTCCCGGCCGACCGCGCGGCAAGACCAATACCCGCCATCAGGCAGAAATCAGCGACTCCCACAATGATAAACGCCTTGACCGCGCTGCGCCATGCAGTCGCAGAACCCAGAGAAATCATCGCAAAGAGCATGATCAACAGACCTTCCCAGAAAAACAACAGGAGCACCAGATTATCCGCGAGCAGCGCGCCGCTTGAGAGAGCGAGCGACACGAGCAGGTACACCAGGAAACGTCTGCCTGCTCCCCCGTTGGCGAAAAAACCTAACGCGTACACGGCAATGATGATACCAAAGCAGGCAACCGCTGCCAGCACCCAGCCCGAGAGATGCGTCAGGCGCAGAGAGAAATCAAACCCGAATCCGACCCAGGGCACGCTCCAGCTCATGCCCGTTTTCATCAGAAAGAAACAAGACAGCGCGTGGAGAAGGACGCCGAGCAGCGCCGCAAACACGCCAAGCCTAAGCGGCAACAACGCTGTCAGGAAAGCCGCAGCCAGCGGCACTGCTACCAGCATAATCAAGACGGACTCTTGCATTAACGCACCACTCCCTCGACAATCTTCTGGACCAGCGCTCCCGGATATCCGGCGAACAGACCCCCTGCCAGCGATGCGAGCGCCAGTACGGCGACCACAGCGGTCATACCGGCAGACTCCTCCTTTTCGGAAATCTTCGTCTCTCCCAGAAACACCAGGACAAAAACCCTGAACAGATACAAAACGGTCAACACCGCGCCCGCTAAAAATATCCCCGCAAACATCCCTTTGCCCGCGGCGATACTGCCGGAAATCACCATATACTTGCTCCAGAATCCGCCGAACGGAGGGATGCCCATTACCGAAAACGCGCACGCCAGGAACGCAAGGCCTGTCATCGGCATGGTCCTGATCAACCCGCCTAGCTTCCTGATGTCCTTGGTGTGCGTCGTCTGCTCCACGATACCGGCGCAAAGAAACAGGCCAGCCTTCGCCAGACCGTGCATAAGGATATACAGAAGCGCTCCCGCAAACGCCAGCGCTCCTCCAGCGCACAGGCCCAGGAAAATGAAGCCGAGCTGGCTGACCGTCGAATAGGCGATAATGCGTTTCAGATCCGAATCAACGAGCGCTGCTCCCGCGGACACCAGAGAACTGACTGCCGCAACCGCACAGACGGCGTTCATCCACGATATGTCAACAGGAATCGCGACCACGAACAGACGCGCGAACACGTACACGCCGATCTTGACCAGGACCGCGGCGTGCAGCAGCGCGGTTACCGGTGACGGAGCCACGCCCGCGTCCGGCAGCCAGGTATGAAACGGCAGAGTCGCCGATTTTGAGAGAATTCCCGCCAGGATCAACGCAAAGATTCCCCAGGTAAGTTTTCCCGAGACAGCCGCATCTTTGAGCAGGGCCAATTCGAAAGTTCCGGTGCGCTGGTACAACAGGATGAATCCGAACAGCATCAGAAACGCCCCGCCGACCGTCACCAGAAAGGCCTTGTTCGCGCTCGTGATGTGTTCACCTGCGCGGAAGAATCCGATCAGCCGCCAGCTTGCGACCGCAGTCAGCTCCCAGAACAAGTACACCAGCAGCAGGTTGGCGGAATACACCAGCCCCATCATCGATCCCAGGAACAGGACGACCATGGCGTAATATTCGTTCTGATTGTCGTAATGGCTGATGTAGTCGAAGGAATAGAAAACGACGAGGCTCGAGATAAAGGAAGACACGACCGCCATGAACACTGCCAGGGCGTCGGCATACAGGCTGATGGAGAATCCAAGGGGAAAAGACAGAGACAGCGCAACCGGACTCCCGGCAAGCGCCGACGGCAGGAGCCGGCACGATGAGACGCACGCAGACAAGGACAGAAACAAGGCGATCCAGTTTCTGGCCCGGGGTGATCTCCTCCCTACTACAGGTAACGCGCAGGCCCCGATCAGGGGACACAGAACCGCGGCAATGAGCGCCGCTTGAAGATTCATGTACTGTTACTGTCAGTAAAAGAAACGACCAGAGAAGCACTACGCTTCTCTGGCCGTTTTCGTCTTCGAATCAGGCTCTAAGAGTACTGCCGAATGGGAATAAGTGTATCACCGGCTTCCCGATTCGTCAAGACAAAAATCACTTCGCGAGCCGGCAGCGGGTAACCGCGTCCTGCGCGCGCCCGTTCATCGCCTTCGCTTCGTAATAATCGTAGGCGTTCGACGGGATAAGAATCAGCTCCCAGTTGGTCTGGTCTCCGGTCGGCTCTCCCCGCTCGTCCTTGAACACGGTCTGCATCTGCACGCGCAGGAGTTTCGGACTCTTGTTGAGCACCTTCACCCGCACGATCAGCCTGCCGTCGGGAGTGCGGTCGCGCGAACTCTCCACGACGTAGAGCTGTTTGACCAGTTCCTTGTCCAGGATGACGAAATCCCCGGTCTTCTCGTAGAGATCGGACGGTCTTTCAGCAGGGATACCTTTTGACGGCACCGTGGTGCATCCGCAGCACACCGCGGCGGCAAACAACCCCAATACACACCCTCGTCTATGCAGGCGCTTCATTGGTAGACAACCCCCGCTTCCCCGACCCTTTTAACCTCGTAGTCGTTTTCCCAGAGTATCTCAGTCGTCTCGGTATCGATAAGCTGAAAGGACATGATGATGTAATCGGAGCGGTCGCCGCCGGACGCCTTGCTCAACCCCATGAGTTCTCCTGTCAGGTAATACGTCGCCCCCAGGAGCGAACCGTCCGTCTTGCCTTCGAAAAACTTGTCGCGTTTTGCAGCGCGCTCGTCCATCACTTCCTCCAGACGCTCGCGCGCCAAGAAACGGATCTTGCCCGAAGCCTGCTCGTTGAGTTCGATGCGGATCTTCTTGGTCAGGATATCCTTGTTGAACACGAACCGGGTGGAATTTTTTACCGGCAAAAGCGCAACCGTCGGCGGTTCCTGAGCCCCGGAAATCTGGGGCACCGCAAGCAAAGCCGCCGCCATCTGTCTCGCCACGGTGCGCACGTCAGTCGATTCCACTCCGGTGCCGCCGATCAGGTCATCCTGATCCGGCATGATCGTCCGCGTGTGCGATTTGTCCTGGGCGGCGCAGCCGGCAGCCAGCAGGATCAAACAACATGCAGCATACACAATTTTCATACATTCTCCTCCTGTGGTGATTACTCAAAAATCCGCGCGAATACGACGGCCGGCCTGCCCGGCTCCACCCGCACGTCAACCTGCCTGTCGAACCTGTCCAGCGGCTCCCAGCGGTCAGTGAAACAACGCAGGGAGAGCCGGTGCGCTCCGGGGTCCAGGCGCAGCGGCACCACCTGTACTTCTGCCGGCAGAAAACTCCAGTGCCGCAGGTCTGCCGCTGGAGTGGTGACCCTGCTGGCGATCGCGGAAAACAACCCCGCGAGAAACAGAACGCCGGCAACGCCGTAGGCTTTATCGCGTTTATCCC
>CAZDUF010000117.1:0-4463 GCA_964508555.1 uncultured Planctomycetales bacterium
TATATAGGTATCACTTTGGGGAATATACGCTTCCGGCTGGTAATAATCGTAATAACTGACGAAATACTCGACCGCGTTGTGCGGAAAGAACGCCTTGAACTCACTGTAGAGCTGAGCGGCGAGAGTCTTGTTATGCGAAATAACCAGCGTCGGCCTGTTCAGGCGCGCGATCACGTTTGCCAGGGTAAAGGTCTTTCCCGATCCGGTTACTCCCAGAAGCGTCGAGTGGCGTTTCCCTGCAGTGATGCTGTCACAGAGCGCGTCGATCGCTGCCGGCTGGTCGCCGCCGGGCCGAAACGGAGCAACAAGTTCAAAATTCATGCCGGGTATCAGTGAACATCCAGGCTGATATCGATAGCCTTGACCGAATGCGTCAGGGCGCCGACCGAAATGATATCGACTCCGGTCGCCGCGATCTCGCGCACCCGCGACACGTCCACGCCGCCCGATGCCTCGAGTTTCGTCGGCGCATGATGGCTGGTGAACGGCGTCTGATTCCTGATATCGACGCAGGTCTTGATATCCTGAACGTCCATGTTGTCGAGCATGATCACGTCCGGCTTGAAACGCAGGGCGTGCTTGAATTCCTCGATATTCTGCACCTCGATTTCGATCTTGAAACCCTTCGGAACGCTCGGCAGTTTGGTGAAACCGTCCGTTATCTTGAGGTGGTTATCCTTGATCAGGATCATTTCGTCAAGGCCCATGCGGTGATTATGTCCGCCGCCAACTCGCACCGCGTATTTCTGAAACTCGCGCAAGCCGGGCATGGTCTTGCGGGTGTCGGTGATGCGCGCCTTGTAGGGCTCGATTTCGTCGACATAGCGCCGCGTTGTGGTGGCAATCGCCGAGAGCATGCTCAACAGATTCAGCGCCACGCGCTCTCCGGCGAGTATCCCCTGCGCCCTGCCGCTCACCACGGCGATAACCTTCCCCTTCTTGACGCGCTGGCCTTCCTTGACCTTGGCGTCGAAGGATATACCGTGGTCCACGATCGCAAAGACGCGCTCGGCAATCGGCATGCCGCAGATAACGCAATCTTCGTTCACGATAATCCCGGAGGAAATGATCTTGTCCTCTCCGATGGTCAGCTGCGAGGTAATATCCCCCCTGCCGATGTCCTCGACCAAGGCGTGCCTGACCAATTGATCGATCGTGCCCACGTCAAGCGCGACCTTTCTCCCGGAAAGCGCGTAGTGATGCTCTGCCTGCCGCGCGCAGCCGCATGCCGAATCTTTTTTCCTCTTGGTGTCAACCATAGCTCCCCTCCGTTCTACGATAAATCCTGAAGCATCTGCTCCAATCTGGTGACCTCCGCGCCGAGAAGGCGCACGCTTTCTTCTTCTTTGGCGACAACGTCGGCCGGAGCCTTCTGCCGGAACGCGGCGTTCTGGAGCCGCTCTTCCTTGGCTTTCCGGGACTCCTTTTTCTTCTGAATCTCGGTTTTTATTTTCAGCGTTTCCTTATCGATATCGATAACGCCTTCAAGATGGACATACAAATCGATCTCAGGCGCCAGAGCGCTCAACACGCCGCGGGGCCTGGAGTCGGTATCAAGCAAAGCGATCGATTCCGCCTTGACGAGATCCTGTACGAGATTGAGGCAGGCCTCGAGTTGAGTGCGGCTCTGGCGTGTGTGCGGATACGCCGATACGCGGATTTTCTGATCAGGCTTTAACATAAGCGCGGCGCGCATGTTGCGCAGATGCGTCACCACGGCAAACAGCGCCTCCATCCGTTTCTCAAGCTTTCGGTCGATGCGGCGCTCGTCAGCCTGCGGCCATGCCTCGGTCATGATACTGGCGTGCGGCCGGGCGGAAAGCGCGCGCAGACGGTACACGATATCCTCCGTGACAAACGGCATGAACGGATGCAGGCATTTTAGGAAATCCTCCAGCACTGCGCGCATCACTTCCTGAGTTGCCGGATTCCTGATATCGGCCTTGATAAGCTCCAGATACCAGTCGCAAAACTCGTGCCAGAAGAAACTGTACAGAAGATTCGCCGCCTCGTTGAATTTATACGCCTGCAGGTTTTTCCCCGTCTCCCTGAGCGTGGAATGAAATCTCGAGACAATCCAGCGGTTGACCATGTCGAGGTGAACGGGGTGACTGTCACTTTCAGCGACAGTCACCCCGTTCATATTCATCATGATAAATCTCGACGCGTTCCATATCTTGTTGGCGAAATTTCTGCCCTGCTCGAAACGCTCCCTGGACAAAAAGACGTCCTGACCCTGGGCGGTGATGGAAATCAGGCTGAAACGCAAGGCGTCGGCGCCGTAGTCCGCGATGATTTCAAGGGGATCGATGATGTTCCCCAGAGACTTCGACATCTTCTTTCCCTCGATATCGCGCACCGTGCCGTGGATGTAAACGTGGCGAAACGGCTCTTTTTTCTGGAACTCAAAACCTGCCATGATCATGCGCGCCACCCAGAAAAAGATGATCTCGGGCGCAGTCACCAGCGCTGCAGTCGGATAAAAATACCGCAGGGCATCTTCCTCCGTCCTCCGTCGTGCGTCCTCCGTCTGATCCCCTGTCTCCGCAAATGGCCATCCGAATGTCGCAAAGGGCCACAGCCACGAAGAAAACCAGGTATCAAGAACATCCTCGTCCTGCCGGATATCCGTTGCGCCGCAAGCCGGGCACTTCTGCGGCCTGACGCGGGACACCATAACCCCCTGCCGCGCATGCCGTCTTGCATCCGTCTTCCGTCCTCCATCCTCCGTCATTTTCAAACAAGTCGCACAGTAATAAACCGGAATCCTATGCCCCCACCAGATCTGCCTCGAGATGCACCAATCCTGGATGTTCTCCATCCAGTTCAGATACACTTTGGTCCAGCGCTTGGGATAGAAAACGATCTTGCCTTTCCTGACTGCCTCGATAGCTGGTTGAGCAAGAGGTTTCATGCTCACGAACCACTGTTTCGAAAGGTATGGCTCGATAATGGTATGGCAGCGGTAACAGTGCCCGGCAGACAACGGATGCGGCTCGATCTTTTCGAGCAGGTTTTGCCCGCGCAAATCCTCGACAATCGCCTCGCGCGCCTCACAACGCTCCATGCCGGCATACTCTCCGCCGCGTTCATTGATGCGGCCGTCAGGATGCAAGACATTGATAAACTCCAGTTTATGCCTGGTGCCGGTCGCAAAATCGTTGGAATCATGCGCAGGAGTGATCTTGACCGCTCCCGTACCGAATTTCGGATCAACGCTCTCGTCTGCGATCACCGGAATTTCGCGGTTGGCAAGCGGCAGGATGAGACTGCGGCCGATCAGGTGTTTGTAGCGCTTATCCTTGGGATTGACGGCGACCGCAGTATCGCCGAGCATGGTCTCCGGCCGCGTTGTCGCCACGACAAGATATTCCTTGCATCCGTCCTCCGTCCTCCGTCCTCCATCTTTAGTTCCCCGTCCCCCGTCCTTAAGAGGATACCGCAGATAATAAAGATTTCCCTGCAACTCATGATGCGGCGCCTCCTCGTCGGAAAGCGCGGTCTGGCAACGCGGACACCAGTTAATGATGCGCGTGCCCTGGTAGATCAGCCCTTTCTCGTAGAGCCGTACGAAGACTTCGAGCACGGACTTCGAATATTCTTCGTCCATGGTGAAACGCTCGCGCTGCCAGTCACAGGAACAGCCAAGTTTCTTAAGCTGGCGTATGATGGTCGAGCCGTACTGCTCCTTCCACTGCCAGACCTGTTCGATGAATTTCTCCCTGCCCAGGTCGTGGCGCTTCTTGCCTTCTTTTGCTATCTTTTTCTCGACGACGTTCTGGGTGGCGATGCCCGCATGGTCGGTGCCGGGCATCCAGAGGGAGTTGTAACCGAGCATGCGGTGGTAGCGGATAAGGATATCCTGGATGGTGTTATTGAGCGCGTGGCCCATGTGCAGGATGCCGGTGACGTTCGGCGGAGGGATGACGATGGTGTAGGGCTTCTTCTTCGCATCAGGCTCGGCATGAAAATACCCGTGCTCCTCCCAATGCTTATACCATCGGTCTTCGGTCTCGTGCGGATTATATCGTGTTGGAATTTCGTTCATGATGTGTTGTTCTGATCAGTATTATCGCTTTCGTGCGCGCTAGCTGCGATGTCGCTTCTTGCACTGAAAATTTCGCCGAGTGCTGCGGTTTACGGCTCGCTCCCGCAACGTCTTACGGAAGCTTTCATGCTCCCGCTCGCCGTAAATCCTTGCACTCATTTGCCGAAATTTTCTGATGTGCTGCGAAGCGACATCTCCGCTCGCGCGCCTAGAGAATAAGAAAATTTGCCGCGATCTTCACTTGCACGGCGGAGCAAAAAATACATTTACTTCCCCCTCGCATCCTTCAGCAGCTTATACTCAACACTATCAACCAACGCCTGCCAGCTGGCTTCAATGATATTTTCATGGACGCCGATCGTGTTCCATGAATCGCGGGCGTCCTGAGACTGAATCAATACGCGCACGCGCGCCT
>CAZDUF010000118.1:0-4445 GCA_964508555.1 uncultured Planctomycetales bacterium
GATGGTCGGCATCGATATCGAGGTGCCTGAGATCATGCTCGCCGATCGTCTGCGGGCGCGGCATCAGCTTGACGCGGTAGTCGCTCATCATCCCGAAGGAAAGCCCTTCGCGCGCCTTGCCGACGTGATGGCGGTGCAGGTCGAGGTGCTCGTGCGTAACGGCGTGCCTCTTGATACGGCGCGTCAGCTCCTCGAAGAGAGGATGTGGGAGGTTGAGCGCAGGCTGCTTTCGGCCAATCACACCCGCGCGCCGGACGCCGCGCGGTTACTGGGTCTGCCCTTTGTGTGCCTGCACACGCCGGCGGATAATAACGTCTACGATTTTCTCCAGAAGCTCCTGGACAAGGCAAAGCCGAAGCTTGTCAAAGACGTGCTTGACCTGCTCATGGGATTTGACGAGTACCGCGACGCGCAGAAACTCGGCACGGAACCGAAACTCGTGTACGGAAATCTTAATCAGGGCGCGGGCAAGGTGCTGGTGGACATGACCGGCGGAACCGAGGGGCATCCGAACGTGTTTAACTCCCTGTACAAGGCAGGCGTGCGCACGCTGGTCTGCATGCATGTTAGCGATGAACATTACAAGAAGATCAAGGACACGCACCTGTCGGTGATTATCGCGGGGCATGTTTCCTCCGACACGCTCGGGATGAACCTGCTGCTCGACAAGATCGAAAACCGCTCCGGCGAGCCGCTTGAGGTGGTGAGTTGTTCGGGTTTCAAGAGGTACAGACGCAATGGCCGGCCGCATTCCTGACCATATACTGGATGAAATCCTCGGCCGTACCGACATCGTCGAAATAATTCAAGCCTCTATCCCGCTCAAGAAAGCGGGGAGGAACTTCAAGGCCTGCTGTCCGTTTCATCACGAGAAGACCCCGTCGTTCATGGTGTCGCCGGACAGACAGATTTTCCACTGCTTCGGCTGCGGCGAGTCGGGAAATGCCTTTAAGTTTCTCATGCGCCACGAGCGCATGGATTTTCTCGAGGCGGTGAAGTACCTGGCGCAGAAAGCTGGCATCATCCTGCCCGAAGCGCGCCAGGAAAATCCGCAGACGGCCAGTCTTCTGCAGCAGCTCTATGCCGCGCACGAGATGGCAGCGCATTATTTCGTCCGGGTGCTTGAATCTGCCGAGGGCTCTGGTGCCAGGGAGTATCTGGCGCGCCGCGGCATCAGCCCAGAGACCGCGCGCAGGTTCAGGCTTGGCATGTCTAGTGCGGGCTGGGACGGCTTGATCCTTGAGGCGCGCAAGAAGAATATCCCGGTTTCGGTCCTCGAAAAAGGAGGGTTGGTTTTACCGCGCGACGGAGGAGGGTATTACGACCGTTTCCGCAAGCGCCTGATGTTCCCGGTGTTTGATGCAAAGGGGCGTGTGCTCGCGTTCGGCGGAAGGGTGCTTGACGATTCTCATCCGAAATACCTGAATTCTCCCGAGACGCCGATTTATACCAAGGGCAGGCATCTCTTCGGGCTTGACGCGGCCAAGGCCGCGATACGCGACGCGGATTGCGTCCTGGTGGTCGAGGGGTATCTGGACTGTATCATCCCGTCGCAGGCAGGATGCGCCAATATCGTGGCGTCGCTGGGTACGGCGCTCACTGTCGATCAGGTGCGCACGCTCAAACGCTACACGCATAATATCGTGCTGGTGTATGACGGTGATTCGGCGGGAGAGAGCGCGTCGCTGCGGTCGCTTGATATATTCGTCGATGAAGAGGTAGACGCGCGCATCGCCACGCTTCCCGCCGGGCATGATCCGGATACCTTTGTACGCGCGAAAGGCAAAGATGCGTTTCTGATGGCCATCGGGCAGGCGCAGGACGTGTTCGCGTTTAAGCTCGCCGCGCTCAGGAAACAGTACCGGGGAGACAGCGCCCAGCTGAAGGGTAAGATTTGCGCAGGTATGCTTGCGACGATTGTCCGTGTCAAAGACGAGGTCGTGAAATCAGAGTACCTGCGTCAGCTCGCTGCGGATCTGAATGTCGCGGAAGACGCGCTGCGCAGGCAGATGTCGAAAATAAGGCAGGTTCAGGCGCACGCTGACCACAGCGCGCAGGCGCGGGAATCCGCGCACCCGAAAGACCAGGCGGTTGCGCATCCGACTGAGCGCCTGCTGGTAAAACTCCTCCTTGAACAGCAGGATTTCGTGCACTGGGTGCGCGAGCATCTCACGCCGAATGATCTGGGAGATGCGCGTCTTAGCCGGATATTGAGCGAGCTGTTCGCCGCTGCCGAGAACGGCAAAGAAATCGAAGTCTCCGCACTTCTGAATTCGTTCGAAGACGCCGAAGCAGAGAAACTGGTGTGCGAGTCGGTGTTCATGCCGCAGGATATTCCGGCGCAGGAAAAAGAGCGTCTGGTGTACGACTGCGTTGAACGGTTGAAATCGCAGAAGGAAAAGAACTTGAGGCACCGGCTCCAGCTTGACATACAGGCGGCGCAGGAAGCGGGAGACGAAGCAGCGGTTCAGGAACTTATCGAAAAGCTTCACGGTTTAATCAAAGCAAGGTGACGATGAAAAAGACCCCCATCCAGAATAAAAATGTAGAGAAGATTATCGAGCTCGGCAAGCAGAAAGGGTTTGTGACGTACGATGAGGTCAACGATATGCTGCCTGACGACATGTCGTCGTCCGAAGAGCTCGATCAGCTTTTTGAGGCGCTTGGCGAAGAGGATATTCAAGTTGTGGAGTCGGAGTCCGATATCGAGGTTGAGAAGGCGGATGTCAAGGATGACGCGGCGCTGGAGGAGAAACCCGAAGAGACGCGCTTTCTGCCGCTGGACGATCCGGTCAAGATGTACCTGAAACAGATGGGCGCCATATCGCTGTTGTCGCGCGAGAACGAAATTGAGCTTGCCCGCAAGATCGAAGAGTCCGATGAGCGTTTCAAGAAGGCGGCGCTCTCCGCGTCGTACGTACGCGACACTATTCTCAACGTCGCCCAGCAGGTCTTGAGCGGCGGAATGAATCTCGAAGAGGTGGTTAAGGACGACATCAAGGTCAACCGCAACCAGGCGGTGAACAGGATTAAACGTGTCCTGAAGAAAGTGCCCCGCGTGCGCAATGCCGCGACGGAAATCGATCAGCTCATGCAGTTAAATTTCACGACCTCCGTGATCGAGGGCGCCTGCCGCGAGATGACCGAGGTGGTCAGGGATATCGAGTCCCTGGAACGCAGGAAGTGCAGGGCGGACAAACCGAAGATTCTCTCTCTGCAGCGTAAACTCAAGGAAGCGTACCCGAAGCTCAAAGATAAAATCAAGGCCATCCGTTCGACGCATTTGAGGTTTTCCCGGACCAAGAAGCGCCTGGTCGAGGCGAACCTGCGGCTGGTGGTGAGTATCGCCAAAAAGTATACCAACCGCGGCCTTTCGTTTCTCGATTTGATACAGGAAGGGAATATCGGCTTGATGCGGGCGGTGGAGAAATTCGAATACAAACGGGGATACAAATTTTCAACCTACGCGACCTGGTGGATACGGCAGGCGATCACGCGCTCGATCGCGGACCAGGCGCGCACTATCCGTATTCCCGTGCACATGACCGAGACGATCAACAAGATCATACGTTTCAGCCGCGTCTTTGTGCAGGAGAACGGCCGGGAGCCCATGCCGGAGGAGATCGCGCACAAGATGCGCATGCCGATCGACAAGGTCAAGGCGATCCTCAAGATCGCGCAGGAGCCGATTTCTCTGCAGATGCCTATCGGCGACGAGGGGGATACGCATTTCGGCGATTTTATCCAGGATAAGAAGGCGGTTTCACCCGCGAACGAAACTGTGCGCGGCATGCTCAAAGAGGAGATGAACACCGCCCTCGGCACGCTGACCGACCGCGAAAAGAAAATCCTTCTGCTGCGGTTCGGGATCACCGACGGAACGCCGCGCACGCTCGAGGAGGTCGGCAATATATTCAGGGTCACCAGGGAGCGTGTGCGTCAGATCGAGGCAAAGGCACTGAAGAAACTGCGTCATCCCACGCGGAGCCGCCGCCTGCGCGCATTCATGGATATCACGCTTTCGCAGCAGCGGGAGTAAAGGTTTCGAGCAGACCGCGGGCAGTTCGTCGAGCGAGACGGGCTGCCCGTTTTTTTTCTGTGCGGGAATGAGTCTTGAAGCGCAGGCAGTGATGCCGTATACTAGGAGTATAAGAGGAAAACAGGAGATAAGCGATGGAATTTCAGCGCGCGCTTCCCGATCTCCGGGCGGTCATGCAGGCGATCCCGATACCGGTATTTATCAAGGATTGCGCGGGTCGCTATGTCGCCTGTAACGCCGAGTTTGAACGGCTTGCAGGCATGCCCTGTGAGAAGCTTGTCGGCAAGTCCGTGTACGATCTGTTTCCGCACGCTACCGCTCAGCGCATGTGCGCCTGCGAACAGGAGCTCTTGAAACACGGGGGCACGCACGTGCAGGAGACCACCATGGTCGCTCCTGACAGTTC
>CAZDUF010000119.1:0-4429 GCA_964508555.1 uncultured Planctomycetales bacterium
CGGGGCCTCCTTTGCGGCCAGGGCGCGCCGCAGCGGCGTATCCGGGCCGACGATTATTCCCGAAGACAGGCGCCGGAACCGTGATTTTGCCAGATACCTGGACGCGTTTTCCGCGCCGAATCTTTTGTTGAGGACGGTTGGCAGACTCTACACGTCAATCGTCCTTGAGAATTCCGCGCGCGACGTGGGAAGGATCCTGAAAAGCGGCACCTTTACGCCCGGCTCAAATTTTCCCGAGAGCGCGCATGTACCCGGCGTGATTCCCGTCGATTACCTCGAGGCTTGCCATATGTGTTACCGCCGTCACCTCCTTGAGGAGCTCGGCGGGTTCGACGAGACGTATGAGGGCACAGGGGAATGGAACGAGCCTGATTTTGCGTTCGGGGTGCGGTCGCGGGGCTGGAAGCTCGTATTCTCCCCGGCAGCGGTTACGTATCACATGATCAGCCAGGCGGGTGTTTTTCAGGCGCGCACGTACAGTTACGAGCGCAGCAGGAATTTCATACTGTTCTATAAGCGCTGGGTCAAGGCCGACAGCGCGGAAAAACTCCTGCGTTTCGGCTGTAATCTGGCGTTTATCAATGCATACTGGCTGTTGAAATACCTGCAAAGCGGGAATCCCGATTGGCTGGGCGGGATTTGGGGTACCGTAAGCGGATTGATGCGGCCGGTTGCTGCGCGGCGGAGCGTGTAAGAGCGGTACGAATATATTGTAGGCTGTGCGGGCATATGTTACCATGATCGTGTCATGAAAACAGTGATCTTGTGCGGCGGCAAAGGCACGCGGCTCGGTGCGGATGAATTGCCAAAGGCATTGATACCCGTAGGGGACAGACCCATCCTGTGGCATATCATGCGCATCTACTCCTGGCATGGTATCAGAGAATTCGTGCTCTGCCTGGGGTATAAGGGGGCTCTGATCCGGGAGTATTTTTCCGGATCCGCGTCGCTTCCCGGATGCCGCATCCGTTGCCTGGACACGGGTCTTGATACCAATACCGGCGGACGTCTGTACCAGGCAAAGGATCTGCTCAAAGACGACACCTTTTGCGTGACCTACGGAGACGGGCTCTCGGACGTTAACATTAAACGGCTGATCCGGTTCCATAGTAAACACCGCAAGGCTGCGACGCTGACCTCCGTGAAGCCGCGCTCGCCCTTCGGGATCATGGGAATCGAGCCGGTATCCGGTGTTGTCACGCATTTCGAGGAGAAGCCCGTTCTTGATCATTGGGTCAACGGCGGGTTCTTTGTTTTTGACAGGCGGTTCTTTTCGTACCTCAGAAAGAATGACGTCCTCGAGCATGAATCATTTCACCGCGCAGTCCAGGCACGCGATCTGGTTGCGTATAAACACGAGGGTTTCTGGGAGTGCATGGACACGTATAAGGATAATCTCCGGTTGAATAGTCTATGGAGACGGGGACAGGCGCCCTGGGCGGTCTGGAAAGGACGCGCGCGATGAGTTTCTGGCATAAACGAAGAGTATTAGTGACCGGTTGTACCGGACTTCTGGGGTCGTGGTTGGTGAAGTCGCTTCTTGAGAAAAAGGCTTCGGTGGTCGGGGTTATCCGCGATGAGCTTCCTGATTCATATCTTGCTCTCGGCGGATTCCGCGGCAAGATAGCGGCTGTTACCGGAGCAGTCGAAGATTACCGGTTTGTGCAGCGCACGATACATGAATATGAGGCGCAGACTGTTTTCCATCTGGCTGCGCAGACCATTGTCACCGTGGCAAACCATGAACCGCGCGAGACCTTTGAGGTCAATATCAAGGGAACCTGGAATGTGCTTGAGGCATGCCGGCATGCTCGGTCGGTCGAGGGTGTCTTGATTGCTTCCAGCGACAAGGCGTACGGCGTCAAAGCAAAGCTTCCGTACCGCGAGACAGACCCTTTATGCGGAACGCATCCGTATGACGTCTCAAAAAGCTGCGCCGACCTGATTGCCCGGGCGTATTTCGAAACCTATGCGCTGCCGGTGTGTATTGTGCGCTGCGGTAACCTGTACGGCGGGGGCGACCTGAATTTTAGCCGCATCATCCCGGGAACCATCCGCTCGGCGTTCTACAATGAGGCGCCGGTCATCCGCTCCGACGGCCTCTATGTCAGGGATTATTTTTACGTTGAGGATGCGGTTGAAGCGTATTTGAAGCTTGCGGAAAAGATGAAGAAGGGTATCTGGGGTGAGGCTTTTAATTTCTCAAGCGGAGTGCACGTCAACGTACGGGACCTGGTCGGGCGCATTCTCACGTTGATGGGAAAGCGTCTGAAGCCTAGGGTGCTCTGCCAGACGAAGAATGAGATCAAGGAGCAATACCTGTCCATCGATAAGGCGCGGCGTATGCTCGGTTGGGGTCCGGCGATCTCTCTCAATGAGGGGCTTGTGAGGACGATTCAGTGGTACTCGGATTACTTCGCATCTCCCGGGGAGCGGGTATGATAGAAGGGGTTGTGGTCCAGCCGCTGCGCCAGATCATTGATGAACGCGGCAAGATCATGCATATGCTGCGCGAGGATAGTCCGCTCTTCGAGCGGTTCGGCGAGGTCTATTTCTCGGTCGTGTATCCGGGGGTCGTCAAGGCGTGGCATATGCACCGCCGGGCCGCGATCTACTATGCGGTGGTCTCCGGAGAGATCAAGCTGGCGTTGTCGGACGCGCGACAGGATTCGAAGACCTGCGCGCAGGTGCAGGAAATTTTTATCGGACAGAGCGCGTACTCCCTGGTGAAAGTGCCGAGCGGCATTTATATCGGTTTTAAAGGTATCGGTGTCGAGCCGGCGATCGTAGCGATATGCTCGACACTGCCGCACGATCCCGCCGAGGTTGTCCGTGTCGATCCTTTCGACAACGATATCCCGTATGACTGGGCTTTGAAACACCGGTGAGACTTTTGATATGACCAATGCCTTTCTCGAGGCAGATATGCAGGTGTCCGCAAAGTCCCTGCTGCGGGAGTTCGATCATCCGGCGACGTATTTGTGGCGTACCTGTGAGACCGCGCTGCTTGCGGCGTTCATGAAGAAACACGCGCTGGCATCGCCGGTCCTGGACCTTGGCTGCGCCGAGGGGATCATCGCCCGGTCGCTCTTTGGTCCGCAGGATGAGGTTGTCGGACTCGATAACTGCTGGGAATTGCTGTCAGCTGCTTCCACAACCGTGCCCTACCGCTGGCGATTGCTCGGCGACGGCTGCCGTCTGCCGTTTGCCGACGGGACGTTCTCCAGCGTTTTCAGCAACTGCGTGATCGAACATATCCCGGATTTAGACAGCGTCCTTGCCGAGACCGGCAGGGTCTTAAAGCCAGGAGGCAGGTTCATGTTTACGGTTCCCAGCGCGACGTTCGCGCGCGACCTTTTTTTTTCTCGCGTCGCTTCAACAGTCGGTTTAGGCCGGTTCGCGCGCGCCTACGGCGTCAAGAGGAACGCGCTCCTGAATCATTACCATTGTTACGATGAGGGGAAGTGGGCGGAGAAACTCAAAAACCGGGGTTTTGAGCTCATTGAGAGCGTGTCATACATGCCGACCGCTCTGCTCATGCTCTGGGACGCCCTTGCAGCGTATTTCTACGTCATGGCACGGGTGCCGTTTGTTGCCGGTCTCCAGATGCGCGCGGCAAAGATAGCGCTGAAAGGATCGGTGTTGAAAGGAGCAGCGGTTTCCTGCCGGTCGGGGGGAGCGCTTTTGGTAGTTGCCGTCAAGGGTCCAGCAGGAGTATAATGACCGTATGAAAAACACACTGGTGACCGGAGGGGCAGGATTCATCGGATCACATCTTGTCGAGGCGCTCCTGGGTGACGGGCACCGGGTGCTGGTTGTGGATAACCTTGCCACGGGCAGACCGGATAATTTTTCTTCCGTGCAGGGCAATCCGCGTTTTTCATTCGAGCAGGCGGACTGCACGAGCTACGGCGATATCGAGCGGTTTTTCAAAGGGGTCGACTGGGTGTTTCACCTGGCAGCGTTAGCGGATATCGTGCCGTCGGTCGTTGATCCGCTTACCTACCACAGGGCAAACGTTGACGGCACGGCTGCCGTGCTTGAGGCAAGCCGCAGGCACGGGGTCAAGCGTTTCGTGTATACCGCATCATCCTCCTGTTACGGAATACCGGCGGTGTATCCGACTCCGGAGACTGCCGAGATTCAGCCGCGGTATCCGTACGCCTTCACGAAATACGCGGGAGAGTGTTTGGCTTTTTTCTGGGGGCTGATCTACGGCCTACCGGTTGTGTCGCTGCGTCTTTTTAACGTGTACGGCCCGCGTTCCCGCACATCGGGCACCTACGGAGCAGTGCTCGGCGTGTTCCTTGCGCAGAAACTCGCCGGTAAACCCTGTACTGTTGTCGGAGACGGCACGCAAAAAAGAGATTTTATCTATGTGACTGACGTGGCAGCAGCCTTTATTGCCGCGGCTGCTTCAAACGTCACA
>CAZDUF010000120.1:0-4384 GCA_964508555.1 uncultured Planctomycetales bacterium
ACGGACCAGAAATACAGGGTTACGTTTCGGATTCAGATTCTTGACTCCGTGCGGCGGTTCTCCCCTGCCTCCTAGCGAAAACACGCGATACTCGCGGGAAAGCAGGACTTCACAGATACGGTAATACCATATTGTCGGCCCACCGACGAGCGGAGGAAAATCCGCGAGCACGATGACGTTTTTCATGTTCACACGATTGCGCCTATCCTGAGGTGCGGCATAGGGCGTAGATAAAGGCGATAATCCCGAACTCCAGAAGCGCAACGGACCGCAGGTCCTTGAAGGAAAAGCGCTGGGGCTTTGCAAAGATCTCGAGGCGTGAGGCCCGCTGCAGGGACACTGCCAGAGCGAACAACACGATCAGCGTGACGTAATAGCCGTTTCCCGAAAAGAACGAGCCGACCAGGTACATGAGAAGGCTGATCTGCAGGGATTGCGCAAGGATGGTCAACTGGCGTTCCTTACCGTTGTTCTCCCTGATGATTATTTGCAGGTTTTTGATGCAATAATAAAAAAGCGCCAACCACACAAAGAGCCCGAAAACGCCGAGCTCCGATATGACCTCGATGTATGAACTGTGCGGCGATATTTCGAAGAAATCCTCAAACTGGTCTTTACCCACGCCGAAAGGCTTGCTCTTGAGCGAAATCAGCGCTTCTCCCCAGACGCTCAGGCGTCCCATGGCAGAGGCATCTTTTTTATAGGCGGATACGGTTTGCAGTCTGGGCGCGATGGTAAAGAGTGACGTCAGGAGTACCCAGGAAAAGACAATGCCGGCAATTTTGGCGCGTTTACTCTTGGTCAGGACGATAAACAGGAGCAGAAAGAAAAACACTCCTGCCAGGAGTCCTCCACGGGAGCCGGTCAGATAAATGCAGTAGTAATAAAGAACAAAAGCTCCAAGGGCAATGCCTTTCGCGATGGGATTGCGGGAGAGCCTGAACAGGGCGAATACCAGCGGAAGCAGGAATCCGCACGTATAGGCGAGCTGATTTGTGTCAAAGATGCCGATACCGCGGATACGGCCGAAACGGCCGATGCCGACACCGGTGATATCGTTTCCGTAAAACTGCTGAACGCCCATCCAGGCGGTGAAGGCCATGCTCAGCACAATAACCCACATCACGCGCCTGAGAGACGCCGGAGATTCGATAAGCGTGCTCATCATAAAGTAGATAAGCACGAATTTACCCCAATTGATAAAGGTCGACAGTACGAACGCCGCCCAGCCTACCTGGATGACCGAGAGCGTTACGATCAGCCAGAAGAGGATCATCAGGCGGTTCTGCTGGGCGTAGGTCACGCGGTGCGCACCCATGACCCGAAAGAGCCAGCTGAAGCCTGCCGCTCCAAGGGTAACGATAACCAGCCGAGCGCCGTGCAGCGGAGGCCAGAATTCCTGCGGCTGGATGAAGATGACGATGAGGAAGAGGTATAAGAAAAACATATAGTATGAACTCCGGTTCGCACACCACGTCATTACGAGGAAGGCGTCGTATATCTGTCGTCCTGACGAAGCAATCTAAAGTACTCTAAGCTGTTTAAGATTGCTTCGCCCGGCACCTCGCCGGCTAACGGCCGGCAGGGTGCCGGGGCTCGCAATGACGATTCAATGATTCTACTAATATTTCAGCAATCCGCTGAGCTGCCTGTCCGTCCCATTTCTCGGGTATGCGTGACGGGCGCTGTTCTCCCTGTACAATGGCTTCCACGGCTGCGATGATCTTTTCAGGAGAGGTTCCGGCAAGCACGTTTGTTCCCTGCTCAACCGTTACTGGCCGTTCGGTATTCTCTCTGAGCGTGACGCAAGGGACTCCGAGCACGGTGGTTTCTTCCTGGATGCCTCCTGAGTCAGTCAATACTACCTTTGCCTCAGACATTGCCCTCAAAAAATCCAGATAGCCGAGGGGTTCGGTCATGATACAACTGCTGCCGGGCTTGCCTTTCAGGAATTCGAACCGTTCAGCCAGCCCGTATCCCTCTATCTGCTTGCGTGTGCGCGGGTGCACCGGATAGAGGATCGGCAGGCGTTTCTGTATATGATCAAGCGCAGTCAGAATGCCTTCAAAGGTCTGCCTATTGTCGACGTTACTCGGCCGGTGCAGCGTCAAGAGCGCGAATTCTTTCTGCGCGAGTCCGGTGTCGTCGAGTATGTGCGAAGCAGCTGCCTTTTTCCTGTTCTTGAGCAGAGTGTCGATCATGCAGTTACCGACAAAATGGATTTTTTTTTCAGGTACCCCTTCCCTGAGCAGGTTTTCCTTGCCGCTTTCCTCGGTGACAAAGAGATAATCGGATATTGCGTCCGTGAGAATCCTGTTGATCTCTTCGGGCATGGAGCGGTCGAAGCTGCGTAATCCGGCTTCGATATGCGCGACCGGAATGCACAGTTTCACCGCGGTAAGAGCGCAGGCGATCGTGGAGTTGACGTCGCCGACCACAATGACAAGGGACGGTTTGTGCTCAAGCAGCACCTTTTCGAACGCAAGCATGATACGGCTGGTCTGTTCCGCGTGGCTGCCTGAGCCGGCGCCAAGGCAGAGATCGGGCCTCGGCATACCAAGATCCCCGAAGAAAAGCGCGGACATCTTCTCGTCATAATGCTGTTCCGTATGCACGAGAAGCTGCTCAACATGAGGATATCTGTGCAATTCCTCGATGACTGGAGCGATCTTCATGAAATTTGGCCTTGCGCCGACTACGTTGATAATTTTCATAGAATGTAACAGTTCCGTCATTACGAGGGAAGCAATCTGAAGTAGCTAATCTTGCTTGAGATTGCTTCGGCCCCTGCGGGGCCTCGCAATGACGGTGCCCTTCGTTCTTGCGGTGTCGATTCCTCTGGTGTTTGTCCTTATTTCAGATACACATACTTCGGTATCACAAAATCCCTGTAGTCGTTCGGGTTACCCGACATTCCGGCTTCCGCCGCCTTCACGATATTATACATCTGACGCGCGGAAACGAAATGCAGATAATAATCTTTTTTATCGTTATAGCGCGCGTTCAGATACTCGAACGCTGCGATCGCCGGATCACCGAACAACGCGGGAAAATTCTCTTCTACTGCTCCGTGCGTGTGCAGTTTGACAAAGAGCCAATCCGGCCTGCCGGGGATGCGCACCGCGTGCTGTATCCAGTAATCGATTCTCTCCTGCGCGGGAAGCTCTGAGACATCAAGGTTTGATGTCTCGACGGTAAAGCCGAATTGCCCGGGCTTTTTGGCGCGCATACCCAATATCCCTGATATCATCATCAGTCCGGATTGGGAAGGCTTCCCTGCCCGGACTTCTCTTCCCTTGTTGTACGATTTCGGCCGGCACGGATCGTCATCGGCATAATACATGCGGTTAATCATCGACGGCTGGGCAGCGCCGAGTGACGGGAACGTGAAATCAGCGTAGCAGCCGCATTCCGCAAGAATCCCGAGTTCGTTATTGACGCCGCAAAATTCAGGTCCCCGGGAGTTATCAAGCGACCAGTCGCCGTGAATAAAGGCAAAGGTTTTTCTGCCGTCAGGAAGCTGGAATATCCCTCCCCGCGAACTATAGGAGTCTATACAATTCATAATCTTTGCGCGCAGTGTCTCTGGCGTGTCGGGAAACGGCTGCATCTTATTATGGTGCAGGTGCATTTCAATCTCCCCGAATCCCTGCGCGCATAGCCTGAGAAGGTCGTCGATATACCGCTGATCGTGGTGCGGCGGATAGAACCAGGTGTGCTGCGGCATGACGCCGTCCGCATCCCGGAAAGTACGCATTGCCTGAGGATATCCTGAGACCCACGTCCGCATGCGGTGCTGCGCCTGGTGTTCCGAAGCTTCTCCGTGCTGAGGCTCAAAATGATCCACGAGACAGAGCATAATGTGCGCCGGGGTCTGGGGTGAATTGCTCACGGATATAGTGAGCAATTCAGCCGCGTAAGAAGGCAGCCAGACCGGGAAGTTTTTTTCGAGCAGTTTCTCCCATCCCGGACGCCCATCAACGCAGCGCGCAGGTTTCAAGAGCTCAAAGAATCCTCCGCTGGTCAGGGATGTCAGATACAACGGGTCATTCATGAGTCCGTGCCTTGAGAGGCGGAAACGGTCGCTGCAGGAATTGACGCTTCCCGCGATCGTCGTGCATGCTGCGTTGTATCCCGCCGCTCTGAGCATCTGCACCGTCTCCTGCGTAAAGTCGTGCTCGCGGCCGTTCGGATAAGCGAATAATCTGACCGATCTATGTAGACGGTGTTCAAGCAGCGCTTTTGATTCGTAAATTTCGCGACGAGCCTGCTCCGGACTGATTTTGCTCAGGATCGGATGCGTCAATGTATGCGAGCCGAAGGTGACAAGGCCCGACTCAGCCATTTCGAGCACCTGCTTCCAAGTGAGCAGGATATCAGGATC
>CAZDUF010000121.1:0-4361 GCA_964508555.1 uncultured Planctomycetales bacterium
CGCGTACGGCGTCGAGTTGTCGCCTTTACGCTTCTGATGCCAGTGAATGCGCAGTGCCGTTACTAAGGCTTTTTCTAGACGAGCGGTCAATATCATTGTGTTATCCCCCGCTTCTCCAACTCTCGCCTCTTTTGGTTAGCCATAATTCGATTGGATTTTAATCGCTGGAGCTGCTTTCCCAAAGCTGTCTTATTACGAATCTCCACACTCGCAATCAAACCAAACAATAAGAGATCTCTCAAATTCTTTCCGGTGCGATGCCATCTCAAACGATTGCAGCGAACGCATGCCGGCAGACAATTCTCAACCTTCTTAGAACCGCCCTTACCCCGCTGAATGACGTGGTCAGCCTCCCAGGCACCAGCGAGATCTTCCAGATCCTTGCATCCATATTTGCGGAAGACTAACGAATCTCCGCAAAAGTGACAATGTCCGCTTGTCTTGAGAAATATACCTCGCAAATACTCCTTGTTCATACCAAATCCCACTCGGCAATTATGAAGCCGCTCTTTGAGATACCGCACCTTAGCGCCGCAGCGAGAAACTTAAGTTGAGATGGACGAATTCTATCTCGCTTTGCTCGCTTGACTTCAATGAAACGCAATCTTCGTCCCTTCCAAATCAACACATCCCAGCAGCCAGATAGCCCTTTATTCCGCCTCATAATAGCGTTCAGCTTTCTTGCAACAAAAGGAGACAACGAAACAACTGTATTGCCTTTCTCCGGCAGGCCAACCCGGAATTTCTTACCATAAGAGTCAACCCAGACGCCTTTCCAACCCTGTGCTTGATACATGCGCAGAATCGCCAATTCGGCGAACAAAGGCGCTCCTCGAAAATCGACTACTTCTTTGCCATTGTAATTGTTCTTAATGGACGCGCCGTGCCATTTCTTAAATTTGATTACTAATCTGGGTACGGAACTGATTTTCATTTGCATTGATATTATCCGTAGGATCGGCATTCCTTCCCTCGCCCCGCTTCCTTCAGAAGCCTTCATCCCCCTTCACGATAGAATGAGACGTTCCTTAGTCTCCTCCCGGCGCACAGAGGAGTCAAGGAGTTTTTAAGACGAGCTTGAGCCCTAATGCGTCGGTTATCTTCTTGAGCGATCCCAGCGTCACGTTAATGTATCCCTGCTCGATGAAAGAGATCGACTGCTGCGAAATGCCGGAGACCTTAGACAACTGCTTCTGCGTCAGGCCGCGCTGCTGCCTCACTAGACGGATCTGGTCGCAGAGCGCTTTAAAGTCAGCGTCAACACGCAGCGGCCGCTTGTGCGGCTCGCGCGCCGAGAGGCCTTTGGTCTCCCTGACGACCTTACAGACCTCATCCCAGAATATGATGCGCGTGTCGTTCCACCTGTTGACTCGCATCCTCGATTTTATCTTTGCCCAATTCTGCACGAACCGCCTGCGGTCCAGATACGTTTCAAAGACCTCGCGCGGCCGGTTCATGCGCGAGAGGAGTAATGCGGCTATCTCGATGAAGCGCGGATGCTGCTCATTCTCCAAGATGCGTTTTACTTCATCAGGCGTGATTCTGGTATCCCATAAAATGGCGGCGTTGTTTTCCATGATCGTTTAGAGTTCGGCGCTGATCAGCTTGCCGACCTCTGCCTTGAAATGAGCTTCGATGTCCTGGTACGATATGGTCTTGTTCGTCATGATATCCAATAGTCCTGTCTTCATCCGGAGCCTGTCAAAGGTTCTGAACCATATGACGACGCTTTCCATGAACGCCTGCCTGCAGAACTCGCGCAGGAACGCGGACAACGGCATAAAGGTCGTTGACAGGAAATACAAATCGAACAGATCCTTGGCCTCCTGCCTTCCGCCGATGAACGAAGAACGGCCGAATTCATCAACGGTCGCGATGCTCCCGCACGCGGTCAATATTTTGCGAAGATAAATGTCTTCTAAAGACAGAACGGGAATGCCGTCAATCTCTTTCAGCGGCTTTAAAAGCGGGGTTAGGTCTTCTACGAAATCGATTTTTAACGCGCTTGAGCTGTTGATGATGAGGGAAAACACCGCCAGCCTCGCAAACCCCTTCTTATTCTGTTCTGCCGAGAGTTGCGAAGTCAATTGCGTTGCTTCTGAGAGACCGGACATGATCTCATCTATCCGCGCGCGCGCGAATTCCTTACTGAAGAAATCTAGATCAAACGATTCCCGGTGCTGAAAATAGAATAATGTTAACGCGGTTCCGCCTGCCAGGTAGAAGCCTTCTAACTTGTGCGCAAGCTTATTGAGTACAGTGTTTCTTACCTCTAATATCTTATCCATAAGTAAAATATACACTAAAAAGTTGATATTGTCAATTAATTATCAACTATATTATGTAATATACTGCGGGATAATAAATGACACAATGACCACGGCAGTGGCCTTCTTTTCAAGCGGCGAGAATAAATAGGGCCGATTTAACTTGGGGAGGGAGACGTCAAGAGGGATGTTAACCAACACCAAACCGGGGAAATCGCATGGAGTAAACTAGGGCGCTGTTCTGGGTTTGGCCGTCCCCATCCGGGAAAATCGCCCGGAGTAAGCCAGGGCGATGTTCCCGGTATGGAGACGACAATGATTACGCCGCTTTTTTGTCCGTGAGCACGAGCCAGAGCGCGTGGATCATCCCGGGCACGCCCATCATCAACGTGAGGATGATATTGATCCACAGATGCGTGGTCGCGCCGACCTGCATGTACGCGGCTAACGGCGGAAGGATGATGCACAGGATGATTTTGAGTATCTGCATAGCTTCCTCCTTCTCGAACGCCCGAAACCGGGCACTTCCGGAAACGATACTCCCTGTGCTTCAATTATATGCCTGTCAGCCGCGGATTGCAATCCCTATCGCTTACCACACGCGCGCGCAGCCGATGCAGACCTTAATGGCACCCGTGCTGGCTGCAGGCATTGGAGACGGTTATCTCGTCAAGCTTGCCGTTTAAGAACTGGGCGGCGACTTCTGATACCGTGCCCTGAACGGCGCGGTACGCCTTGATCCCTGCCTCGTTCAAACGCTGGACCGCGCGCGCTCCCAATCCCGCGCACACGACCGCGTCAAGCTTCCTGCCGGTGAGTGCTGCCATGGGATGGCACATGCCATGGGCATGGTGCTGGTTTGTGTTGTCGATAATTTCGACGGAGCCCGCGCTGGTGTCAAACAAGGTGAAGAACGGCGCGCTGCCGAAATGGCCGTAGCAGCGGGCATCTTTTCCCTGGTTCGTCTCGGACGGAATACAAAGAACCATGGTTACTCCCCTTTCATGGTGACAACGCCGCCTGCGATTTTGAGCGCTTTGCCGTGCAGTAAGGCATCGGCGGTTTTTCGTCGCGCCGCATGCACGATATTACCGAATGTCTGACGGGATACGTTCATCCTGGCGGCGGCGTCTTCGTGATAGAGACCCTCGAAATCTGCCAGACGCAGCGCCTCGAGCTCATCGAGAGTCATCTGCACCTCGTCAAGCTGATCGAGCGGAATTCCGAGCGGTTTGAAGTAACTCGCATCCGGAGCACAGCGAATCCTGCGGCAGCGACACGGGCGCGGCATCGTTTAGAGCCTTCTGCTGATTATTAGCATATGCCAATTATAATCCGGCCGGCACGTCCTGTCAAATAAAAAAAGCGGCATGCCTGATTTTCCTGACATGCCGCTCGTGAAGGGCCTGCAGCAACCACGCCTTAAGTTACCGGTACCTTGATCGGGGGCTGAGCAGGCTTTTTGTTTTCTGACCGCGGGATGGTTATGGTCAGCACGCCGTGCTCGTAGCGCGACGTTATTTCGTCCGTGCGAGCGTCATCAGGGAGCATAATAGAGCGCGAGAATGAGCCGTAACTGAGCTCCTGACGGTAATATCCCTGGTCTTCCTGCTTGGAATGCGCTTTACGCTCGCCGGAAATCGTCAGCTGCCTGCCGTTAATCTCGATGTCGATAGCGTCTTTGTCCATGCCGGGCACATCGGCCCGTACGATATACTGTGAGCCTTCTTCATGTATGCTAATATTGGGCTCAAACCAATTGCTGCGGCGAAAGACGCTCGCAGACGGTATGCCGCGCGAAAATCCGTCATCGAACAGACGGTGCATGCGCTGTTGGATCCTGTCCATTTCGGCAAACGGATCCCAGGCACCCATGTCGTCAAAAAACGGATCGACCACCCAGCGATGCACACGGACAGGCGGCTGGGGTTCATGCTGCACCGGTTGTTCTGGGCGCGTATTCACTGGTGCAGGCTGGCTGTGCGCGGGTTGCGCGCTGCGCCGGCCCATGGAATAGGCGGTCTGGAAGAGCAATCCGGCGGCAAGAACAACAACAATCGTCATAATGATTTTGTTCTTCATAGGCTATCCCCT
>CAZDUF010000122.1:0-4289 GCA_964508555.1 uncultured Planctomycetales bacterium
TTCGGGCACGGTGACGTATAAAGTCCGCGTCGGTGGGGTCAACACTCGTACACTCGCTGAACAGCTGAAATTCGAGTTGTCAGATCAGGGACTGCCAACCGCCATATGCCAATAGCAGAGACTTTTGACCAGCAGAAGATGCGGCGTTCAGCAGGAGTGAACCGCGAGTTCCTTGTGTGTTTAGGGATATTCATCGCCGCGGTTCTCGTACGCGTTTTCTATCTGTTCGATTTCAGCCGCAGCGCGGTTTTTCCGTTGAGCGAATATTCCGACGGCCATTATTATTCCCTGTGGGCGCGCGACATCGCCGCCGGAGATCTGCTCGGCACGCGCGTGTTCATGAAATGGCCGCTGTACGCGTATTTTCTCGGCGGATTGTCGAAGATTTCCGGCGAGGACCTGTATTTCGTCTATTGCGTGCAGATCCTGATGAGCGCTTGTACCTGTGTCTTTCTGTACGGGATCGGCAAACGGTTGCTCTCGCGGCCGGCTGCGCTGATTGGGGTCGCTTTGTATCTGTGGTATGCGATGCCGGCGTTCTACGATACGGTCCCGTTGTACACGAGCCTGGCGCTTTTCTTAAATGTGTTTTTTTGTAATCTCTTGGTCCGTATGCAACACGCTCAGTTCGGCAGGCGTCTTTTCGGGTTAGGGTTGCTGGCAGGATTATGCGTGCTCAGCCAGGGGAACAGTTTTCTCTTTTGCGCGCCGGCGGCGTCTTTGGTGATATTCTCAGGGCCGAACGTCCTGCGCAGGAAAATTGCGCTCGGTGCCGGGTTTCTTGCGGGGCTCGGCTTGGTGATCGGTGTCGTGACTGCGCGCAATTTCGCGGTTTCAGGAGATTTTGTCCCGGTAGCAGCGCATACGGGCATTAATTTCTATATCGGCAATAATCCCGAGGCCGACGGTCTTTTTTATGCTCCGGCGAATATCTCGATGAACCAGGAGGGGATGTTCCGCGACGCAAAAGCGCTTGCGCGGTATGACACAAAAAAGTTGTTATCTCCCTCTGAGGTGTCCGGATACTGGTTCGACAAGGGGCTTGCGTTTATACGCGCGCATCCCGTACAGTATGCATCGCTGGTCTGGAAAAAACTTTGTCTTGTCTTCTCCTTGAAAGAGCCGCTGCATGACCTTGAGTATTCGAACGCCCTGCGCAGTGTGCGGGCGCTGCGCGTCTTGATACCTGATCTGAGTCTGATCCTGCCGCTTGCGCTGGTGGGCATGGCGATGAGCGTGCGCAGGTTCAGGGATACGGGAGTGCTTTATATCGGCGTTGCCGCGTTTTCGCTGTCGTTACTGTTATTTTTCGTGACCACGCGTTACCGCATTTTGTACGTGCCGTTTGCCGCGTTGTTTGCGGGAGCAGGAGTCGTGGCAATGCTGGAATCTGCCCGCCTGCAGCGTTACAGGATTTGTTTCGCGCAGTATCTGGTGATCGTTACCGCTTTTTTTGCGCTCAACTACCTGCCTCCGGAGTCTGCGGCACGCAGAATTGCCGAGACGGTGCCGCTGGTGCAGGAGCAGGTGGATGCGGCGCTCGCCGCCCTGAAACGTGGCACGCTCGAGGAGGCGCTCAAACACGCGGATGAGGCGCAGCGTTTACAGCCGCGGCATTATATCGGCTCGTTAATACGCGGTTACGCGTATCTAAAGTCAGGCGACGCTCAGCAGGCAGAGGAGTCGCTCAAGCGCACGATCGGTGCCTATCCATACTGCGTGTACGCGCACCAGTATCTTGCCGAGCTCTATAACGGGCGCGGTAATTACGAGCAGGCGCAGCACGCGGCGCGCAGGGCGCTCTTCCTCGACGATGATTACGCCCCGTCCTATTACGAGCTTGGCAGGGCGTACCAGGGACTGCGCCAGTTTGACCGCGCAAACAACGCGTACGTAACCGCTCTGCATAAGAACGGCCACTCCAATACTATGCTTCGCGCATCCATCCTCGAAGCACTCAAGGAACTGTGACCCCAGCAGTGTATTGTGTCGTCGGGCCGACTGCCGTCGGCAAAAGCGCAGTCGCGATGCGCCTTGCGCGGATGATGAACGCGGAAATCGTATCCTGTGATTCGATGCAGGTATACCGCGGCATGGACATTCTCACGTCGAAGCCGTTGCTCGGGGAGCGTGCCCGCGTGAAACATCATCTGCTGAGTTTTGTTCCCGTGTCAAAGGAGTTCAACGTCACTCTGTACCGCGCGCAGGCTGTGCGCACTATCGACCGGATTATTCAAAAAGGGAAAACGCCTCTGTTAGTCGGCGGCACCGGGCTCTACCTGTCGGTCTTGCTCGACGGTATTTTCGACGTCCGGGCGCATGATGATAAGCTGCGCGAGCGGCTCGCCAGGCAGGCGGAAGAGTCGGGGAGCGCCGAACTCCACCGTATTTTAAGCCGCGTTGATCCGGTTGCCGCGTCGCGTATCCATCCCCATGACGCGCGCCGCATCATCCGGGCGCTCGAGGTCTATCAGGTGACGGGTGAGCGGATCTCCGAGCTGCAGAAAAGGCGCAGCGGCTTAAGCTCGACGCATCGGGTGCGCATCGCGGGGCTGCGCATGGAGAACAGTGCGCTGCGCGCCCGAATCGAGAAACGCGCCGCGGCGATGATCCGGCGCGGTGCGGTTGGAGAGGTGCGTCGCATGCTGAGGTGGCACCCGTCAAAGACTGCGCGCTCGGCGCTCGGCGTCAGGGAGATCGAAGGGTATCTGAACGGCGAGTATACGCTCGCGCTGGCACGGGAAAAACTGGCGCAGGCCACGTATCAATACGCGCGCAGGCAGATGACTTGGTTCAGGAAAGAGAAGCGGATTGTGTGGTTTGACGTGGCTGCGTCTGACAGACCGGCTACTCTGGCTTCTCGAATCTATTCGTTTTTCATGAAATCATAATGCACCACCTCCATTTCGGGTTTGTACAAACCCGAAATGGAGGTGGTTGGCATGGGTGGGGATATATGGAAAAGGCGCTACTTGTAGCGGTGCAGATGCGGTCGGAAAGAACGGACTGGCCGATCGAGGAACAATCGTATGAGCTTCAGGAGCTCGCGGTTACCTCCGGAGCACAGGTACTGGATACAGTCAATCTTACCTGCCAGAAACCCACGCCGAATTTGTATATAGGAAAAGGGCAAGTTGAGGAACTCGCTCTTGCGGCGCGCGCCGCTGGCGCGGGTACCGTGATTTTCGGCAGGGAATTATCCGGCACCCAGCAGCGTAATCTCGAAGAGGTTATGTGCATGAAGACGATCGACCGCACGCAGCTCATCCTCGACATATTCGCGCGTCACGCGCGCAGTCCGGAGGGCAAGATGCAGGTTGAGCTCGCGCAGCTTGAATATCTCTTGCCGAGGCTCGTTGGCAAGGGAATTATCCTGTCGCGCCTTGGCGGCGGCATCGGCACGCGCGGGCCCGGTGAAACCAAGCTTGAAGTCGACCGGCGCAGGATCCGCGCGCGTATCGAGAAACTGAAAAGCGACCTGCGGGATATTTCAGTGCACCGGTCGACCATACGCAAGAAACGCGTCGAGAACCGCGTAGCGTCGATTGCCCTGGTCGGTTACACCAATGCCGGCAAATCCACGCTGCTCAACGCCCTGACCAGCGCCGGCACGCAGGTGTCCGACGGATTGTTTACCACGCTCGACCCCCTTTCGAAAGCGCTCCTCCTGCCGAACGGCGACCACGCCGTACTCACCGATACCGTCGGATTCATTCATGACCTGCCGCACCATCTGGTTGAGTCGTTCAAGGCGACTCTTGAGGAGGTGCGGGAATCCGATCTCCTCCTGCACGTGATTGACGTGTCGCATCCGCGCATTTACGCAGTGCGCGACGCCGTGCTCGAGGTGCTCGGTCAGCTTTCCTGCCGCGAGAAGCCGCTGATCACGGTCTTGAACAAGATCGACACCTCAGACGATGCCGCGTGGCTGGGACGCCTCGCAGAGGATTTCCCGAATCCTGTCGCGGTGTCCGCGCGCACAGGATTGCATCTTGACCGGTTGTTATCCCTGATCCAGGAGAATTTCAAGGACAGGATGCTGGAATGCACGTTGTTTCTTCCGCACGGCCGCATGGAAATCGTCGACCTCTGTTACCGGGAAGGGAGCGTGGCATCTGTTGATTATGGCGCTGAAGGGATTACCGTGCGCGCGAACCTGCCGAAACTCCTGCGCACTAAGCTCATGAACGACAAGGAAATCAGGCTGACCTGACCTTGACAAACAGGGGCTCGTGCAGTATACTTTATACAATTTCCTGATGCTGGAGGGCGTCAGGCGGAGGACGCCA
>CAZDUF010000123.1:0-4268 GCA_964508555.1 uncultured Planctomycetales bacterium
CGCTCCTGAAGCGCCTCCTTATGTCGAAGCAGGGCAGACCATCGAACCCGGCCAGGTCATCTGCATTATCGAAGCGATGAAACTGATGAATGAGATCAAGGCCGAGGTGCGCGGTAAGATTGTGGAAATCCTCGTCGATAACGCCGAACCCGTTGAGTTCGGCCAGCCGTTGTTCCTGATAGAGCCTGTCTAAGCGGCAAGTTCCAAGTGGCAAGCGGCACTTCGACAGCAGGAATGCAACCTGTCACTTGAAACCTGAAACCCTTCATGTTTTCTAAGATATTAATTGCCAACCGCGGCGAAATCGCCCTGCGCATCATACGCGCCTGCAGAGAGCTCGGCGTGCGCACGGTCGCCGTCTATTCCGAAGCAGACAAGAATTCCCTGCACGTGCGTTTCGCCGACGAGGCTATCTGCATCGGTGCTCCCGCATCGAGCTCGAGCTACCTCAATATTCCCGCAATCATCAGCGCGGCCGAGATAACCGATGTCGAGGCCATACATCCGGGATACGGTTTTCTCGCCGAGAACGCGCATTTCGCCGAGATCTGCGAGTCCTGCCAGATTACCTTTATCGGCCCCTCTCCGGAGAGTATTCGGCTCATGGGAGACAAGATGGCTGCCCGCACCAGCATGCACAAGGCGGGCTTGCCTATCGTGCCGGGCAGCGCGGGAGCGGTCAAAACCAAGGAGGAAGCGCTTAAAATCGCAAAAGGCATCGGGTATCCCGTGATTATCAAGGCTGCCGCAGGGGGCGGAGGTAAGGGCATGCGCGTCTGCCATAACGACCTTTCTCTGATGAGCAACATGGTGACTGCCCAGGCTGAGGCAGAAGCGGCGTTCGGTAATCCTGCGGTGTACATCGAGAAATACATTGAAAAGCCACGGCATATCGAGATTCAGCTTCTCGGCGACAAATACGGGCATATCGTGCATCTCGGGGAACGCGACTGCAGCATCCAGCGCAGGCACCAGAAACTGCTCGAGGAGTCTCCTTCCCCGGTTGTGGATCAGAAATTACGCAAACGCCTGGGCGATGCCGCGCTCAAGGGAGCTAAATCGGCAGGGTATTATTCCGCCGGCACGATCGAGTTTCTCCTCGATGCGCACCATAATTTCTATTTTATGGAAATGAATACGCGTATTCAAGTCGAGCACCCGGTGACCGAGATGGTGACCGGTATCGATTTGATCAAAGAGCAGATACGCGTGGCCGCGGGAGAGAAGCTTAAGCTGCAGCAGGACCACATCCAGGTCCGGGGTTCGGCTATAGAATGCCGGATTAACGCCGAGGACCATGAGCGGAATTTCATGCCGTCACCGGGCAGGATCGAGACGCTCAATGTGCCCGGCGGACCGGGGGTGCGTCTTGATTCGCATATCTATCAGGGGTACGAGATTTCTCCGTATTACGATTCCCTGGTCGCGAAACTGATCGCCTACGGCAGGAACAGGGCGGAGGCGATCCGTACCATGCGCAGAGCCCTCGAGGAATTTTATATTTCGCCGATCAAGACCACCATCCCGTTCCATCTGAGGCTCCTGGAACACGAATCGTTTATCAAGGGAGACATCTCGACGCATTTCGTTCAGGAGATGCTCAAGGATGAGCACAAGGAGGAGGCATGAGGCCTCGGCACGATTCTACGGACACAGGAAACATCAGGGTTCATGACAATGCCGTCGCATCGATCGCGGTGCTTGCCGCGACCGAGATCGACGGAGTCGGCATGGTCACGAAATCGCTGAAGTCGACGCTGCTGCATCTGTTGTGCCGGAAGTGCTCATGGGCGGTGCGTGTCCACAAGGATGAGGCGGGAGAAATTACCGTCTATGTGCCCATTGTCGTGAAATACGGGTATAACGTCGCAGAGGTTGCCACCAGGGCGCAGGAGAATATCCGGGTCGCGCTGGACAAAATGGTGAACCTGTCGGTGAAAGAGGTTATCATCAACGTCCAGGGGATAGAAAGGGGCTCTCCATGAGAATTCTCGGCATCCTTTTTTATTCGAGCGTGATCATGCTCATCGGGCTGGTCTGCATCGCGTTTTCGCTGAATCTGGCCGAGCCCCGGGAGATCGTCGATGTGCTGTCGCTCGCCCAGACGAGCGTGTCGACGCGCTGGGTGATCGGGATATCCGGCGCTCTGCTCATCGTGGTGAGTTATTCATTCGCCCAGCTGATACTCGGCAAGTTCCAGAAAGAGAAGACCATCGCGTTCCAGACGTCGTCGGGAGAAGTGACGATCGCCTTATCCGCTGTCGAGGACCTGATCCGGCGCATGACGGGGATCATTTCCGAAATCAAGGAGTTGCGGCCGAATGTGATCGCGACCAAGAAAGGGATTATCGTCGATCTGCGGGTTATCCTGCGCACCGAAACGAATATCCCGGATCTCATCGCTCAGCTTCAGGAACAGGTGCGGGCGAAACTCCAGGAAGTGCTCGGTATCGAGGAACAGATTATTATCAAGATCCACGTGTCCAAGATCTCGCCAGCCGAATCAAAAGATAGGAAACGGAAAGACGAAGACGCGGGAGAGCGCGGCGTGCCGTTCAGGGGATATTCGAGGATGTAAGCGTAAACCCGCAAACCCGCGAACCCGCAAACATAAGAAGGAGGCTACGTCAACAATGGCACAACGTATCGGTATTCTCACAGGCGGCGGTGATTGTCCCGGGTTAAACCCCGTGATTCGCGCAGTGGTGCGCAAGGGAATCAATCAGGGCTACGAAATGGTCGGGGTCAGGAACGGCTGGAAGGGCATGATCGAGAAGGATGTCTTTCCGCTGACCCTGGACTCAATTTCCGGTATTCTGCCCCGCGGCGGCACGATCCTCGGCACGAGCCGTACCAATCCCTACAAGAAAGAGGGAGGAGTGGACAAGGTCAGGGAGAATTTCAAGGCCTTGAATCTGTACGCGCTCGTGGCAACCGGCGGCGAGGATACGCTTGGCGTGGCCAATAAGCTGGTTAAAGACGGACTCCCGAATATTGTCGGCGTGCCCAAGACTATCGACAACGATCTGAGTTCGACCGACTATACCTTTGGATTCGATACCGCCATCAATATCGCCATGGAGTGCATCGACCGCCTGCATACCACCGCAGAAAGCCATCATCGCATCATTGTCGCGGAAGTGATGGGGCGCCACGCAGGCTGGATTGCCATCGAAGCGGGGATCGCCGGCGGAGCGGATGTCGTGCTCATTCCTGAGAAGCCGATCGATATCGACGAAGTGTGCCTGACCCTGAAAAAGCGCCACGGCAGGGGGAAAACGTTCAGCATCGTGGTTGTTGCCGAAGGAGCCCAGTTCAAACAGGGAGATATGGTCCTGCAGGAGCAGAAACTCGACGAATTCGGGCATGTCCGTCTCGGCGGGATCGGGGAGCGGCTGGCGCAGGAAATCGAGAAGCGCACGGGTTTTGAGACCAGGGTGAGCGTGCTTGGGCACATTCAGCGCGGCGGTTCTCCGACGGCGTTCGACAGGATCCTGGGCACGCGCTTCGGATGCAAGGCGATCGATCTGATCAGAGAAAAGAGATTCGGCAGGATGGTCGCTCTTGCGGGAGTCAAGATCATCGACGTGCCTCTTGAAGAGGCGGTCAAGGAGCTCAAGACCGTCGATATGGAACTCTACGATATCGCCAAAGAGTTCTCGGGATAGCGGGATAGTCGTATCAGCAAGAAAGCGAAGGTGACGGCATGCGCGATTGCATACAAGACCGGATTTTCGAAAGCATCCAGGTCAAAGAGCAAATTCTGCATCAGCAGATCGGGGCGATCATATCCGTTGCGGAAGCGATGATCGAGTGTCTCAAAAAAAACGGCAAGATTATCGTATTCGGCAACGGCGGCTCTGCCGGCGACAGCCAGCATATCGCGGCTGAGCTTGTCGGGCGCTACAAAATGGAGCGCCGGGGCCTTCCGGCGATCGCGTTGACCACCAACACCTCGACTCTCACCGCCATCGCCAACGATTACGGCTACGAGAGCGTTTTCTCCCGCCAGATCGAGGCGCTCGCGCAGAAGAATGACCTGGCGATCGGGATATCGACCAGCGGGAAGGCGAAGAACGTGAACGCCGCTATGCGCCAGGCAAAGAAGATGGGCTTGAAAACCGTCGCGCTCACCGGCGCGGACGGCGGAGAACTGACAAAACTTGCCGATCTGTCGCTGGTCGTGCCGTCACAGGTCACGGCGCGGATTCAGGAGGCGCATATCACGATCGCGCACATTCTATGCGAACTCATCGAGCAGGCTCTCT
>CAZDUF010000124.1:0-4259 GCA_964508555.1 uncultured Planctomycetales bacterium
GAAGGCCCCGGCTGTTATTGTTACATCAACAACGTCCTGCGGGCGGTTATGGACCGGCTGATTGCCGATTATGACTACGTGCTGATTGATAATGAAGCAGGACTGGAGCATCTCTCCCGCAGGACGACTCGCAGGGCTGACGCGTTTCTTATTCTGGCAAATCAGTCAGCGGTTTCTTTGCGTGCGGCCTCAAGGATTAATAGCCTGATCGACGCGCTGTCGATTCAGGCAGGCAAGCGTTTTCTGCTGATGAACCGCGCGGATTCTGACGCCGCGGCAGAGAGCGCGAAGGGAATATCCGTGGCGGGCGCTCTTCCCTCTGACCAGGGTATCGAGCGCATCAGTACCGCAGGCGGCTCGCTGGCGGAATTGCCGGAGCAGTCGCCGGCTTTGTTGAGGTTACGGGCGTTACTGCCTGCGCTTCTCGGATAAAAGAAAGGCATCGACATGGCGACAACCTTCGTGACTGAGAAATGGTCAGGCGAAATCTCGACGGTTTTTCTCGGCGCTTCTGCCGGAGCCGGTGGGACGCGGGCAAGAAAGGTCGCAATCGGCGGCGAAAAGACCCTGCCCTTTCTCACCCGCGACGGAGCAATGCCGCATCAGCCGATTGTTGCGCTTGAGGTCTGGGATTGTCCTGCCGCAGATTGGCCTGCAGAGCTTACCTCTGCGTACGGCGACTGCCTGCAAGACCCCTATGCTTGGGCTGAAAACTGCGTCAAGAGATTCGGCGCCGAACTGTTGTATCTCAGATTACAGGGAACGCACCCTGACTTCGGTGCGAAATCCGCCTCTGAAGCCGCTGCGTTTGTTGCCGCGCTGCTGGGGAAAGTCCAGGTTCCTCTTATTATCACCGGCTGCGGCGATCCGGCAATCGATAACGCGGTGCTGCCCGAAGTGTCCGAGGCGGCCAAAGGAGAGAAATGCCTGCTCGGTTCGGCTGTACAGGATAATTACAAGACTCTTGTCGGTGCTGCTCTGCGGGACGGGCACGCCGTTATCGCGGAAAGCCCGATCGACGTGAACATCGCAAAACAGCTGAATATCCTTATATCTGACATGGGGCTTGCGCTTGACCGCATCGTGATGGATCCGACGATCGGCGCGCTGGGATACGGTCTGGAATACGCCTATTCGATCATGGAGCGGGCGCGCCTTGCCGCTTTGTCGGGAGACAAGACACTCGCGCTGCCGTTCATTTGCTTCGTGGGGCAGGAGACCTGGAAGACGAAAGAAGCGGTCGTTCCCGAGAGCTCCGTACCGTCGTGGGGCAACGCCTGCGAGCGGGGAATCCTGTGGGAAACGGCAACGGCAACCGCCCTGCTACAGTCAGGAGCGGATATTCTGGTGATGCGGCATCCGCTTGCCGCGAAGCAGATGAAGAAGTATATTCAGGACTTATGTTTATAATCGGCGAGTTAATCAACGGGATGTACCGCGGTATAGCCAGAGCGGTCAAAGAGCGTGACGCGCAGGAGATTAAAAAATGCGCCCTGGCGCAGGCCGCGGCAGGTGCGGATGCGCTCGATGTCAACTGCGGTCCGGAGTCGCGCAATCCCGTTGATGACATCCGCTGGATGGTGACCGAGATTCAGTCGGTGACCGATCTGCCGCTGGCGATCGATTCGGGTAAATTCGAGGTCATTCAGGCGGGTTTGAGCGTCCTGAAGCGCCCGGGGATCGTGAATTCCACGACCGCAGACCAGGAAAAGCTTGCGGTGCTGATTCCTCTGGCGCTGCGCCACGGCGCGTCTCTGATCGGTATCGCGATCTCGAGCGCCGGGATTCCCCAGAACAAGGATCAGCGCGTGGAGTGCGCGGCGCGCATCGTGTCCGCGTGCACCGAGGCGGGATTTCCCATCGATAAACTGTATCTGGATCCGATTCTCATGCCGGTGAACGTCAGCCAGGCGCAGATACCGGGGATCCTAGACGCTGTCCGGGAATTTAAACTTTTATCCGATCCCGCGCCCAGGACCATCGTCGGTTTAAGCAATATTTCCCAGGGCGCGCGGGAGAGAAGCATCATCAACAGAACATTTTTGAGCATGGGTATCGCAGCCGGCCTTGATGCCGCTATCCTTGACCCGTGCGATTCACCTCTGATGGACGAACTTATCACGGCGGAGGTTATCCTGAACAAGCAGATTTACTGCGCATCGTTCCTGCAGGCATACAGGAAAAAACAACGATGAAACGGCGCAAAGTGCTCAGGCATATCTTCAGGTTTCACGGCTTGATCGAGAGCTTCGGCCTGGCGACAAAAGGGATCTGGTATCTGTTTCTGTATCACCGCAACATGCGTATCATTTTCATGCTCGGTGTCGTGGCGTTTCTTCTCGGCATTCATTACGAGTTGAATGGCATCGAGCTGGCAGCGTTGTGCATTACGATCACGCTTGTGTTTATGGCGGAAATCTTCAACACCGCGATCGAGATGTTCATGGACATGGTAACGTCGCGGTATCATATCAGGATAAAACTGGTCAAAGATATCGCTGCGGCAGTGGTGTTTTTGACTTCATGCAATGCGCTGGCCGTCGGTGTGATCCTGTTCGGCAGGAAAATGTTCGGATGGTAAGAGCGTGAGAACCGAAAATCGAAAATAGAGGAATGGGGCGGAGGTGCGTATGAAAAAGATTCTGGTAGTTGACGATGAGAAAGATATCCGCGAGGCTCTGGCATCCGGTCTGTCAAGGCGGGGGTATGCCGCGCTCACGGCGGGAACCGGGGAAGAGGCGCTTGAGATCGTGAGGAAGGAACAGGTGGATCTGGTCCTTCTGGATATCGCGATTCCCGGCATCGACGGATACGAAACCTGCCGCAGGATGCGGAAGGAGGCGGTGAATAAACGCGCTGCGGTGATTTTCCTGACCGGTAAGGAGCTTGAGCCGGGAGGGATCCTGAAGCGCGCAGAGGAGCTAGGTGTGAGCGGGTATCTGGTAAAACCCTGCACCATGGACGACATGCTCGCGCGCATCCGTGAGGTGGCCGGAGAGTAAGTCGGTTTAAATTCCTTGTCAAAACGGTTTCGGGCAGGTATATTTATAACCTCACTCTTTATCGAGATCTGGTTTTTTTGTTGACGACGGCGTAGCTCAGCCTGGTAGAGCAAGCGGCTCATACCCGCTCGGTCAGTGGTCCAAATCCACTCGCCGTCACCAGTCCGACCCCGAGGGTTGAACTCTGTTCAACCCTCGGGGTCGAATCTCCCTCCTCAACATTCGCATGTTTATTGAGACAATCCTGGCAACTGTCAAAAGAAACGGTCTTATCTCGGAAGGAGATACGGTTATTGCCGGCGTTTCCGGAGGGCCGGACTCTACTGCTATGCTCATGGCGCTGGCCGAATTACGTGAGGAGCTCGGTTTCTCTCTGATGGCCGCGCACTTTAATCACGGCACGAGAAAAGGTTCAGATCTCGACGCCCGTTTTGTCAGAAAAATGTCCGCAGATCTCAACGTTCCCTGCATCCAGGCCAAGGGGCCTCGTTTCGATCCGGGATCGGCACCAGGTTCATTAGAGGAGAGATGGAGGAAACAGCGTCATGCTTTTTTCGCGCGCGTTGCGCGCACGGCGCGAACGAGCCTGGTAGCCCTGGCGCATACCCGCGATGATCAGGTTGAAACCGTGCTCATGCGCATTATCCGCGGCGCCGGTCTCTATGGCTTAACCGCTATCGTTCCCAAACGCGAAATTGCCGGGCTTGTGGTCATCCGTCCGCTGTTCGATGTGACGCGCACACAGGTCAACGCCTTTTTGAAAAGCAGGAAGATCAGGGCGAGGCGCGATCCCACGAATGCTCGGGACGATTTCTTCAGGAACAAAATCAGGAATAGACTTCTGCCGTTGCTCGAAAAAGATTACAATCCGGCGATCAGGGATTCTCTCTCAAGACTCGCTGAGACTGCCGGAGTCGATTATGACTATCTCCGGCAGTGCGCCGCGCGTGCGTTTGATCCGTCAGCGCGCAGGTTTTCAATTCAGCGTCTTTTGTCTCTCCATCCATCGCTGCGCAGAATCGTCTACCGCAACGCGATTGCCGCAGTTTCAGGTTCAACGCGCAGGATCGCGCTTGTCCACGCAGCCGAGATCGACGATTTGCTGTTGCACAGACCCTGCGGCTCGGTTGTTGACTTGCCCAAAGGCGTGTTTTGCCGGAAAGAAAAACGTTACCTTTATTTCGGCACGTCGTCCGTAACTTCTGTTATTACTAAGTCAATAGGTTAATTTTTTACTACGCGGAAATGTTAATATTT
>CAZDUF010000125.1:0-4224 GCA_964508555.1 uncultured Planctomycetales bacterium
TGAGACGCCTGAGTCTCGACGAGTTTCCGCAGCTGTGGAATATATTTAAGGGAGACATGAGTATCGTGGGGCCGCGCCCGCCGTTGCCGAGCGAAGTCGGTGAGTACGATACCTGGCAACGCAGGCGGCTGAGCATGCGGCCGGGGCTCACGTGTCTGTGGCAGGTATCCGGACGCAACAGAATACGTGGGTTTGACGAATGGGTGAGGCTTGACCTGAAGTACATTGACGAGTGGTCGCTGGGCCTGGACTTCCGGATTATCGCGAGGACCATCCCGGTAAGCCTGCTCGGCATCGGCGCGAAATAGCTTTTAAACGGAGGGACGATGAGAAAAACGGTTATGTTGATTATGACGCTCGCGGCCGGCGTACAGTCGGCAGGTGCGGTGACCGAGCTGTCTGTGGTGCCTGCTCAGCAGAATATCCTCCAGGCGAACACCGCTGCCGCCGGCAAGCTTGAGTTGACCAAAGAGGCAAAACCTGCGGAATATACGATCGGCGTGGATGATCTTTTGACGATCGCGGTGCTGCAGCCGGAGCAACTGGCAGCAGACGTCACCGTGGCGCCTGACGGCAGCATCACCTTTCCTTATATCGGCAGCGTGACCGCTGCAGGGCTTACGCTGTCCGCGATACAGAAAGATATCGAGGCGCGGCTTTCAGCAGGGTACATGAAGTATCCGGTTGTGTCGGTGTCTCTCAAGGAGGCGCGCTCGCGCAAATTCTTCGTCTACGGCGAAGTGATGCGGCCTGGCACCTTTATGCTCACCCAGAATACGACCGTGCTGCGCGCCATCACCATGGCCGGCGGATTCACCAGGTTCGGGTCGAAGAATACGGTGAAAGTCCTGCGTCCCCGTAAAAACAAACCCGGATACGAGGCGATAAAGGTTAATATCAAGGGCATCATGAACGGCAATTCCGACGAGGATCTCCTGATACAACCGGAGGATATCGTGGTCGTTTCGGAAGGAGTGTTCTAAATGGAACCGCAGAACCTGACGCTGCGCGATTACCTGAAGGTGGTGTTCCGGCAGAAGTCCGTGATTGGGGTGTGCATGGCGACGTTCATGGCCACGGTGCTGGTGGGATTACAGTTTAAGACCCCACAGTACGAAGCCACGGTCAAGATGAGCGTATCGGGGGAGAAGCAGACCGAGAGCCCGTACTACCGCGACCTGCTTGCGTATCAACAGGTGCAGGTGACCCTTACCCAGAGCGAGATCGTGATGTCGAACCCCGTGCTTGAGCGCGCCGCGCAGGCATTGGAGCTGCACAAAAAACCGCTCGATTACGAGGCGCATTTTGCGTCGAAGCTCAAAGGCCGCTTTATCAGCCGTTTCACTGCGCAGGCAGAGGAGAAACTGAAACTCCTTCCAGCTGCTGACCAGGAGGCGTATCTGTTCCGCAAAGCCGTCGAGGACCTGCGCGATTCGCTGAAAGTCGAGCCGATCCGCGATACGAATCTTTTTACTATTACCGCGCGCGATTACAGCCCTCTGGGCGCGGCGATTATTGCCAATGCTGTGAGCCGTTCCTACCAGATATTCGACCTGCAGCAGCAGCTTGCCGAGCTGCAGTTAAAATACGGCGAGGAGCATCAGATCGTGCTTCAGCTCAAAGATAATATCCGCAAGATGATCAGGAATTTGAGCGGTAAGCCGTTAAGCGATATCGACGCGATCGGGCCTGCCAGCGTCAAGATTATCGAGCAGGCAAGCGTGCCGTTAAAGCCGAGCGGCCCGCCGAAATTCCTCATCGTGGCTCTCGCTTTCTTTGCCAGCATATTCCTCGGACTGATGCTGGCGTTTATGTTCGAGTACATGGACCAGAGCCTGAAGACCCCGCATGACGTGGAATCCTCGCTGGGCGTGCCGTTTCTCGGGTACGTGGTGCGCAACCGTATCTTCGATTCTGCTCTGGTGAAGCCGTCCGGCGCGCGCATGAGCGCGTATGGCAAAACCTGCCTGACACTTGCCGAGCAGTTTTATCTGGTGGCAAAGAACAGGGCGATGAAGAGCGCGTTATTCGTGTCGACCATGCCGTTTGAGGGCACGAGCAGAGTCGTTGCGAACCTCGCGATCATCCTGTCGGCAAAACTGAGGCATAAGGTATTGATTATCGACGCGAATCTGCGCCATCCATCGCAGAAGAAGCTCTTTGGGCTTGCCGGCAAGGGAGGATTGGCAGATGTGCTGGAAAGGAAACTTTCCTTTGAGGAGGTTGTTGTGTCTGTTGACGAGCGGCTGTCGATCGTGCCCGCCGGCGAGACCGCGCTCAATCCTATTACCCTGCTTGATTCCCCGGTTATGAACGAGATCTTGGGAGCGGCGCGCCACTCCTATGAATACGTGCTCGTGGATGGGGCTGCCCTGCGGGATTACAAGGATTCATATATGCTCGCGCAGGCTGTCGACGGCATTGTGCTGGTGGTCAGCGAAGGCAGGATACGCAGGCAGGTAGTTGCAAGCGCGCTGGCGCCGCTCAGGCCGTACCAGCATAAACTTGTGGGAGCTGTCCTGAATAACCGCACCTATCCGATTCCCCGGGCGATCTATGAGATGGTGTAGGTACATGAAGGGAGATGTATGAAAAAGGCAGCGCTGTTGTTATGCATGGTGATACTCTGCGGGTGCGCATCGCCTGCGTATCGGCAGGTGTTGCGGGAAGAGCCGAAATACAACATGCGGGAGTTTGCGGCGTCGAAGGGGCTTATGTATCAGGCAGTCACGCGGGCGCTTTTGTCCAAGAATTTCATGATCGAAAACGAAGAAATCGACAAGGGTTTTATTCTCGCGCGGCGGTCCTTTCAGAAAGGGAGAAAGACTGACGTGATCCTTGTTCAGACAAAGATCATGCCGATCAACGATACGCGCTGTACCGTGTATCTGAACGGTGTTGAGGTTTCCGTAAAACAGAGGGAGAAGGTGATTTGCGACAAAAGGTTTTACGATACCTTTTTCTCGTCGATAGACGAAGAGCTTGCCTATGTGAAGGCTGCGCAGCCTCCGAGTGAAGTCAGCGCCGCGTTCGAGAAGCTGGCGCATGACGTGCAGATGCCGCAAGAGGAGCCGGAAGGAACGCGGCTCGAAGAGTAGTGCGCGTTTATTCTTCTTCGACTTCAACCGTTATGCTTTCCAGGTTTGCGGGAAGTTCCTGCGCAGGGTCGTCGTTCGTACGGTAGTGCCAGTGGTCGTAATCGAACGATACCCTGTAGCAGCGGGCGGCGAGCTTGCCGTCAAATCTCACCACAAATCCTCCTCGTGACATAGCGCACTCCTTGTTGCCGGTTTTTCCAATTCGATAGTTCCATCATATCACAGTTTACGGCACACCTCCACTCCGGGTTTGTGCAAAGCTTTAAAAATATCTTGACAGACGTGTCAGAGGGGATATACTGTAGCATACCACTTCTGACACCCTCCGCGGTATTCCCATCCTGTGACGTATCTGATTGTGGCAAGGAGCGAGACGTGAAAAGAGCACTTATGTTCGCGGGTGTACTCGTTTTTGCGACACAGATTTCCTGGGCGCAGTCTACCATCAGTTTTTCCGATAAACTCGAAAACGTCGACGGTGATACGTCGTCCTGGTCAACCGGCGATACGACAGTCGGCGTGGGCAGCAACACATGGTCTCTGTTAGGAGGCCAGGCTGAGGTAAAAAGTGTCGGGGGAGACATTACCTCGCGGCTGACACGCGGGATCGGCGTTGCCGGCGGCTCCGAGGGAGACGAAATCGACAATGCAGAGCGCCTTGTCGTCAAGTTCGACCAGCCGGCGTACATCAATTTCGTGGAAGTTCGCTCTCTTTTTGCCGGAGAAGGCCATGCAGGCGCGTCTGAAACAGGCAGGATGCGTATGTATGGGGCCAACGGCATCATCCATATGGTGCTCTTGAACCTGGTCGGAGACGCGGATGGCAAGGTGAACATTAATTTCGATAATCCTTTTACTGTCAACAAGATAGCATTTTTCATCCCGAACAAATTTAAAGGATACAGCGATTTTGCCGTGTCCAAGCTCGGGGTGACTATGACGCCTGAGCCATTAAGCGCCTTGCTGTTTGTCGCAGGACTCGGAACATTATTTGTGGCTGGTAGAAAATTCCGGCCGCGCGCATGATTTTTTCTTGACTTTTATTATAAATATAGTATTCTTATTACCTAGAATATAGAAAACGGGTCAGTAGGAACACAAGCAGGAACTAGCTCATGGAGGGGGC
>CAZDUF010000126.1:0-4218 GCA_964508555.1 uncultured Planctomycetales bacterium
TTTTTCTTTTTGCGCGGCTCATAGATACCATTCTAATCCGGAATCTCCGTGCGTGTCAATCTCACTGAGGGCCGCGTGCTTTGAGCTGGCCGCAGGCAGCGCTGACGTCCTGTCCGCGGGACTGGCGCACGGTTGCATGTATGCCGTACCGCTGGAGCAGCTGCAGGAACGCGCGGATATCCTCTTTTGCGGGAGCTGCGTAGCGAAACTCAGGAACAGGGTTGTAGGGAATCAGGTTCATCTTGCATAACCACCCTCGCAAGACCCGAGCCAGAGCCAGAGCCGCCTTCTCGGAACAGGTAAAATCCTTGATCAATAGATATTCGAACGTCACCTGCCTGTTGGTCGAACGGGCGTACTCACGGCATGCTGTGACAAGCTCCGGAAACGGATACCTGCGGTTAATCGGCATGAGCTCGCTTCTTGAGGCGTTGTCAAAGCCGTGCAGGGATACCGCAAGCTCGATCTGCAACGGCTGCGCGGCCAGCTCTTTGATACGCGGGATGATGCCGCAGGTTGAGATGGTGATGCGGCGCGCGCCGATGTGGAAACCGTTCTTGTCGTTGAGCACAGCGATTGCCTTCATCACGTTCTTGAAATTATCGAGCGGCTCTCCAGTGCCCATAAAGACAACATGCGATATTCTTTCCGCACTGCCGGCACACACACGCGCCAGGGACAACTGGGCGAGCATCTCGCCCGCGCTCAAATCCCGTTTCCATCCTCCGAGACCGCTTGCGCAGAAACGGCAGCCGAACTTGCATCCTGCCTGCGATGAGATACAGACCGTCGCGCGGCCAAGAGCTGGTATAAACACGCTCTCGACACGCTCTCCGTCTCCCAGCGCGCTCAGGAATTTTACGCTCCGGTCGCTTGACACCCGGCGCTCGACGATCGCGGGCACACCGACAATAAAATCACGGGCAAGCCGTTCCCTGAATTCGCGCGGCAGCGAATGCATGTCGTCAAAAGAAGCGGCGTCTTTTTTGTACAGCCACTCGAATATCTGTATCTGGCGGAACGAACGCTCTCCGGCATGCGCGCAGTACTCTTTCAATTCCTGAGCTGAGAGATTTCTTATATCCTTTTCCATACATACGACTCCTAACCCCATCCCCCCAACCCGACCCACAACCCACACCACACCCTCACAACCCTCATCTTTATTCCTCAGTCCTCGCCCCGACCCGGCGCGCCTTGCGAGCTCACGCCAAACGCGGGCCTGAATCCGATCACGCTGTAAAACAGATCCCTGCTCGATATCTTTTCAGACTGACGCACTTCCCTGATGCGGCGCGCGAGCACCGTCACTACGGCAAACCGCAGCAGGCTCGAGATGACGAAAAGACTCAGTATCTTGTATCCGAAAAGCGCAGGCAGCCGCCGCACCAGAAACCCGCCGGTGAGCGCGCCGCAAAACGTGGCCACGCCGTTACAGGCGTTGAAATACGCGATGCAGCGCGTGCGTTTCTCGGGACGCGCCGCGTCATAAATGAAATTTGTGGCGCAGAGATTGAATCCCGACCAGGCAAAACCGCCCAGACACTGCACCAGCACCAGATATCCCGGATGATGACACACGAGCCACCACAGCGGCAGGCTGGCGATAACGAAGGCGGTTGACTGGATAATCTTGACGTTACCCACCCTGTCCGCGTGCCTGCCCCAGCGGTCAATGGTAAACGTGGTAACCACGGTCACGGTGACGACGAGCACCGTATAGACGACGTATGAGAAGCCGAGGTCGCGCACCATGAAGACCGAGAAAAAAGGCGCTGCCAGGTTAACGCAGAAATTCAGGGCCGCGACAAAGAGCACAAACTTGGCGAAATTCGATTCCCGCACGCGGCGGACAAAATCCCAGAAACTGAAATACGCGTCCTCTCTGATCCTGAACGGCGGCTCATACATCTTCTCAAGGTAATACCAGGAAACCAGACGGCAGACGAACGCGATGCCGAAGATGAGCGCGAACCCGGCGAGAACGCGCGTTTCGAAAAGATGGAGCAGGTACGCCGATAGAAAGGCGCTGGAGATCGTGACGATGCCGAACACCTTGCTGCGCCAGCCGAAATATTTTCCGCGGCTCCGTGCAGGCACGTAGGCGGACATGAGCGACGCCCACGCAGGCCCGGCCATGGCATTGAATCCGGCAAACAGCGTCACGCAGAGAATAAAAAGCGGAATCTTGTTGACGACGGGCAGAAACGGCAGCGCGGCCAGGGGGGCAAGCATCGCCAGATGCGCCAGGACGAACAACAGAACAATCTTCTTCCTGCTCTTGGCCCAATCGACAAGATCAGGGGACTTCAACTGCGCGGCAGACGAGGCCAGCGCAGGCACAGCGCTCAACAGGCCGACCTGAGCGTTGTTTGCCCCGAGCGCCAGGGCAAATGGCGTGACGTAATCAGCGGTCAGACCCGTCATCACGGACGCAAACGTTCCGTCGATGAAAGAAAACCGCAGGCTTTTCCTGACGCATCCTTTACGGGACGGACCGCGACAGACAGGGGTCATTTCTCCTGGCCGCTATTCTCCTGGCGCAGACGCGCCTTGTCGACTTTTCCGGCGCGGTTTTTGGGGAGCCAGGGCACGATTTCGAAATAATGCGGAATCTTGAAATGCGCCAGGTGCTCTTTGCAGAAATGGCGCAGTTCCACGTCGTTGAGATTCCGGTGGCCGTCCTTTGCCACGATAATGGCCTTTGGCACCTCGCCGCGCATGGCGTCGGGAACGCCGATCACCGCGACTTCGGCGACAGCAGGGTGCTGGTGAATGACGGCTTCCACCTCCGGCTCGAATACCAGCTCTCCCGCGACTTTGATGATCTCCTTCTTCCTGCCCATAATGTACAGGAAACCGTTCTTGTCGAATTTACCGAGATCACCGGTATGGAACCAGCCGTGCCGGAAGGCGAGCTTGGTCGCCTCCGCATCCTTATAGTACCCGTCAGTCACCACCCATCCGCGCACTACCACCTCGCCGACTTCGCCCGGCGGCAACTCCTTGTCGTTATCGTTGAATATCTTGATGTGCACCCAGGGAGGCGCCTTGCCGACGCTCTCGATGTTGTCGGAATCCATGGGTAACACCGTCGTCGGAGCGTTCGTCTCAGTCAGGCCCCAGCCGTTCAACAACCGAGCCTGGGGACAGACCTGGTGGAACCGGCGCAGGGCCTCAGGAGAATTCGACGCGCCGAAGGTTACTATCCAGCGCAGAGAACTCAAGTCCATCTTCTCCAGATCCTTGACGTTCAAGAGCGCGTAATACATCGACGGGACAATCCAGAAACAGGTTGCCTTGTGCGCCTGTACATTGGCGAGGAACTCGTGCGGCACGAACCGTTCCATGAGCACCATGGTCATCGAATAACAAATGCAGTTGAGGATATAAATCATGCCGCCCAGATGCGAAAACGGCAGGGCGCACACCGTGGAATCGGTGTCCGTGAGATTAACGAAGTATTCCATGGACTGCGCAGGCACACCCAGCTGCAAATAATTGATCAACACGCCTTTCATCTGGCCGGTCGTGCCCGAGGTGTAAAAGATGACCGCGTAGTCGCGGTCCTGCATGTCCTGAGCGGGACAATGCTCCAGTGATTTGGCGAGGCACTCGTCAAAAGAATGATACCCTTTCTGCTTCGCGCCGGTGAGGATGATCCATTTGAGCTGACGGCACTGCTTGCGGATGAGCTTGAGGTCGATACCGGGCCGGTCCTGCGTGATAAGCACCTTGGCGTCGGAGTGCTGCAGGCAGGCGACAATCTCGTCTGAGGTGAACGCGAAATCCAGCGGCACTGCCACGCCTCCCGTGCACCAGATGCCCAGATACGAGTAGATGTATTCCGGACAGCTCGGCAGGCAGATTGCCACCTTATCGTTCTTGCCGATCTTGAAATCAGGATCTGAGGCGAGAAAATCCGCGAAACGGTAGACGCGGGCCCTGAGCTGCCCGAAGGTTGTCTTTCCGCCGCGGAACACGATCGCGGTTTTCTCCTCGTACATCTTGCACTTGGCCTCAAGGATATTGCCTATTCTCATGCGGTCACCTCCCTACAATCCGTACCAGTAATGGATGAGCGGTTTGTCGTCCGACGCGTCGGCGACGATATTCTTGAGCCGCGTATACTCCCACATACCTTCTCTGCCCAGCTCTTTGCCGAAGCCGCTCTGTTTGAATCCGCCGTACGGGAGTTCGCTCAAGAACATCCCGTAG
>CAZDUF010000127.1:0-4144 GCA_964508555.1 uncultured Planctomycetales bacterium
GGTTAGGCCCGTTGTCATGCTTGCCCGGCGCATACGACTTGATGAGAAGAAGATCGAGATTGTGGTTCAGATGACCGGCCGTATCGAACGCAACGAACAGGCCCAACCCGGTATCTGCGCGTCGTGCCCCCACCAGACGGGCCAGGAGTATGCATGGAATCACATGGGGCAGAAGCCGGAAATCTGCCCTGCGGGATTCCTGCATCTTTTTCCGTATGTGACCGCGCTCCTGTGCGGCGGGGAACCTCCGTGGAAGACAGGCAAGAAGAGTTTTCTGGTGCATTGTCCTGACGAGAAGATTAACGTCAGTTACGAGATAACGACAGCATGACGGGACAGGCCCCGGGCGAACCGTTTTCGTTGAGCGTCATCGTTCCCGCGTTGAACGAGGAGGATAACATCGAAGCGGCAGTCGAACTCATCCGGGACGCCCTGCAATCGTGTCCGAGAATCAGCGAGTACGAAATTATCATCGTCAATGACGGTTCGACTGACCGTACGCCCTTGATTGCCGAAAATCTTGCGAAGCGGTTTCCCGGACATATCCGCTGTCTGCATAATCCGAAGAACATGAGCCTCGGTTTTTGTTATAAACGGGGCCTGAGCGTAAGCCGGTATGAATACGTTACCTGGCTTGCCGCAGACGGGTCCTATATCAAAGATGAACTGTTGGCGTATTTCGCGTCATTTCAGAAAGGCACGGTTCCCATTTCCTATTCGTACGGGCTGCAGGCGATCCGCAGCCGGACAATGATGAGGCGTATTGTTTCGCGGGCATACCGGCTTTTTATCTCGCTGATCTTCGGGGTGCGCGGCGTCGAGTATATCAACGGGTTCGCCCTCTACGAGCGTGCGTTTCTGCAGGCAATACCCATCCACGCGAATGGTTTCGGTCTGATGGCGGAGCTTGCGGTCCGCGCCCGTCTCGCCGGGTACGAATTACGTAATGTCAAAATGAATTCGGTCGAACGCAAGCGCGGGAAGTCGAAGATTTTCAAATGGAAGAACATCCGGGACCTCGTGCGTTCGACCTGGCTCTTGTATCGGGAGGCCATCAGACGATGATATTGATCACGGGTGCTTCGGGGTTTATCGGCCGGCATCTGGCCCGCGAACTCCTGTCGCGGGGAGAACATCTCGTGCTTTGTTCGCACAGCTGCGACCTGCAGAATGATTTTCCGGGATGCGATTGTATCAAGACCGACCTTTGTTCTCCATCTGCTGCGGCTTCATTGCGTGCTTCGGGAATCAAGGCGGTCATACATCTTGCGGCGTGCATCCCTCGGTATGTATCCCTGGATACCGCGGAACATGTTCCTCACCTGTTGGATACGAATATCATCGCTACGCGGAATGTGCTTGAATTTTGCCGGGTTAACCGGATCCGGAAGATGATTTTTGCATCGACCGTTTCCGTGTATGATCATTGCTCGCGTGTCCCGCCCCGGGAGGGTGATCCGGCTCAACCGCAGACCTTTTACGGCTGGAGCAAGCTCTGCGCGGAACTCCTGTGCGAGCGGTATCGTGTTTCCTGCGGTATCGCATGTTTTTCGCTGAGATTTGCCTCCGTGTACGGGCCCGGACAGCCGGATCATCTCGTGGTCGGGAGATTCGTGCGTCAGGCCCAGCAGGGAGAGAATATCACTGTCTGGGGCAGGGGTACCAAACTTGTTGATTTCGTGCATGTCCGGGATGTTGTTGCGGCGTGTGTCGCTGCGCTGCGCTCGGACCGTCCCGGGGTGTACAATATAGGTTCAGGCAAACCGGTGACTGTCGCTCAGCTTGCCCGCTGCGCGGCGCACCTGCACGGCGCCGGCCGCTCTCGCGTAGTTTTCTTAAGGGATAAACCGGGCGACGATTCAGCGCGCGTTATCCTTGATGTGTCAAAAGCCCGCAGGGTGTTGAAATTCCGTCCTGAATATACGCTTGACCGCGGGCTGGCTGAGTTCGGGAATCTGTAGATTCGTGTTCATTCTTCTTCCTGCGCCGAAATATTTCTTCCGCGCCCTCCGTAACCGCAATTATTTTCTCTTCTTCTGCGGCCAGAGCATATCTGTCGTCGGCACCTGGATGCAGTCCATTGCCGTGGGCTGGCTCGTCTATCGTCTGACGAATTCCGCGTTTCTCCTGGGGCTGGTCGCGTTTGCCGCCCAGGCCCCGACCTTCTTCATCGCTCCGTTTGCAGGAGTCTTCGCCGACCGTCATAACCGCCGCCGCATCCTGCTCATTACCCAGACGCTTGCCCCGATACAGGCCTCTATCCTCGCGGCGTTGGTCATGACCCATGCGGTGAGGGTGTGGCATATCGTGGTGCTGAGTGTTGTGATGGGTATCATCAACTCATTCGATATCCCGGTGCGTCATGCCTTTACCGTTGATATGGTCGGGAATAAGGAAGACTTAAGCAATGCGATCGCGTTGAACTCATCGATGATCAATGCGGCACGGCTTATTGGTCCGTCTCTGGCTGGTATTATCATCGCATCCAGCAGTGAAGGAGTCTGCTTTCTGGTGAATGCCGTCAGTTACCTGCCGGTTATCCTGTCGTTGTGGGCAATGAGCGTGCGCGAGCCGTCGCGGCGTCAGGCGGTCAGGCGGTATATCCTCGGTGAGATTCGTGACGGAGTACGGTATGCCGTCCGTTTTTCTCCGATGAAGACGCTGCTTGGGCTCGTGGCGCTGGTGAGTATGATGGGGGTGCCGTACCAGATACTGATGCCGGTGTTTGCGCGGGATATCTTCCTGGGAGGCCCCCGAACGCTGGGATTTCTCGTAAGCGTATCCGGTATCGGCGCGCTTTGCGGCGCGTTCTATCTGGCAGGGCGCGCGTCCGTACTCGGTTTAACCGGGGTTATAGCCGTGTGCACGGCGTTGTTCGGATGCGGAATCGTCGCATTCTCCCAGTCGCGTCTGCTCGCGCTTTCGATGTGCATACTCGCCGTAACGGGATTCGGCATGATGGTGGCGCTGGCTGCGAGCAATACGCTCATTCAGACGATTGTAGATGAGGATAAGAGGGGCAGGATGATGAGTTTCTACACCATGGCGTTCATGGGAATGGTGCCTTTCGGGAGCCTGCTATCGGGAAGTCTTGCTCACCATATCGGCGCCCCGGCTACGCTGGTTGTCGGCGGGGTTTTCTGTATCATTGCGTCGCTTGTGTTTTTCTTGCGTCTTGACAGGCTTCAAAAGAGTATCCGTCCCATGTACGTAAAAAAAGGGATTATTCCTGAGGTTGCTGATGGTCTTGAATCAGCGTCGTTTCGGGTATAGTTGGTTTGCGGGTTCATGCGAAAAGTGCTATACTGAATCTCACTATCTGGCAGGGAAAGGACAAAAAAGGAGGGCCCATGAATGCGAAACTGAATGATTTCGGGTTACTCTGGTTACGTGTTCTGACCGGAGCGGGATTGATGCTGCACGGGTATCCGAAGGTTTTCGGGGGAGGGGTTTCGGGATTAGCTCAGGGGGTTGCCGCGATGGGATTTCCGCAGCCTGAAGTTTTTGCCTGGCTGGCCGCGCTCTCGGAGTTTGCCGGCGGCCTGTTTATTCTCTTGGGATTGTATACGCGTATCGCAGCGCTTCTGGCGTTTATTACCATGTCCGTAGCGGCGTTTGTTGCGCACAAGGCTGATCCGCTCAAAGTCAAAGAACTCGCGCTGGCGTACTGGGCTCTTTCCGGAGCGCTTCTTCTCATGGGTGGAGGTTCGTTCTCGCTGGGAACGAAGATCGGGAAGAAGAAGGCAGCTAAATAGCATTCTATAAAGCTGAAATAAATAGAATAAATAGGGACTGTCCCTATATATGTACCTCAAACTTGACGGTCATAAATTACTCTATCATCTCGACGAACTCGCCAAGTGGAAGCGGGGAGAAGATTTTTATCCCATCTACGTGGAACTCGGGCCAACCACGGTCTGCAATCACCGTTGCGTGCATTGTTATATCAGGTACCTGGGGTTTAAGACGGTATTTTTGGATCGCGAGGTGATGCTTAAGAATGTGCGGCAGATGGGTAAAATTGGCGTGAAGGCTTTGTGTCTTGCCGGCACCGGAGAACCGCTGCTGCACAAGGCTGCAGCAGATGTTATTCTCGAGGCAAAAAAATCAGGGATGGATGTGGCACTTGCCACAAACGGAATCC
>CAZDUF010000128.1:0-4105 GCA_964508555.1 uncultured Planctomycetales bacterium
GAATGCGACGCCTTTCTGGATCTCTTCGCCGTCCGGCACGCTGATGAAAGCGCCCTGAAGCAGCGGATACCGCTCCAGCTCCCGGTTCTGTTTATCGTTGATGCTGATGGCGCCGTTGCGGTTCAGGACGATGAATTCGTTCTCTTTCTTTGCGACGTTGAGATTATGATATTTGACGATACCCTTGTTCTTGGACTTGGCGAACGACTGGGCAACCGCGCGCGACGCCGTACCGCCGATATGGAAAGTCCTCATGGTCAGCTGCGTACCGGGCTCCCCGATACTCTGCGCGGCGATGACGCCGACCGCCTCGCCCATCTCGACAAGCCTGCCCGTCGCAAGGTTCCTGCCGTAGCACTTGGCGCAGATACCGCGGCCGGATTCGCAGGTCAGGACGCTGCGGATACGGATCCGCTCGATACCGAGCTTCTCAACCATGTCCGCCTTCTCTTCGGTTATCTCTGTGCCCTGCTCGACGATGACCTCGTCGGTAATAATGTCGACGATGTTATCCAGAGCGACGCGGCCCATGATGCGGTCGCGCAGCGGCACCACCACTTCGTCGCCTTCGATAATCGCCGACAGCGTGATCCCGTTCAGGGTGCCGCAATCCGTGTCTGAGATAATCACTTCCTGCGCGACATCGACAAGACGCCGCGTCAGATACCCGGCGTCGGCCGTCTTCAACGCCGTATCGGCCAGACCCTTGCGGGCGCCGTGCGTCGAAATGAAATACTCGAGCACGTTGAGGCCTTCGCGGAAATTCGAAGTAATGGGACTTTCGATAATTTCGCCAGACGGCTTTGCCATAAGACCGCGCATGCCGGCCAGCTGGCGCACCTGCAGACGCGAACCGCGCGCGCCGGAATCGGCCATGATGAAGATCGGGTTGAACGGATCCATCCCGGTAAAAAGCAGTTCGGTAACACGGTCGGTGGCGTGCGTCCAGATATCGATGATCTTGGACTTGCGCTCGGAATCGGTAATGATGCCTTTTCGATACTGATCCTCGACCTTGGCTACCTCGGCGCGGGCTTCCTTGAGCACATCAACCTTCTTCAGCGGAACGACCATGTCGTCGATGCCGATGGAGATGCCTCCCTGGGTGGCGAACTCAAAACCGAGCTTCTTGATATCGTCCAGGAGTTTGATGGTACGGTCGTGCCCGAAACGCTTGTGGCAGTTCACCACGACTTCCCCGAGTTTGGACTTATTCAGCTCCCGGTTGACGAAACCGAATCCGGGAGGAAGCACCTGGTTGAAGATGACCCTGCCCGGCGTCGTCGATATAATCTGACGCTGACTCAGGACTTTTTTCTCATCAATGTCGTACAGCTCGCTGATCCTGACCTTGATGCGCGCGTGCAGATCGAGTTCCTTGTCGTTGAAGGCAACGATGACCTCGTCGAACGACGCAAAAACCTTATCCTCGCCGCGCAAGCCCGCCTTCTCCTTGGTCATATATGAGACGCCGAGAATCATGTCCTGCGTGGGGCTGATAATCGGTCGTCCGTCAGCCGGAGAAAACACGTTATTGGTGGCAAGCATCAGAAGCTTAGCTTCAAGCTGCGCCTCCAGCGACAACGGCACGTGGACCGCCATCTGGTCGCCGTCAAAATCGGCGTTGAACGCCGTACACACCAGCGGATGGATCTTGATGGACTTTCCTTCGATCAGTATCGGCTGGAACGCCTGGATACCCAGACGATGCAGCGTGGGCGCGCGGTTCAAAAGCACGGGATGGTCGCGGATCACTTCATCGAGAATATCCCAGACCTCGATCTTGCCGCGCTCGACCATGCGCCGCGCTCCCTTGATCGTGTGGACGTATCCTTTTTCGCGCAGTTTCTTGATGATGAACGGCTCAAAGAGTTCCAAAGCCATCTGCTTCGGCAGACCGCACTCGTGCAGCTGCAGTTCCGGTCCCACGACGATGACCGAACGGCCCGAATAATCGACGCGTTTACCGAGCAGGTTCTGGCGGAAGCGTCCCTGTTTCCCCTTTAACATGTCCGAGAGGGACTTCAAGGGCCTATTGTTCGCGCCGAGCACGGGCTTGCCGTGCCTGCCGTTGTCCAGAAGAGCGTCAACCGCTTCCTGGAGCATGCGCTTTTCGTTACGGACGATGATTTCGGGGGCGTTGAGCTCGATCAGTTTCTTCAGGCGGTTATTCCTGTTGATGACCCTGCGGTAGAGGTCGTTCAAATCCGAGGTCGCGAATCTGCCGCCGTCAAGCGGAACGAGCGGCCGCAGGTCCGGAGGGATGACAGGAAGGACGTCGAGAATCATCCATTCCGATTTATTACCCGACTTCTTGAAATCATCGAGAATCTTGAGGGATTTGAGGAGTTTCCTGTTGCCGACCGCATCCTTGGATTTTTCCGTGTCGCGCTCATACTTGCGGATCGTGGTTTCGACGTCTGTCTCCCGGAGCAGGTCGCGCACGGCTTCTGCGCCGATCTTCGCCTTGAAGGCAGAACCGTATTTTGCCACGGCGTCCTGAAACTTCTCTTCGTTGAGCAGCTCGCGTTTTTTGAGCGGCGTCGAACCGGGATCGGTAACGATGTACTCCTCGTAATAGATGATCTTCTCGAGGTCGCGCAGGCTGACGTCGAGGATAGCGGCCATGCGGCTCGGGACTGCCTTGAAAAACCAGATATGGGTCACCGGAGCTGCCAGGTCAATATGCCCCATGCGCTCGCGCCTGACCGATGAGCGGTCGACCGTCACTCCGCATCGGTCGCAGGTAATACCTTTAAACTTGATGCCCTTGTACTTGCCGCAGTTGCACTCCCAGTCGCGCACCGGTCCGAATATCTTCTCGCAGAAGAGACCGTCCTTTTCGGGTTTGAGCGTCCGGTAGTTGATGGTCTCCGCCTTTTTCACTTCGCCTTTCGACCAGGAACGGATCACCTGCGGCGACGATATCTTAATCGTGATCGAATCAAAAACTGTCGGGTCGACCATGGTTTGGCTTCCTTTACTTACTGAGCTTCTCGGTCCTGATGTCCAGACACAGGCCCTGGAGTTCCTTGATCAAAACGTTGAACGATTCGGGGGTGCCGTGCGTCAGACGCTGCTCTCCCTTGACGATCGCCTCGTAAATCTTGGTGCGGCCGTTCACGTCGTCGGACTTGACGGTGAGCATCTCCTGGAGGGTATATGCCGCCCCGTACGCCTCCAGGGCCCAGACTTCCATCTCTCCCAGACGCTGTCCGCCGAACTGCGCCTTGCCGCCGAGCGGCTGCTGCGTAACCAGCGAATACGGCCCGATGCTCCGCGCATGAATCTTTTCGTCGACCAGATGGATCAATTTCATCACGTACAGATATCCCACGGTGACGCGCTGATCAAATGACTCGCCGGAATATCCGTCATGAAGCACGGTCTTTCCGTCCTCGGCCAATCCTGCCTGCTTCAGCAACGCCTTTATCTCCTGCTCGCTCGCACCGTCGAAAACGGGCGAGCCGACGTACAATCCAAGCGCTTTCGCCGCAAGACCGAGATGGCACTCGAGGATCTGTCCCACGTTCATACGCGACGGTACGCCCAGGGGATTGAGGACGATCTCGACCGGCGTTCCGTCCGGGAGAAACGGCATATCCTCCTCCGGCAGGATGCGCGCGACCACACCTTTGTTCCCGTGGCGTCCGGCGAGTTTGTCGCCTTCGGCGAGCTTCCGCTTCGTCGCGATATAACAGACGACGCGCTTGAGCACGCCCGGCGGAAGCTCATCCCCCCTGCGCACCTTCTCGATTTCCTGTTCTTCCTCTGCAAGCAACTCCTGTATCTGCTCGTCGAACGATGAGGCGACCATCTTGGCTTCTTCGTGATCGCTCAAATCCACCTTCTCCACTTTTCTCTTATCGACGCCGAGAATCTGGGCAAGCCGCGCCGTCCGCTCAGCCTGCATAAACTCGATCTCCTGGCTGTAGTAGGTGCGAATCTCCTTGATCTTGGCAATTTCCTTCGTCTTTTCTTCCTTGGATTTACGCCCCCGCTCCTTGCGCTGGAACACATGCACGTCGATCACGGTGCCTGCGACTCCCGGCGGAACGGTCAGCGACGTATCCCTGACGTCTCCTGCCTTCTCGCCGAAGATCGC
>CAZDUF010000129.1:0-4089 GCA_964508555.1 uncultured Planctomycetales bacterium
CAACCTATCGTATGAATGTCGTCGAGGATTCCAAAGCCAGGATCTGCGAGGCGAACCTGCGCACGCTCAAAACCGGTCTCGATATCTATGCCGCTGAAAATGACGTTATGCCCGGAGATTTAAGCCAGCTTCCCCCATCGTACGTGAATCGCGCGTACGCCAAGATCATGAGCGAAAAGGGTGCCTGGAGAATCAAACTTGCAGCGGCCGTGGTGAGCTGGGATAGCCGCAACACCGCGATGGCCAGCGTCGGCCCGAAGCCTGCTGGTTTGATGCAGGCAATATCCAAAGGCGACGTTGCGCTCCTTACCTGTCCGTCAGACCCGACACCGCCTGATCAGGGCGGTATATCGTATGGATTGTGGGGTCATCTCAAAGACATGACCGCGCTGGAGTATCATGATCTGCCTCCCGATACGCTGCTCATCGCAGATTGCGACGGAGAATCGTTCAAGCAGCCGCATCACCTGGCGACACGTCATGAACATTACGCCCTCGGCGCCGTCAAGAGTTTCTCGAACGCGATTACCAAAGGCGGTACGGTCGTTCCCCAGGTTTCTCAGTCCGTGGCCAGGTCCCTGAGCAAGGTTGAGAAAATGAAGGTCAAGGGTTATGTCCAGCAGCAGCCGCCGTCGCATGAACAAGAACCGTAGCGTGCGTTAACGACACGAGCGCCTCCGTGGCCAATCCCAGAGCGAGAAACGATTTTCTCACCTATCTACTCATCGGTCTGTGCGCGCTGGCCATTTCTTTTTTCTTCCCGGTCTTCACCTCCACCAGGATAGCCCACGCCATTAACGATCTTTCCTCCTGGTACGTCTACTCGCTTTCCCGTGAAGTGAGCCGGCCGTACAAGGTCGTCGGCATTGCCGTCGACCAGCACTCTCTGTACAAGATGGGGGAGCGCTGGCCATGGAGGCGTACCGCCTACGCCCGGCTTATCGGCATTCTTTCCCGGGAAAAGGTGCGCGCGGTAGGAATCGATTTCGTGTTCGTGGGCTCTTCCGAGAATCCCGACGACGATAGGGCATTTTCGGAGGCCCTCCGGCAGAGCTCCACACGCACGGTGCTCGCCTATTTCTTCAATTTCAAGAAAGGTATTCCGGTTTTTCCCGTCAAGGAAATCTCGGATTCCGCGTACGCCACCGGTATGCTCAATACGCCTGTCGATTCCGACGGCAAGATCCGCAGGCTCCGGGGTTACGTGGAAGTCGACGGTACGCCGTTCCTTTCGTTTCCCGCCGTACTCGCCGCCGCGTATCTGAATACAAGCCCGGCGTCCCTGCTGGAGACTCTGCCGTTACGCGCAGACAAGACCTATACCGTTAATTATCTTTTCAAGCCGCGGGATGTGCTCCGGGTGAGTTTTTACGACGTCTTGACGAATATCGAGGGCCTGAAGAAAATGCACGGGGATGATTTCCTGCGGGACGCGCTCGTCATGGTGTATTCCGAAAGCGACATACCCGCGGACATGTATATGACCCCGCTCGGCGTGATGCCAGGAGGCCTGATTCATCTGAACGGCGCGGCGAATATCCTCTCGCGAAACTTTATTGAGGAGAGCGGTTTTTTTTCCGGGCTGTTCCTTCTGTTTTCCTTCTTTATGATTCTGCACATCCTGTTCACCTCGGGATTCTTTCTGGGGGCGTGTTTTGCCGCTGGTCTCCTGGTTCTGAATTTCTGGGGGCTCATCTTTCTGACCATCGGGGGACTGACGTTCGATTTCGCCCACCTGGTCGGGTTTGTCGTCACGTTCTTTCTCGCGGGAAGCGCGTATAAGTACACCTATTTCTTCGCCGAGATTCTCAGGATCAAGGAAAAGGCGACGATTGATCCGCTGCGAAAGGTATTCACCCCGCGGTATTTCTACCACCGCCTCGGCCTCGAGATGCAGAAGCTTTATTTCCACAAAGAGCCGTATCTGGTGTTCATCAGCATCGACCCGTTCCAGAAGGAGAGCGAGGATATGCAGTGGGAGAAGGTGAAGGAAATCTGGCAGGCCCTTTCGTCGATCCTGGAGTCCAAGGGCACGCTGTGGGCGGCGTATTCTCCCAACGAGCTGATGGGGTGTCTCCTGTGTACGCAGCGGACCGCGTCGCGCGCGGTTGAGTTGCTGCGGATGAATATCGAACGGTATCTGACGAGCGCGGATATCCGGGTCAAACCGAAGGCAGCTTTCATCAAGTTGCGCAAGAATTATCCGGTGCGTGAAGTCGCGTTTATACTCTCGACCGAGCTCAAGAACCGCGGCGAGAAGATGTTTTTCCTCAAAGACAGGGATGTCCGGCACCTGCTCGAGTTCAATCCCGTGCAGGTGTCCAGTTCCGTCAAGCTGCTTGACACGTTTGATGAGGATATCGAGGATAAAAACAGGCAGCTGCTGACGCTGATCGAGAATCTGAATAGGGAGCATACAAAGATCAAGGAGGTTTTCTTCCAGATCATAACATCTCTGGTCAAGGCCCTTGAGGCGCGCGACCCCTATACGGAAGGTCATTCGGAGCGGGTGAGCAATTACGCCTTGAAGCTTGCCGACAAACTGGGGTGGAACGCCGAACGCAAGGATAAACTGCACAAGGCAGCGCTCCTGCATGATCTGGGCAAAATCGGCATACCGGATACCATCCTTCACAAAAAAGACGGCCTGACGTCTGAGGAGTACGATTTCATCAAAAAGCACGAAATCATCGCGGTGAGGATTCTTGAACCGCTCAGGGAAATAAGCGACATACTGCCCTGGATTCTGTATCATCATGAGCGCTGGGACGGCAAGGGCTATCCTCACGGCCTGGGAGGGGATTCCATTCCGGAGGCGTCGCAGATCATCGCGCTTGCGGATACGTTCGATACGCTGACCACCGGCAGGGATTATAAAGTCTCGTTCTCGGTCCCCGAAGCCCTCCAGGAGCTGCTCAAGAACAAAGGGACGCAGTTTAATCCCGCCCTGGTTGATCGTTTTGTCGAGGTCATAACCGCTTCTCTGCGGGCGGACTAACGGCTATAATATCTATTGACTTGCCACCGGACTATGGTATACTTATCGCCTGTGTATTTTTGAGTGATATTCCCTCCTGGGACACTCGTCATTGGTCATTCGCAAGGAAAAAACATCATGAAAAAGACTTTTGAAGCAAGGAAACAGGATGTGAAAAGAACCTGGTACATTATCGATGCCAAGGACAAGGTGCTTGGCAGGCTGGCGACGCGCGTTGCCACGGTTCTGCGCGGCAAGCATAAACCGACATTCACCCCGCATGTCGATACAGGCGATCCGGTTGTTGTGATTAACGCCGGCGGTATTAAGGTAACGGGCCGGAAGCTCCAGCAGAAGGTCTATCGTAGATTTTCGGGATATCCGGGGGGATTAAGGGAAGTGCCCCTTGACCGCATGCTTGAGCGTAAACCTGAGACGGTGATCAAGCTTGCCGTCGGCCGCATGCTCCCCACAGGGCCTCTCGGAAGGGAAATGATCAAGAAATTAAAAGTGTACAGCTCGGATAAGCATCCGCACGCTGCTCAGAACCCGGTTACGCTGGAGGTTAGATAAAGATGGAAGGCATGAGTTCATTCAGGGCTGTTGGCAGACGCAAGAACGCGATTGCCCGTGTCCGGCTGATCCCGTCACCCAAACTCGACGTTGTTGTCAACGGTAAACCGTACGAGCAGTATTTCGTCAGGGAGACGGACAGGATTGTGTTAAAACAGCCGCTGTATGCGACCAATACCGTGAACAAATACAAAGTGGTTGCTAATCTTTCCGGAGGCGGATTGACCGGTCAGGCCGCCGCATTGCGGCACGGCATATCCCGTGCTTTGGTTGCCGCGGATACCGCGAACAAAGATGTTCTGCGCAAACAGGGATTTCTGACCCGTGATCCCCGCGCCAAGGAGAGGAAGAAGTACGGTCAGAAAGGCGCGCGTAAGCGCTTCCAGTGGACTAAGCGTTAAACCTGCATCCGATTCGACAGAAAAACTCCCGCTGGAAAGCGGGAGTTTTTTTTTAGCTTGCCCGACGGAATAATTTATGTTAATCTATTCCAACTAGTTATGTCTCTGTCAGAGGGTAGGTGCCCATGAGTACATTGA
>CAZDUF010000130.1:0-4068 GCA_964508555.1 uncultured Planctomycetales bacterium
TTAAACGCCATGGGTAAGCTCACCGACGCACTAAAAAAGGCAGCCGAGGACCGTCTGGCCCGCATAGAGAAACTTGACGAGAAGACCGAAGTCAAGTATGCTTTCATCGCCCGTAAAACGGTAGAATCGAACATCGACCCGCGCATCGTCGCGTTTTACGACCCGCAGTCGCCGATTACGGAACAGTACCGCACCCTGCGCACGAATATTCAATCGATTAAAGCGGACAAACCGATTAAGGTTATCTGTGTCACCAGTTCCAACCATTCCGAAGGCAAGACTATCACATCTATCAATCTTGCAATATCCATGGCACGGGATTTAAGCAGGAAGAATATCCTGCTGATCGATGCAGACCTGCGCAGGGCCAAAATTGGCCAGTATCTGGGCATCAGGACAGAAAACGGTCTTGCGGACATTCTGACGAGCAGGACTGACCTGAAGGACGTTCTGCTCAATATCGGCATCGATAACCTGACCGTGCTTCCGGCAGGCAAGATGCCCCAGAACCCCGGTGATATACTGGGCTCGAACAAACTTCCCAGCCTTATCGCGCTCTTGAGGACGAAATACGATTTCGTCATATTTGACACGCCGCCGATCATATCCGTGACCGACGCGGGACTCATCGGCTCCCGTTGCGACGGGACCATCATGGTAGTCAGGGCAAGCCATACCCAGCAGGGAGTAGTCAGGCACAGCGAACACCTGCTCAAACAATCCCAGTCCAGACTTCTGGGATTCGTGTTGACAAACGTTGAGTATCATATACCGGCGTATATCTACCGGTATCTGTAAGACCTATGACAGAACTCAAACTTTTCGGTACTGACGGAATCCGCGGCACGCCGGGAGAATATCCTTTGACTCCCGACATGATCGCCGGCATCATGAAAGCGGTCGCGTCCAGGATACCCGCGGCACGCGGCGCGCACAGACCCAGTATTGCCATCGGCAAAGATACGCGTTTAAGCGGCGATTTCATCGAGGAAACGCTCGTGAGCGCGATTACCGGTTGCGGTGTCGACGCCGTACTGGTGGGCACGATTACGACGCCTGGACTTTCCTATTTGACCAGCGCATTGGACTGCGATGCCGGTGTGATGATTTCCGCCTCGCATAACAAGCCCAGCGATAACGGAATCAAGTTTTTCAACGCAACAGGCCATAAGTTTTCCCCGTCTGACGAAGCCGCAGTCGAAGCGATTGTCTTTGGCAGCGTTCAACCCTGCGCTGCAGGCGCGGCGACTGCGCTGACAGGGCGCGTACGCAGAATCGAAGACGCGCAGGACCGTTACGTCACCTTTCTCCAGTCAACGGTAGACGGTCTTGACCTAACCGGCTTCAAGATCGCGCTGGACTGCGCCTGGGGAGCGGCGGCACCATTCGCCAGGCGTCTTTTTACCGGGCTGGGAGCGGAAGTTACCGCGATTCATGACAAGCCATCGGGACATTCGATTAACGACGGAGGAGCTGTCAAACCGGAAGTGCTGAAAAAACTCGTGCTTGCATCCGGGGCGCATATCGGCGTAGCCGTCGACGGCGACGGAGACCGCGGGATCCTGGTGAATGAGCGGGGTGAAGTGCTTGACGGAGACTGCACGATGGCGATTATCGGCAGACACCTGCTGCAGAACAACAGGCTCCCCAAGAAGGCAATCGTCGCCACGGTGATGAGCAATCTGGGTTTAAAGGCAGCCCTTGAGGAGTTCGGCGGACGCATGGTTGTCACCGGGGTAGGGGACAAGCATGTGCTGCAGGCACTGCTTGAGAACGGCTTGAGCGTCGGAGGAGAACAATCCGGCCATGTCATTTTCTTCGATTATCTCTCGACTCCTGACGGACTGCTCACCGCGCTGCAGATACTCAAGGTGATGAAGGAAACCGGCAGAACGCTCGCGGACCTGGGAGCCTGCATGGTGAGGTTTCCTCAGATTCTCGTCAACGTGAAAGTGCGGGAACGCAAGCCCTTCGAAGAAATCCCCGCGCTTCAGGAGCGTATGGACAGCTACCACACGCAGCTCAGCAGTGACGGTCGTATCCTGCTTCGCTACTCCGGCACCGAACTGCTCGCGCGCGTCATGGTCGAAGGCCGCAACAGGGAATTGATCGAGACAATAGCCCATTCAATTGCCGACCACATCAGGCAGGATATCGGACTCGAAACGAAAGGAGCGCAGGGATGAGCGCCTATGCGGTTTTTACCAGGCGCGGCGTGACTATCGTCGACCCGTTGACGACATATATCGGGCCTAACGTGCGCATCGGAGCGGGAACCGTCATCCATCCGCTTACCGTGATAGAAGAGGGGGCGCGCATCGGGAGAAACTGCTCAATCGGTCCTTTTGCGCGGCTGCGCAAGGGTGTTGTACTCAAAAGTCACGTCACGATCGGCAATTTCGTGGAGGTCGTCCGGTCGGTTGTCTCAAAGGGCTCGAAAGTGAAGCATCTCACCTATATCGGTGATTCCATCATCGAAGAAGACGTTAATATCGGCGCCGGCACCATCGTGGCGAATTACGACGGGAAACATAAATCCCAGACTCGCATCAGGAGAGAGGCGTTTATCGGCTCAGGATCGATCCTGGTGGCGCCGGTGACGATCGGCAGAAGGGCGATGACCGGCGCAGGGGCGGTCGTCACAAAAAATCATGACGTGCCGGACGGAGAGGTCGTTGTCGGTATTCCGGCGCGCGCACACAAGAAGAAACGTTAAACCCAAGGAGCAGGCAATGAGTAAAATATTCAGCATGCTGAAACAGGCGTCCAAAGACAAGAATAAATATTCCCGCGCACTCGAACAGGCAGGGCAAAGCACGGGGCTTCCGGATCCTATCGCAGGGCCTGAATTGAAGAAGGCGTCGAAATTCACGGTGCTTGTGATGATCGTGCTTTCAGTCGGCGTCGGCCTGGGTATGGTATACATGCTCCAGCTCTCTCAGCAGCTGTCGCAGGATGTGACCGCGCTTTCGGCCAAAGTGACGAAGATACAGCAATCGGTCGATACAGGCGCCACCCAGGCTAAGACGCTGTCGACGTCCGTGCAGCAGGCCGATACCCGTATCAAAGAAGCCCAGGAAGCCGCCAAGGCTGCTTCGAACAAGATCGCGCAGCTCCAAACCGAATTCTCGCGCTACAAAGCCCAAGAAGAAGAATTAAAGAGCGCCGCTGCCCAGTCCGGAGTCACCACAGACCTTGCCCAGGTACAATCTGACGTCGAGGAACTCAAGCGTAAGGTATATTTCCTTCTTATGCAGAATGCGAAAGGTAAATAACATCCATGAAATTTCTCGTAACCGGCGGCGCAGGATTCATCGGGTCGCACATAACCGAGCGTCTTCTCGCTGAAGGACACCAGGTAACCGTACTGGATAATCTCTCATCCGGCAAGGAAAGCAATCTCTCCTTTGCGGAAGGCGGAAAGCGGCTGACATTTATGAAGGGCGATATCCGCGACGCAGAGATCTGCCGCGAAGCGTCGGCTGGCTGCGCTGCCGTGATCCACCAGGCTGCGCTGCGCAGCGTGCCCAAGTCGATGACGATCCCGCACGAATACAACGAGGTGAACATCGACGGCACACTGAACCTGCTTGAGGCATGCCGGGCAAACGGCGTGAAACGCTTCGTGTTCGCCTCATCGAGCTCCGTGTACGGAGATGTCGATGTCTTTCCGCAGCGCGAAGATGCGTATCCCGTGCTGATCAGCCCATATGCCCTCTCGAAACTCGCCGGCGAATATTACTGCAGGATTTTCTCCGAGCATTACGGCGTCGAAACCGTGTGCCTGCGTTATTTTAACGTCTTCGGGCCGCGACAGGCGCTCGACGACGAATATGCAGTGGTGATCCCGAAATTCATTCACTGCGTCATACATGATCAACAACCGCCGATTTTCGGCAACGGCACACAATCCCGTGATTTCACCTATGTCGATAATGTCGTCGATGCCAACGTCAGAGGAGCAACGAACAAGCTTACCGCGTCGGCAGGCGCGCCCGCAAAAAGCTTTCACATGGTTTTTAACGTGGCCAACGGCAAAGATACGACTGTCCTTGAGCTCGTTGACCA
>CAZDUF010000131.1:0-4010 GCA_964508555.1 uncultured Planctomycetales bacterium
GCTCGCTACCTTTGAACGGGCGATCGCGAGCCCCTTCGGGATGATTCTGGTGACCGGGCCGACAGGGTCGGGAAAATCGACAACGCTGTATTCGGTCCTCAATCAGCTGAATACCGTCCACCGCAACATTATCACCATCGAGGATCCGGTCGAGTATCAGATCGAGGGGATAACGCAGATCCAGGTTCGTCCCGATATCGGCTTGACCTTCGCGTCGGGATTGCGTTCCCTGCTCAGACAGTCTCCCGACGTCATTCTGATCGGCGAGATCAGGGATGCGGAGACCGCGGATATCGCGATCAAGGCGTCGCTGACCGGGCAACTGGTTCTCTCGACGCTCCATACCAACGATGCTGTATCCAGCATTACCCGTCTCATCGACATGGGGGTTGAGCCGTTCCTGGTCGCCTCGAGTCTTGTCATGCTTTGTGCCCAGAGGTTGTGCAGAAAGGTCTGCGTGAAGTGCCGGCAGCCTGTCGAGGTATCCGAGTCCTACCTTGACGAAATCGGTTTTACGAAGAGCGCCGCGGCTCAGAAGAAAGACATCGTTTTCTACAAAGCTGCCGGGTGCAAGTACTGTAACAACACCGGGTTTTATGGTAGAATAGCAATCCTGGAGACCCTTCTCATTGATGAGGTTCTCCGCGAAATGATCATCAAGAAAGAGTCTCTTGACAAGGTGCGGGAATACGCGGTTTCTCGGGCAGGCATGATGAGCCTGCGGGAGGACGCCTTTCTGAAGGTGCGCGACGAACAGACGACGCTCGACGAGGCGCTGTCCGTGACGACGCGGGATTAGGATGGATAAAAAAAACATTGTGATGCTCTGCAGTCCGCTGCCTGAGAAGAAGGCTATCGCGGAATTCCTGTCTTCGGGCGAGGGATATGCTGTTTCGTTCTTCTCCGACACGCAGCCGGCGCTCGCGGCGGTGCGCGCGGGAACGGATCTGGTCATCGTTGACCTCGATCTCTGCGAAGAAAACGGCGGGTCTTTGATCAAGGAGCTCAAGGAAGCGGACCGCATCGGGCAGATCGTCGTCCTGTGCCGGGAGCCGTCGCGGGGACAGGCTGAAGCGCTCGGCGTCTACGATTGCGTGAAAAATCCACCGGATCTGAAGGAATTTTCGCTGGTTGTGCGCAAGGGTATCCAGTATCATGCGGGAATCGCCTCTTCCCAGAAATTCCTGCACGGCCTGCAGGAGAAAAACGCCGCTCTCGAGAAGCAGGTCATGTTTCTCACCAACCGTCTCGAGGAATCCACCAAGAATCTGACCAGACTGTACGAGAACCTGCGCGCCACCTATATGCATACGGTCAAGGTGCTCGCCCAGGCGATAGACGCGCGCGACCATTATACGCACAGCCATTCGGAAAATGTGGTCAAGTATGCCGCAGAGATCGCGCGGGAGATGGGGTTGAGCGCGCGGGAGATCCAGCTTATCAGCGAGGCCTGCCAGCTGCACGATCTGGGCAAGATCGGGGTGGAGGATACGATCCTCTGCAAGCCGTCCTCTCTGACGGACGAAGAATGGCAGCAGATCAGGCGGCATCCGACGATCGCGGCGCAGATACTGGAGCCGCTGTCGTTTCTGTCTGACGTCATCGAAATGATCAGACAGCACCATGAGCATTTTGACGGTTCGGGGTATCCCGACGGCAGGCGCGGCAATGACATCCTGCTCGGCGCCCGGATCATACACCTTGCCGACGCGTATGAGGCGATGACGGCCCAGCGCGCCTATCGCAAGGTCCCGTTAACCAAGGAAGCGGCGGTTGAGGAAATCAGGAAGCACCGCGGGGTTCAGTTCGATCCCGCCGTTGTCGACGCTTTTCTGCGCGTCGTCGATAGGTTCTAAAGGCGCGAGGAGGTTGGTACGTGAGCACGACCTATCAGTATTCGGCCAAAGACAAGGACGGCAGGACGATTACCGGCACGATCGAGGGGGCGTCCGAATCGGATGTCATCGAAGCCCTGCATAAGAAGGAATTGATTATCGTCGAGTTTTTCGCGGTCAAGGCGAAGAAAAAGGGGCCGATCGCGGTTGGCGGCGGGGTGGGTTTGGAGGACATGGTTATTTTCTCCCGTCAGCTCGCGACTATGATCGACGCGGGGATTCCGCTCATCCATGCGCTCAGTATCCTGAGCGAGCAGATCGAATGCGAGAAGCTCAAGGAGGTCGTCGGTTCGGTCAGGGCGGATATCGAGGCAGGCATGAGCTTCTGCGATGCGCTTGCCAAGCACCCGAAAGTCTTCTCAGAACTTTTCATCAATATGGCGCGGGCAGGGGAGTCATCCGGTATGCTCAACGAGGTGCTTGAGCGGCTTGCGTCGTATCTGGAAAATACCGCGGCGCTGAACCGCAAGATTAAATCGAGCCTCGTGTACCCCGCGGTCGTGATTACGATGGCGATTCTGATTACGGCCGTGCTGCTGCTCAAAGTCGTACCGACCTTTAAGGGGATCTTCGAATCTCTCGGCGGCGAGCTGCCGCTTCCGACTATGATCCTGATCGGCACAAGCGATATCCTGCGCAAATATTTTCTGTTTGTGCTCGCGGGATTCATCGTGTTCGCCTTCGCCTTCAAGAAATATATATCGACTGAAAAGGGGAGAATGGTGTTTGACCGTTTCAAGCTGAAGGCGCCGGTGCTCGGTCCTTTATTCAGGAAGCTCGCGGTCGCAAAATTTTCCCGCACCTTTTCGACACTTGTCAAGAGCGGCGTCTCGATTCTCAACGCGCTCGAGATTGTTTCCAAGACGTCGGGGAACCGCGTCATCGAGACCGCCGTTTTGAATTGTTCAAAGGCGGTGCGAGACGGAGAGCCTATTTCCCGCCCGCTGTCGAAAAGCGGGGTGTTCCCGCCGATGGTGTGCCGCATGATCAACGTCGGCGAGCAGACCGGCCAGCTTGAAAAGATGCTCAACAAGATCGCCGATTTTTACGACGACCAGGTCAATGCCTCGGCAGCGGCGATGACGAGCCTGATTGAGCCGCTGGTCATCGGTTTTCTCGGTATCGTGGTCGGGGGTATCGTGGTCGCGCTCTTCCTGCCGGTGTTCAAGATTTCGCAGCTCGTGGTGCGGTAAAAAAGAGTTGACAAGCAAACGGGCCAGCGTATAATACACCAACACACGAAAAGAGTTACCGCTCTGTGAGAAAGAATTGGGTTACGGCAAAAAAAGACTTGACAAGCTTCGCGCCTCGATTATAATTGTCTAACTGACTTAGTACGCGCATCCAACCGAGGAAGTCATATCTTCACACTCAGTTCATTTGATAGATTCCTGTAACGGCTGATTCGAGACAGTCAGGCGGCGTGATGAGAGCGCCCCTTGAAGTCTTCGAGGGGCGCCTTTTTTTGCGCACAAGCGCACACCGCGCCTTCCGGCTTGTCCCCGCCAGGGGATCGGCGCGGGTGATGTGAAATAGTCCATACAGATTTCGGCCCTGAACCCTTGGTTCAGTGAGCTTAGTCTGCTCTTTTGACAATTGATAGCCAAGCGTGGCCCATAGACGCAGGAGTGCGTGTATGGAGTCAATTCACACAAGAGTAACAATAAGAGCCTTTTAAACTTTTCGAATTTTTCGGAGAGTTTGATCCTGGCTCAGAGTGAACGCTGGCGGCGTGGATTAGGCATGCAAGTCGAGCGATTACCTGGCCGGCAAGGTTGAAGCCGCAAGGCGGATGCCAAGTTGACCGGGATAATAGCGGCAGACTGGTGAGTAACACGTGAGTCATTTACCTCCAAATCGGGGATAGCTCTGCGAAAGCGAAGGTAATACCCGATGTGTTCCGGTTTCTACTAGGGAGACCTGAATAAAGGCGGCCCGCAAGGGTTTATGTTTGGAGATGAGCTCGCGTTCTATCAGCTAGTTGGTAGGGTAACGGCCTACCAAGGCGAAGACGGATAGCTGGCCTCAGAGGGTGGTCAGCCACACGGGGACTGAGACACGGCCCCGACTCCTACGGGAGGCTGCAGTCGAGGATCTTTAGCAATGGACGAAAGT
>CAZDUF010000132.1:0-3996 GCA_964508555.1 uncultured Planctomycetales bacterium
GTCGAGCGCGTCGATCTGCTCGGTCACCTTCATCGAGCCGATCTCCGCGGTAATCGCGGCGCCCACCCTGCCTGCCACGACCAGGCCCGTGATCACCGGCCCCAGTTCCCGCACCAGCGCGAGCGCGACCAGACCTGCGATATAAATCTCCGACCCGATGCGCTGCATAAAATACGCCATCTGCAGGGCGAAAATCACTCCGATGAACAGGGAGATGAGCGCGACGATCGGGAAGCTGTCGGTCCCCGCTTTCTTCAGCTGCTCGAGCGCCCGTTCCCACTTGTAGGGCCGCGTAAAGGTCTGCACGAACGTCTGAGCGGTCAGGTTTGCCAGTCCGCCGAGAAAATAGAAGAAATTGACGACGTTACGCCCGATACCGACGAGTAACTATACGAACTTAATCATTTTATTAGTCTAACTTTATCTCTTGAAGACCATTTCTTCTAAAGACATATCTTCCTTTTTTCTCACTGCCCTGAGCAGTGTCCCTTCGGGGAAACGCCTGGCGATGATCTCCTGGGCGAGCGGATCCTCGAGGAATCGCTGAATGGTGCGCTTGAGCGGCCGCGCGCCGAACACCGGATCAAACCCTTTGTCGATGAGCAACTCCAGGGCGTCCGCGCTCACCTCAAGCGTAATCCCCTGTTCCTTGAGCCTGCCGATGACATACGATATCTCGAGGTTCACGATGCGCTTGAGATCCTCGCGCACCAGCGACCTGAACACGATAATATCGTCGATGCGGTTCAGGAACTCCGGCTTAAAGGTCTTCTTGACCTCCTCAAGCAGCTTTTCTTTCATCTCCTGATAGGTGACCTCGTCCTTCTGCGCCTTGAAACCCATGGCCCCGCTCCTGCGGATGAGTTCGGCGCCGACGTTTGAGGTCATGATAAGTACGGTATTGCGGAAATCGACCTTTCTGCCGAATGAATCGGTGAGCCTGCCTTCCTCGAATACCTGCAGAAGGAGGTTAAACACGTCCGGATGCGCCTTCTCGATCTCGTCGAGCAGGATCACCGCGTACGGCCGGCGCCTGACCTTCTCGGTCAGCTGCCCGCCCTCCTCATACCCCACGTATCCCGGAGGCGCGCCGATAAGGCGCGAGACGTTGAATTTCTCCATGTACTCTGACATATCCAGCTGCAGCAGCGCATCCTCGTCTCCGAACATGAATTCAGCCAGCGCCCGGGCAAGGAGCGTCTTGCCCACGCCCGTCGGCCCGAGGAATATGAACGAGCCGATCGGCCTGCGCGGATCCTTGATGCCTGCGCGGGAGCGCCGCACCGCGCGCGCGATGGCCTTGAGCGCCTCGTCCTGTCCGACCACCTTCTTGTTGAGCTCTTCCTCGATCTTCAGCAATTTCTCTCCCTCTCGCTCCTCAAGCCGCACGATCGGGATGCCGGTAATCTGCGAAACGACTTTGGCGATTTCCTCTTCGCCGACCTCGGGGCGCAGCTTATCCCTGGTCTGCGACCATTCCTTATACAGCGTATCAAGCTCCTGGCGGGCGACGCGTTCCTGATCGCGCAGGCTCGCCGCCTTCTCAAAATCCTGGCTCTTGATATACGACTCTTTTTCCTTGCGCAATCCCTCGATCTTCTCCTCGAGCTTCTTGATCTCCGGCGGCACGATGAGCACGTTGAGGCGCGAGCGCGAACCCGCTTCGTCGATCAGATCGATTGCCTTGTCCGGCAGGAACCGCCCCGATATGTACCGGTCGGAGAGTTTTGCCGCGGCTTGAAGCGCGTCGTCGCGGAACGTGACGCGGTGATGCGCTTCGTATTTGTCCCGCAGGCCCTTGAGGATATCGATGGTCTGCTCGACTGTCGGCGGCTCGACCATGATCGTCTGGAAACGCCTCTCCAGTGCCGCGTCTTTCTCGATGTATTTACGGTACTCGTCCATGGTGGTCGCGCCGATACACTGCATCTCCCCGCGCGACAGGGAGGGTTTCAGGATATTCGAAGCGTCGATCGCGCCTTCGGCGGCGCCCGCGCCCACGAGTGTGTGCAGTTCGTCGATAAAGATGATCACGTCCTGCGAGCGTTTGATCTCCTCCATCACGGCCTTGATGCGCTCCTCGAACTGGCCGCGGTACTTGGTGCCCGCCACCATCAGCGCCAGATCCAGAACCACCAGGCGCTTGCCGCGCAGGACTTCCGGGACATTGCCAGCGACGATCGCCTGCGCCAGGCCTTCGACGATTGCGGTCTTGCCGACGCCGGCCTCGCCGAGCAGCACCGGATTATTCTTGGTGCGTCTGCTCAATATCTGGATCACCCGCTCGATCTCCATGGTCCGGTCGATGACCGGATCGAGTTTGTTCTCGCGCGCCAACGCAGTGAGGTCCCTGCCGAAGGCGTCGAGCGCCGGTGTCTTGGTCTTCTGCTGGTGGTTTTGCCCGCCGGAACTCGGCAGCGCGGAACCAAGCAGTTCCATGACCTCGTTGCGCACGGTATTTAAATCCATGCCCAGATTAAGGAGCACCTGGGACGCGATTCCCTCGCCTTCGCGGATCAGGCCCAGGAGCAGATGCTCGGTCCCGATGTAATTGTGCCCGAGCGACCGGGCTTCTTCTGCGGCAAGCTCGAGCGCTTTTTTCGCGCGGGGAGTAAAAGGGATATCCCCGATAATCTGCGTGGTCGGCCCGGGCTGAACGAGTTTCTCGACCTCGATGCGAATATTCTCCAGCGACACGCCCACTTTCTTGAGCACCGTCGCCGCCACCCCTTCACCTTCCCTGACCAGTCCGAGAAGTATATGCTCCGTGCCGATGTAATCATGGTTGAAACGCCGCGCCTCCTCTTTGGCGAGTATAATGACCTTGCGTGCACGCTCGGTAAATCTGTTGAACATGGAAAGTTCCTCCTAAAAGATGTTCGCCGGTTTGCGGGTTCGCGGGTTAACGGGTTAGCGGATTGACCCCGTTAACCCGCAAAAACGCCAACCCGTAAACCTCATACGCTGAGTGTGCGCCTGATGATATCCGCCCTTTTTGCGTCCCGCTCTTCAGCGGTCAATTTCTTGTTCTCGATCTTCTGCAGATGCGCCGGCTGCGTCAGGATGAACAGCTCGTTGACCTTGCGCCGGTCCATATCCTTGGTAACGCCGATGTCGCAGCCAAGACGCACCATGGACAGAAGTTCTATCGTTTCCTGGCTCGATATGATGCGCGCGCTCTTGAGCGTCCCGAAGGAACGGCTGATGCGGTCTTCGAGGACGGACCTGTTCTTCGCCAGGATCGCCTCGCGCGCCTGCGTCTCCTGGTCGATGATCTGCCGGATGATGCCGTTAATGTTCTCGATGATATCGCTCTCGGAATGCCCGAGCGAAACCTGGTTCGATATCTGGAACAGATTGCCGGTGGCCTGCGTGCCCTCGCCGTACATGCCGCGCGTGGTAAAACTCAGTTTGGAGATCGCGGCAAGCACCCGGTCGATCTGCCGCGAAATAACCAGCGCCGGGAGATGCAGCATCACCGACCCGCGCATGCCGGTGCCCGCGTTGGTGGGGCAAGCGGTCAGATACCCCCAGTCGGGCAGATAGGAAAGCTTGAGCTCCTTGGCGATGGCGTCGTCGAGCCTGTCGATAATCTCCCACGCCTCGTACAGGTTAAAACCCGACTGCATCACCTGCACGCGGATATGATCCTCTTCGTTGACCATCATCGAAACCACTTCATCGTCGTCGATGACGAGCGCCTTGCCGTTTGGTTTCTGCGTGTGCTCCAACGACATGAGGTGCCGCTCGACGAGAAACTGCTTGTCCACGCTGTCCATATCAGCGAGGTTGAACACCGTCATCCCCTTACCCGACTCCGTGCGGCCGACTGCCGAGACCACGGCGTCGCGCACCTGGTTCAACTGTTCCGCCGACGCCCAGTGGGGAAAAGGAACCCCGGCGAGATTGCGCGCCAGCCGGATTCTCGACGAAATGACGATATCGCAATGCGGGCCTGTGCTCTAGACCCACTCGCTGGTGTGCATGATCAGGTCA
>CAZDUF010000133.1:0-3919 GCA_964508555.1 uncultured Planctomycetales bacterium
TCTTTTAGTGGAGAAGGAATCGTAGTACAATAACGCTATGACCAAGAGAAAAGTGAAGCAGACGATCAAGCGCCCGAGCTGGGATGAGTATTTTCTGGAGATGGCGGACCTTGCATCGCGCAGGGCCACGTGTCTGCGGCGTGCCGTGGGCGCGGTGCTGGTAAAAGATAAACGGATTCTTGCGACCGGGTATAACGGCGCGCCGTCGGGCATCAGGCATTGTTCCGAGACAGGATGTCTGCGCGAGCGTTTAAAAGTTCCGTCCGGCCAGCGCCATGAACTCTGCCGCGGCCTGCACGCCGAGCAGAACGCGCTCATCCAGGCGTCCCTGCACGGGGTCAGCGTCAAGGGAAGCACCCTGTATTCCACCACGCAGCCGTGCATCATTTGCGCCAAAATGCTCATTAACGCCGGTATCGCGGAGATCGTCGTTTCCGACGGATATCCTGACAGCATGGCGGTGCAGTTCCTGAAGGAAGCTCGGGTAAAGGTACGCACGAGCGGCAAAAAATAGCGGCTAGCCACTAGTCACTAGCCACTGAATTTATGAAATGTCCCTATTGCGGTCATCAGGACGATAAGGTCGTCGATTCGCGTGCCACTGCCGAGGAATCCGCGGTGCGCAGGCGGCGGGAGTGTCTGCTCTGCGGCAAGAGATTCACTACCTACGAGTACGTCGAGGATCTTGGTATCATCGTGGTGAAAAAAGACGGGCGCCGGGAGTCGTTTGACCGCAAGAAGATACTGACCGGTATCATGCGCGCCTGCGAAAAGAGGCCGGTGAGTATCGACAAGATGGAAGAGATTATTACTTCGGTTGAGCGCGCCCTTCAGAAAAAGGGAGAGCGCGAGGTGCCGGCCGCGCTCATCGGCCAGCACGTGATGGATCGGCTCAAAATACTCGACGACGTGGCCTACGTGCGTTTTGCATCGGTGTACCGGCAGTTCAAGGACGTGAGCCAGTTCATGCAGGAGCTGCGCATGATGCTTGACAAGGAGAAGACGTCGGTCCGCGCTCCCAAGCCGGCGGCCGCTGGAGCCGGGCAGCGGCGGAAGAATAGAGGCAGGAAGAAAGCGCGTTAACAGAGGTGTCCGATATGCTTGAGATGGAATTGAATAAGATCGTCATAGACGAAAAACGGCACGACCAGTTGATCGTGCTCAAAGAAAAGGAAGGGACCAGGATTCTGCCCATTGTCATCGGCCTGCACGAGGCCTCGGCGATCAAGCTCAAGATCAGCGGATTCCTGCCGCCGCGTCCTTTGACGCACGACCTTCTGCACACGACCATCGAAAATCTCCATGCGACGATCGACCGGATCGTCATCGACAAACTCGAAGAAAATACCTTTCACGCCAAGATACACCTGAAGACCTCAAACGGCGAGATCAAAGTCGTGGACGCGCGGCCGTCCGATTCCATCGCGCTCGCCGTGCGTTCCCGGTCCCCGATCTACGTCGAGGAGGAGGTCATCAAACAGTCGCATCTGTTTACCCAAGAGAATCCGTGATCGTTTTTCGCTATACACAGGGGCAGCGTGATCTGCTTGCCCGCGTTGAGAAATTCGCGCGCCGGCGCCGCGTCCGGCTTTATGCCGTCGGCGGCATGATCCGCGACGCGCTGCTTAAGCGCCCCGGCGTGCGCCCGGATTTCGATTTCGCTATTCCCAAAGGATCGTTTCCCTTCGGCAGGGCCCTGGCCCGGTACCTCGGGGCAGCGTTCGTGCCGCTGGATCCCGAACACGGCGCCTGCCGTATCGTGCGGCAAGTCGACGGCACGCTGTGTACGATCGATCTTTCCGATTACCGCGGCACGTCTCTGGAGGAGGATCTCACCCGGCGAGATTTTACCGTCAATGCGATGGCAGTGAGCCTGCGCGATCTCCTGAGGCGTGAGGATCCGTTCTCTGGTCTCATCGATCCGCTCGACGCGCGCGCGGATATCGGCGCGAAAGTGATCAAAGTCACCTCCGAGCAGGCGCTTGTCGACGATCCGTTGCGGATATTACGCGCGTTCGGCATGAGCGCCCAGCTTGGGTTGACGATCTCATCCCGCACGCGCACGCTTCTGAAGAAGCACGCCTCCTTGCTCGGAAAAGTTTCTCCGGAACGGGTGCGGGATGAATTGTTCAAGATTCTCGAATCCGGCCGCGCCGCGGAGTGTATCGAAGAGCTGGACCGGCTCAAAATCCTCGACGCGATATTTCCCGAGATCGCAGCCATGCGCGGACGGTATCAGGGACCGTATCACCACCTTGACGTCTGGCGGCATTCGCTGCTTGCGCTCAAACATCTCGAGGAGGCGCTGTGCCAGCTGGAGAAGGATGAGCGCGTGCGCAGGCATATGGACGCGTGCCTGTCGTCGGGCAGGAGCCGCAGGGCGCTCGTCAAGCTCGCAGAGCTGTTTCATGACGTGGCAAAGCCCGCGGCAATGAAACGGCAGGGGCGTAAACTCATTTTTCACGGGCATGACGTGCTGGGAGGTCGCATGCTGGTTGCTCTCGCGCGCAGGTTGAAACTTTCGAACGCCGAAGCTGATGCGCTCGATATCATGGTGCGCGCGCACCTGCGCCCCGGATATCTGTCGGACGCAGCCGGCCCCAGCGCCCGCGCGCTCTACCGTTTCTTCAGGGACACGGGGGAGGAGGCGGTGAGCGTGCTTGCGCTGTCGCTCGGAGATCAGCGCGCGACACGCGGACGCCTGACGTCTCCCCGGTCGCACGCGCGGCATGAACGTCTCGTCAAGCGCCTCATCGACGTGTTTTTCAGCAGGAAGGAGGAGGTCCGCACGCCGCGCATCTTGAACGGCAACGACATTATGAAGGCGTTCGGTCTGGCTCCCTCGCCGGCGGTCGGCAAGGTGCTTGAGGCGCTTGACGAACTGCAGGCGACCGGCCGTATCAAGACCCGGCGCGACGCGTTGAACGCGGCGAAGCGCCTGGTGTCCGGTCAGCGAGAATGAAAAAAGTCGTTGTACGAAGCGCCGTTATCGTATCCGTCATCGCGGCGTGCGTCTGGGCGTCGGTTGAACTGCTGAATGCGTTCGCGGTGCCGGAGGTGGTCAGCCGCGCGCTCTCCCGGTATATCCCTGCCGATTCCGGTTGTCAGGCGGCGTTTGGTTCTGCCCGCCTGTCCGTCTGGAAAGGGTTAATCCTCAAGGAATTTTCTTTTGTATCTCAGGGCACGCTGAGCCTGCATGCGCCTGTTGTGCGCGTGCGGTTCGGCGTGCCTTTTTTCTCGCGGGGCAGGATAGTCGCGGGTATGTTCGTGAGCGCGGTATCTCCTCTTGTGACGCTCGAGAGGGCAGATACTGACCTTGCCGCCGCGGGTCTGTTTTTCCGCCCGCCCTCTGAGGGACTGGTGGCGTTCGTTCCTCTGTCCGTTACCGTGCGCAACGGTTCCTTGCACGGGATATTCGGCGACTTCCGCGAAATCAAGGCACGGCTGCGTTTACAATATCCCGGCATGCTTTTTGCCGATATCGAAGCTCCTGCGGAGCCGACGCTGCGCGCGCAGGCACTGGTGAACTTCCGGGATACCACGGTCAAGGGACGCGTGCGCTGCACCGGGCTGCGCGCTGAGGAGACGCACTGGCTCTTCGAACGGATCGGGCTGACTGCCAGGCGCGGGGAATACAGTATCACCGCGGACTGGTTGTACCGCGACAGGGTCGTGTATAGCGCGGCCAAACTCCGTGCCGACAGCCTCGAGGTGTCGCGGCTTCCCTTTGAGATGACGTTCAGCGGCGACGCGAGCCTGCGTCTGAAGCACTCCCTGGATGGACAGGAGACGGTGTATGCGGGCACCATGCGCTGCGTCGATTCATCGATTGCGGGTTTCGGCGGGTTCAAGACGATTGAGGGCATAACCGGACAGGTCTCGCTGAGCAACTCGCGGATCTTCTCCGAGAACGTGGCAG
>CAZDUF010000134.1:0-3807 GCA_964508555.1 uncultured Planctomycetales bacterium
ATCCAGTCCGTGCCAGGGAAAGAACGCGCCGACATATCCGATTACCAGTTTTTCGCCGAGCGAGTAACGGCTTCGTACCTGCGTTCCCGGCCTGAGGCTTGAGAACACGTTTTCATCAACCGCGTTCGGTGTCAGGTGAATCTTTGCCGCGGGCACACCCATGGAAATAAGCTGAATTTTAAGATATGACGATACCACGAACAACGCGTCCGCTTCCCGAAAACAGTCCCGCTCGATACGTCGCGCCAGCGGCATAAAAAGTTTCGATTTCCTGCGGAAAAGCGGCGTCCGGGTAGTAAAATTGACCTCAAGAAAATACGGCACCTTGAGCCTTTTGGCAAGTTTGAATCCAACCCAGCAGAAGAAAGCGTACCGTTCATAGACAAGGTTGATATCCCTGCCGCGAACCGCGCGCAGGCAGTTCCTGATGCCGGTCGGATTATAGAGAAGCTCGAGGATTTCAAATACCGGCGCCGCCAGGACAGGCGTGAGTTTCGACCAGAAACTTTTCTTCGGCGCATCAGGGGACGATGCCGGATCGCCGATACTGACGCCGGGCGGAGATACTGCCGCGACAGAATGGCCCTGCGTACGCAGCGCCGCAATCAGTTTACGGATATGAACGCCCTCTGCGTTCACTGCCTGTGTCCGGTGGTGGTAGAGTATGTTCATGATGCGCATATGCCCATAAGGCTCTGCAGGTGTTCGTGCAATAATCGCGCGTTATCCTGCCAGCTGCAACCCCGGCTGCGGCGGGCCACCTGTTCGGGTACCCATGTCCTGGTCAGCGCCGCATGCAGGGCATTCTGCAGCGAGATCGCGTCTGCCGGAGGCACGAGATATCCGTATTCTTCGGAGGTGACTAGTTCGGGTATGCCGCCGACATTTGTCGCGACAACCGGCCTTCCGCAGGCAAACGCCTCCATGATGATATTCGGGCAGCCTTCGCTCAAACTCGGCAGGCAGACGACGTTTGAGGCGTTGATCCACTTCGGAATGGAGGAGTGTTTGCGGTTGCCCGCAAGCAGTATATGCTGCTGCATGCGCAGCCGGATAATCTCTGCTTCGACGCGTCTTCGCAGTTCTCCATCTCCCACAAGTATGGTGCGGTATTTTCCCGGATGCTCCCTCTCAAGGAGGGCGCATGCTTCCACCAGATACAGTACGCCTTTGACGGTTTTGAGGTTTCCGACAAATAATATGATCTGTTTGTCGTCGGGCAGACCCAGCTGCCGCCTGCAGGTTGCGGTGTCCTGGTGGTAAAATATCCCCGTATCAACACCGTTGGGGATGGTGACGATGTTTTTCCCGTCCACGCCAAAGGAACGCATGGATGCTGCCAGATCCGCGCTGACCGCGACCACCTTCTGGGCGTTCTTCAAGGCTTTGAGGGTGAGCATGCGGCGCAGGCAACCGTTCATGTATACCTTGATATCCGAACCCAGGGCTGCTACGCACAGCGGTTTATTATGTTCGCGGCACACGCGCATGGCCGCATATCCGTCCGGATACGCGAAATACCCGAGCACGACGTCGAAATCAAACGATTGCCTGAGCGTGTTCACGCAGGAGCGTATGCCCCGGTAATAGAGTTCACCGTACAGGCTCCTCCCCGTTTTCGGTATCACGACGCGCCGGGGATGGTAAACATGGATTCCCTTACGCACGTCCGTATGCCCGACATTCAACAGGGGTTTGAGTACGACCGGAGCAACCACGCGTACCTCGGCAAGTTTTGCCAGCTCCACGATCTGCTGTTCCACGAAAATGCCGAGCGCAGGCTCAAGGGCATTCGGATAGAGACTGGAAATGGCGAGTATTTTCACTGTCGTGAGCGCCTCATCGCTTTTATGGTGAAAAGTTCTTTGTATACCTGCGCGTAGGATTGCGCCATGGTCACGATACTGAATCGTTCTGTTACCCTGCGGTATCCCGCCAGCGCCATGGCACGGGCTAGTTCGGGGTCAGCGATCAACTTCAGGATTGCGCGAGCCAGTGACTCGGGATTTCCTGGCTCAACCAGGAGACCGCTGGTTTTCTCATCGATGAGCAGAGGATTATCTCCAACCCTGGTTGCGACAACAGGCACCTTTGCAGCCATGGCCTCGAGAATGACGTTCGACATACCTTCGCTCAAACTCGGCAGGCAAAACACCCGCATGAATCTGTAGAGAGAGGTGGCGTCGTCGCGCTCGCCCAGGAAACGTACGCGGTTTGAGCAGCCCGCGTCTGCGGCGTGCGCTTCGAGCCGGGTTCTCTCCGGGCCGTCTCCGACCAGCATCAGTAATGCCTGAGGATACTCACGCTTCAGCAAGGCGAACGCGCTGATCAGGGTCGTGAAATCCTTCACCGCAACGAGCCTGCCGACGCTTCCGATCACGATGTCGTCAGGCGCAATACCGAGAGGTGCCATTTCGGCCGCTGTCGGTCGTGGGTGCGTGAAGGTATCCGGGTCGATTCCGTTGGGAATCACCTGTATCTTAGAGGGATGCATTCCTTCTTGCAAGAGCATACTGCGGATACTTTCCGACACGCAGAGAACGCGTTTGACGCCTGAGGTCAGGATACGTGTCAGGAGCCGTCGCCTGAGAGGCCATTTCCCGTGCCGGCCGTGCTCGCCGTGCACGACGGTCCGGCAGCCGCCCAGGCGCGCGGCGAGCGCACCGTAGACAAGGGTATAAAAATTGTGCGTGTGCACGATATCGACACTGTGTTCCTTGAAGATACGAGCGAGTTTGCGGAAGAGGCCGAATTGTATGCCTGATGCAGCGCTGCAATTGATCACTGTGACGTCGGATGCCACTCGCTGTTTGAGAACGCCGAGACGCTCACAACAGCATATCAATGAGGAGAACCTGGCGCGGTCGAGATGATTGACCAGGTTGACCACGCCGTTTTCCATACCGCCGGTTTCAAGCGACGGCACGAGGTGCATCACGCGAATTCTTCTGAGCACCTTGTTGCAGAGAGCTGCAAGCGAACGGGTCAGGTCCCTTCTGTCGAATCGTTGCACGTCCTGCGCCGGTGATGCCGAAGAATCGCGCCTTGCGGCATGAAGGCGGCGCAGGGCTGCAAGCAGTCCGTCTGTGTCGAGAGGGTCGACCACAACCGTGTGTCTAAAGTGCGACAACAGCATCCCGGTTGCGCCGTCAGGCTGCGTAATCGCGAGAATCGGTCTGCCGGTGCGCAGGTATTCAAAGGTCTTTGCGGGAATCTGCGCTTTGTTCATGGGATCGGGTTGTAAAAGCAGGAGTAGATCCGACAGGGCCATGCGCCGGATGCTTTCCCGGTGTTCGATGTGCCCGGTTACCTGCACCGTATCTTTGAGGCCCAGCGATTCTATCAGAGAAGCGTACTGAGCGGACTCGACGTAATCGCCCGCTCCGACAAAACAGACGCGGACACTCTCTCCAGAGAATACGCCTTCTTTCTTCAGCGCGGCAAGCGCTCTCAGAAACGAATCAGGGGTGCGCATCCGATGGTAAAATTCGCCGACGTGCGATATAGTATAGGGTTCTGATGTCTTTTCTTTGTGGGTATGGTCAGCTGCGGGAGCGAAGTCCTGTTCGTCGTAACCGTTGACGATAACATGCAGTTTATGCCGGATCAGATCGCCGTAGGAGTCAAGATACTGTTCTTTGAGAAAATCGTTATTCGCGATGATTGCGTCGGCATGTGTCATGACCTGGCGTTCAAGCCATGCTTCGATTCCTTGAAGGATGCGGTTCCGTTTCCGGGTCTGATAGCGCAGCATCCAGGGATCCCTCAGGTCCACGATCCATGGCAGTCCCGCGCGCCTGTGCAGTA
>CAZDUF010000135.1:0-3803 GCA_964508555.1 uncultured Planctomycetales bacterium
CCGTGTATCTCCTTGGCCGCCGCCTGCGGCCGGTTCATCCCCGCGCGTGCGGGGTTCGCGCCCGCATGTGCGGCAGCGGCAAGCTCAGCCACGGTTACCCGCTCCTTGGAACGCAGGCTCACCCTGAAACCCTCCGGTTTCTCACGGAAGAGCACCGCAATAAGCACTCCCTTCACTGCGCGCAGCTCATCCGCTACCGCGTCGACATCTTCATCCCTGCCCCTGGTACGTTTGAAATCGTGCAATCTCACCACGGACCAGATGATTTTTCCTTTTTTCAGGAACCGGCTGCGGGACAGACAAATGCCGGTCAAGAGCGCGGCAGCGCGAGTCCTCATCCAGTACACCCGGTGCGTCAGCCGGGTAAAATCAACGCCCGTAGCCAGAAGTTCAGCGCAGATACCAAACGTCAGCGGCCGCACATGCGGTAGACGGAACGAATTCGTCTCGACTACAATTGAGGTCAGGATATTCTCGGCAAGCTGACGCGTCATAGTAACACCCAGAGATCGAAGCAGGACATAGACGATCTCGCCCACGGCAGCAGCTCCGCTGTCGAGAAGCGGGATATCACCGAACGACTGACGATGGGAATGATGGTCGATCTCGATCACCGTGCGGGCGCGCTCGAACACCCTGCGGAAACTGCCGAGCATGGAGGCGTTATTGCAGTCAACCGCTATGGCGACGTCCGGACGCAGTGACGTGCCGGAAACCGCGTCACGGAATCCGGCAAGATCGCGAAACGCCTGCGGCACACCAGGATGCATGAGCATCACTACCTTTGTACCCATCTGTCTGAGACCAAGACCCGTTGCCAGGAGCGAACCTACGCAATCCCCGTCAGGATTGCGGTGACCACTAATCACAATTATCCGAGCCGCGAGTAGTGCCCTCTGCGCCCGGCGCAGCGCCGTGCGACTGATTGCTGATTGCATGGTGTTCGTCATTATAACAAACTCTCCTCACTCTCTCAAGCCCCGCACAATCCCATTTCCCGGTGCACATCCTCCGCCTCGGACATTTCCAGTTCCCGGTAGATGTCAAACGCGCGCGTCAGGTACGGGCGCGCTTGTGCAGCTGCGTCCCGGCCGAGATACAGTTTCCCGAGATTCCTGCAGGCTGCGGCAATGTCAATCTTTGTCGCGAGACGATCAGCATAACCGAGCGCTGTCAAAAATGACTCCTCTGCCTGCTTGGATTGGCCCATCTCGGCGTAGAGCTCGCCGATCATGTTATAATCACCGGAGAGATTCGCGGTGTTACCCTGTTCCAGGTCTATGTTGAGTCCGGCGGTGTAATACTCAAGGGCCGTATGGTACTGTTTTTCCAACTGGCACAGTTCGCCGAGATTGAACCAACAGTCGCTGAGTTCCGAGGGCTTGCGCAGTTTCTCGAACAGCGCGCGGCTCTTGTGATAAAAAGAACGCGCGGTATCGTAATCGTCCTTGTTGGCGAAAACCAACCCGAGGTCGAAATAATCGCAGGCCAGATGATAACGATGCTCAAAACTCCTTCCCGCGCGCTCACGGTTCAATTCCGAGCTCCTGGTCAGGAGCTCAAGGGCGCGGTTGAACATTTTCTTGTCGATATACCAGACGGCGAGACGCCTGAGCGCGATCGCTTCGTTCAGGACGTCCGAGCTGCTACGGGAGATGTCTATGGCGCGGGAGTAGAAATCCCGGGCCCTGTCGAAATCTCCCTCAAGATGATAGTACCAGCCGAGGCTGCTGTACGCACGCGCCAGATGCATGGCGTCTTTTTGCTGCTCACTGCGCAGCGCGTAGGCATAATAGGCCGAGAGGGCTTTTTCCTTATCCCCCATGCGGTAATAGGTGTCGGCAAGCACAACCTGCGGAAGGAGACGTTCGGGGTGTTTCTCCAGCAGACTGACGGCTAAGCGCGCGGTATGCTCATTCTGGCCGCCCTCGAACAACGACTCCAGACGCCTCTCCTGCGTCCAATATCGCGACTGCCAGAACAGAAATCCTGCAGCCGCGAATACACAACACAATAGGAACGGCAGCTGAATCCTGCGGAGATCAGAGACAAGATGCAGCCGCACGGCGCGAACGCGCTCTGCCCGAGCCGGCAGTTTGGGCTGCGGGCCCGGCAGCAAGACCGCCTGTGGCGCCCCGTACAGGATGTACCCCGCCCAGAGCATGCGTTCGATACCGTGGCGGGAGATGATCTCAAGCCTGGTCAAACGCAGGCTTTCCCCCACGGACATGCCGCTGACCAGAAAACGGTAGAATTCCTGGGCAAACACCGCGCCCAAGGAATCCTCAACCCTGCGCAGCGCGCCGATGTAATGGCGCACGCCGGCGAGCAGAAATGCCGATGCGATACTGTAGGTAGAATGCGCCTCGTCGATCTCGAGTTTGCGCGGATCTTCTGCCGCGGACTGGCAGGCGTTGGAAAAAACCAGCGACGGCATGAACGAACCCGCGCCGAGCGAGACGATGTCTGCCGCGGTCAGGCGGCCGTCATCAAGCACCCAGCCGCTGTTCTGCGGAAGCGCTGGATCGAACTCGCAGTGGCCGGCAAAATGCACGATGTCGTAGTCGTGGAGGTTCTTGCGGACGTAGTTCCTGTCGACTGATGTGGATTTGAAGTCAACGCGCACCTTGTCATGCAGGGCATCGAGCCGGTTTCTGATCGCGACTCCTTCGTAATAGGCTGAGGCAAGGTCATCAGTGGGATTCGCCAGGACCAGCATGCGCTGGACCGAGGCAGGCGCGCGGTACTGCTCGCGGGGCGGTGTCGCGGAATGACTTCTGACCAGGCGGCCGACGGCAAATTTCAGGCAGAGGAAATCGTCTCCGTCGTACACTAACTCCCAGGGCACGGAAATCAGTTCTTCATCCAGAAAGAGAGTCAGCGTTGCCGCGGAGAAACTCTTGAGTTTATCGCGCACGGAGGAAGCGACTGCCTGAGTCCACAGCAGGTGTCCGTCTTTGCGCAGGCGCGTCATCTGCTCGGCATCGAGTTCTCCCCGCGCGTATCCCTTGTTTAGGATGCGCGTGATCTCCTGGCTTAAGCGCCGCGCCTCCTGCAGGGGAATGCCGCTTGGCGCATAATGCCGGATGGTCGAGTGCGGACTCCCGGAGTCGCTCAGGCTCATCGCCAGTCCGTGCTCTCTGCGCGTGATATCAAGGACCAGATGAGGGGTTTCGATTGACGCCTGCAGCACTTAGCTCTCCAGGGATAGCGTGATGAAAGCAAGTTGTCTGCCGAGCGACGAGATATCGACGCTGTACGAGCCTGGCGCAAGATGCTCGAAGCTGGCAATGCCCCCTGCGGCGCAATACGATTCCAGTTCCACGGCTCCCCGCAGGAGCGTCACGCGCGCGTCTTTCAGACAGGCCTGGTCGCGCACACAGCGGCAGCTCACCGTCAGGTTGACCGATTGCGCACCTGAACGCTCGACGCGCGCCTCGACGCGCACTTCTTTGAAATCCCTGAGCACGGTGACGCTGTCGGCAAAATCCTGCTTCTGCCTGCTGCGCAAAACCGGCGCAGGCACGAACTCCTGGCCGGTGAGTATATCGCCGGTTGCGCGGACGAGCCCCAGGGCCTTTGTTTTGAGTTTGAGCGCAATATCGAGAACGGCTTCATGTGGGGCAGGACGACCGGGGGAACACAGGCGCTCGATCACCTCATTCGGCACCGCATCCTGCCCTGTGCATTCTTCAATCCGGAGCGCAACTGCCGCCGCTTCAGCGCACACGCTGCAGGCGACAATATGCCGTTTCACTGCCTGGCAAGAAGCAGTATCGAGTTTCTTCTCCAGGAACGCGCCG
>CAZDUF010000136.1:0-3741 GCA_964508555.1 uncultured Planctomycetales bacterium
GCTGACGAAGGCTCTTGCGGCACGGATTCTTCCCACGCTGACCTGGGTGCGTTTCAGCGTGCTGGGGGGGAGTTCCGCGACCTATCGCAAGCTCCAGGGTGCCAAAGAAGGTGATTTTGAGAAACTCCTGACGAACATCAGGGATGCGGTCGAGCTCAAGAGAAAAAAGAGACTGTCCGTGACCCTCGGAGTAGTTTACTTCATTTTTAAGGAGAACGGAAAGGAAGTCGTGTCGTTTTGCCGCAGGATGAAGGAACTCGGCGTTGATTATGTGGTGGTCAAGCCTGTCGGCGATTACGCCAAGAACAAATACGTCGCGGATAAAAGCCTGAAAAAAAGTTTTGCATCAGAACTCAAGGCCGTCGAGGCTCTGAGCGGGGAAGGTTTTAAGGCCCAGGTGCGTTGGGATATGTTCGAGCAGTGGGGTAAGAAAACGTATAACGAATGCCTGAGCCTCCCCTTTATGACGGTCATCGACGCCGACGGTTCGGTCTATGCCTGCGGTGGATACTGGCAGGACAAACGTTATTGCTACGGGAACCTGACGGAGAAGACATTCCGGGAAATATGGGATTCTCCGAGAAGAAAACGTATCACTCGGCACATGCAGAAACACGTTGATTTCAACGAATGCTACAACTGTTGTCGCAATCATTCCATTAACAATTTCCTGTGGAGCCTGAAACAGGAACCCGCTCACGTGCATTTTATCTGATTTGGATGGACCGCTTCACGAAACGATAGCTTTTCTGAAGAAGAACACATCCATTGCTCCGGAGATCGTTATTCAGCTCGGGTCGGGGCTGGGTTCTATTGCCGAGGCATGCACCAAGGTTGACGCGCCCATTCCCTATAAGGATATCCCGCATTTCCGCACGACCGGCGTCAGGACGCACGAAGGAGTCGCGGTATTCGGCATCTGGAATGACCGCCGCGTGATGGCGCTGCAGGGCAGGGTGCATCTGTATGAAGGATATTCCCCGTATGAAGTCGCGTATCCGATACTCGTCGCGTCACAGCTTGGCGCCAGGACTTTAATTGCCACCAATCTTTCGGGAGGTATCGCAGGATCCGTGCGCGTCGGCGATTTCCTGGCGGTGACCGATCACATCAATCTGGCTGGCACGAACCCTTTGATCGGGATGCACGACGACCGCGGCCAGGTGCCGTTTCTGGACATGACAGACGCCTACGACCGGCAGCTCATCCGGTCGATGCAGAAGGCGGCCGCCAGGACAAAGGTGAGCCTGAAGCAGGGGGTACTGGCATATTTAAGCGGGCCGGTTCTCGAGACTCCGGCGGAACTGCAGTTTCTCAAGAAAGCGGGAGTTGCCGCAGTCGGGTGGTCGCTCATTCCCGAAGTCATCATGGCGCGGCACGCGCGTATGCGCGTGTGCGCTGTGGCATGTATCAGCGATATCACAAATCCTGCGGCTGCCCGGCCGGTGAACCTCGATGAAATTTTCAGCGTCGGCGAGCGCAGCGCCGCGCGTCTTTCGGCGTTGTTAGCCGAGTTTCTCAAGATACCTTAATTGCCCTATGGATCAGTGCATACGAAAAGGCAAAAGCGGCATTCACAGGCTCAAGCTCCTCGGCATGGTCAGGGAGATGCCCTTTTATCCGGTTTCCGACGGGTTATCCGTGGCGGCAAACGAACATCTTTCATTCGGATGCGACGTGGAATTTACGCGTGTCTGCGCGCGGGAGATTGCCCGCAGGGTCAAACCCTTGAAACCCGATTGCCTTTTGACCGCTGAGGCAAAGCCGGTAGCACTGGCTTATGAAATTGCCCGTCACCTCAAGCACAAGCGCTATTTCCTGGCGCGAAAAAAGACGAAGGAAAAGCTCGGCGATCCGGTATCGGTGCCGATTCGGTCCACCACAGCTAATGGTCGGCCCGATAGGATGGGCCGCCAGGCGCATCTGCGCTCTCGGATGGCCGTGTGCGCGTCTGTACGCAGCATTACGTCCGGCGTTATCGAATCTTTGAGTTTGAGCGAATCCCAGATACGCGGCATACGGGGTAAGAGGGTTGTCGTGTTTGATGACTGTATCTCAACCGGTTCGACTGTCAGGGCCTTGCTTGAACTGGCATGGAAAGCGCAGGCCCAGGTCGTGGCGATCGCCAGTATCTGGCTTGAGGGTCCCTGGCCGTACGAAGCGTTCAAAGCGGAAATCGAATCAGGCAGGCTCATTTATCTCGACGTGCTCCCTGTGCTTGCCGATGGAAAGACGTATGAAGCATTATGCCGGCGCTAGCAACTTTGCAGCGTGTCTGGGTATCGGTTCCAGCGACAGGGTGATTATTGTTTCCGACCAGCAGGATGCGTACGGCAGGATTTTAGAAGTTCTTGCCCAGGAATGCAGAGAGACCGGTGCCAGCGTCGAACTCGATTTTTCTCTTCCGCGGGTTCTTGCCGACGATATCCCTGAGTATCTGCATGCGAAACTCATTGCCAGCGACGTCATTATCCTGAGCGCGGGACAGTCCTGGTATCAAGCGCCGTTTCGCAGCCGCCTGAAACGCGAGTTCGCAAAGCGGGTGGTTGAGTCGTACGACCTCAGGCTCGAGATGCTCTCCGGCGGCGGGTTGTGCGCGCGGCCTGAGACCGTCGATGCCGAGAACAGAAAATTCCTCTCCCGCATCGGGGAAAAACGCGAAATTAGGCTCAGCAGCCCTGACGGAACCGACGCGCGCATGCGCATACGGGCTGTCGGAAGCGAATCCGGTGATTATCGTTCTCCGGGATCAGGGGGGAATCTGCCGGCAGGTGAAGTGTGGATGAGCGTTCTGCCGGGCAGCGCAAACGGCACGCTGGCGTTTAACCTGAGTTTTGATTGCCTGGGCAGGCTTGGCAGGGACGATCTCATTCTCGAGTACGCTGCGGGCGCGCTGACGAGAGTATCGGGCGCGCGTGCCGCCGAGTTTGAGGCGCTTCTCGGGAACTGTCCGACGCTTGCGAATATCGCCGAAATCTCTCTTGGCACGAATCCTCAAGCCTTAGCGGGGAGAAACGTCCTGGAAGACGAGAAGAAGCTGGGTATGATACACTGCGGTTTCGGTAATGATACGTATTTTGGGGGACAGGTTCAGGGTCCCCATCTTGACGGCGTGTTGAGCGGAGGCCGCTTGGAGGCCGGAAATACCATTGTCCTTGATGAGAGGGAATTTCCATCATGATGCGTGCGCCTGCAAAAAAAGAACTGGTTCTCGACGGGACAAAAATGATCTATCACCTGGAGAGGCTCAACGCCTGGCTGCGGGGAGACAGGATTTTTCCGATCTTCGTCGAGTTGAGCCCCGTTGGCGCGTGTAACCAGGCATGCGTGTTCTGCGCGTACGAGTATCTCTCCCGCCGTCTCTGCATGTATGATACGCGCCGGACGCTGAAACTGCTGGATGAGTTCTCTCAACTGGGGGTAAAGAGTGTCTTTTTCTCGGGAGAAGGCGAGCCCCTGCTGCATAAAGATATCGCGCGCATGATCCTCCACGCCCGCGCGCAGGGGATAGATGTTGCGTTAAACACCAACGGGATGCTCTTGTCGCAGTCTGTTTCCGACGGGATTATTGCGTCGTTGAGCTGGATGCGCTTCAGCATCAACGCGGGGACAGATACAAGTTATCGCAGGATTCACCGCGCCCGTGAAGGCGATTTTGAGTTACTGATGCGGAACCTCGAGCACGCGGTCGCGGCGAAAAACAGGCATAAATCCGACACCAGTCTCGGCGTGCAGCTTGTC
>CAZDUF010000137.1:0-3734 GCA_964508555.1 uncultured Planctomycetales bacterium
CTAAAGCGCTTATACCGCCATAATAATCCGCAGTCAGACGTCTGCCCGGGGAGGATCCTTTTTTTGACGGGATAGCAACAGGTAAGCACTGGTGTGGCAAGTTCTTGAAAGATTATTTTCCCGTTGACTGGTAAAGGAACCCCGACGGCCTTTGCGCCGAGCAGTCGTCAGAACGTGCGTTTGAACACGTACAGGAAGGCGTCTTTCTCGAACTTCGGTTTTCCCTTCATCCTGCATACCCTGATACTGATCTTTTCCGAAATTTTGTCTTCAATATCTTTTGCCAGATAATACGGGTACCAGACATCGCAGCCGAAGACCCTGCGCCAGGCATTGCGGATTTGTTCTTTCTCGTTGATTTTAGGAGTGTTATAAATTTTCTTGAAGGTGCGCCTTGCTTCGGCAGAGTAGCGTTTGACCGTGATTTTTATCTCTATGGCCTGCGCCGGTGGCTGGGGAAGCGGAAGTATTGTCGGAGTGATTGTGTCTTGAGGAACTGTTAGTGCGCGCTCGTGCGCAGCCCCCGGCCGTATCGGATCGGCCGGGGCGCGCCTCTGCGCAGAAAGCCCTTTCTCAGCCGGATTCGGCGGTGTTTGTGCCCAGAGAGGAGAAATCAGGAGGGCGCTCAAGAAGCATCCTGTCATCAGGAAGTTCCCGACCCGCCGCATACCCACCGCCTTTGTTGTCCTAATTAAAGTATTACACATATACGAAGCCGTTACAAGGCACGTTAAAGAGAGAACTTTTGGAGCAGTGGCAGTATCAAAGAGTGAAATCAAGAATTGTATTTATGTGATATAATAAGCAACAAAATGAATACGTCAGCGGTTTTGGTTGTATCGATCGGTTTGTAACCCATGGCCGGTGAACAAACGCATTATTCTCTTGTCCCGAAACTTTTTACCCTGCTGCGGCAGGGATATTCCCTGCGCGCGTTTCTGCACGACCTGAACGCCGGCGTGATCGTCGGCATCGTCGCCTTGCCGCTGGCAATCGCCTTTGCCATCGCCAGCGGCGTCAAGCCGGAGCAGGGTCTGTACACCGCAGTCGTCGCCGGATTCCTGATATCCGCGCTCGGCGGGAGCAGGTACCAGATCGGCGGGCCGACAGGGGCGTTTGTGGTCATCGTCTACGGGATTATGGCAAAGTACGGCTACGACGGCCTTGCCGCGGCGACGCTGATCGCCGGCGTCATCCTCATTCTCATGGGGATGCTCAAGATCGGTTCGTTCATCAAGTTCATCCCGTACCCCGTCACGGTCGGTTTCACCGCGGGGATCGCCCTCATTATCTTCACGAGCCAGCTCAAGGATTTCTTCGGGCTGCCGATCGCGTCCATGCCGTCGGAATTTGTCGGCCAGCTCAAGCTCTATGCCGCAGGCGCGCATGACATCAATCCCTGGGCTGCGGCAGTCGGCGCGCTGTCTCTGCTTATCCTCATGTTCTGGGCCCGGGTGGTCCCGGTCTTGCCGGGGTCGCTGGCAGCTCTGGTCATCGGGACGCTCGTCGTGCATATCTTTCATCTCCCGGTTGAGACTATCGGATCGCGTTTCGGACATATCCCGCATATGCTTCCCGCGCCGCGCCTTCCCCGTGTCAGCGCTTCGCTTATTACCACCATGTTTTCTCCGGCGCTTACCATTGCGCTCCTGGCCGGGATCGAGTCGCTCTTGTCCGCCGTGGTCGCCGACGGCATGACCGGCAGGAAGCACCGCTCGAACGCGGAGATCGTGGCGCAGGGTATCGCCAACATCGGGTCGGCGTTATTTATGGGAATTCCCGCGACCGGCGCGATCGCCCGCACCGCGACGAACATTAAATGCGGCGCGCGGACGCCGGTTGCCGGGATCGTTCACAGCGTCGCGCTGCTCCTGATCATGCTGTGTTTCGGCAGGTACGCCTCGCTCATCCCGCTGCCGGTACTGGCCGCGATCCTGGTGACCGTGGCCTATAACATGAGCCACTGGCACACGTTTCTCAAGGCGTTCCGCTATCCGAAGAGCGATATCGTGATCATGCTGCTGACGCTCTTGTTGACCGTGCTGGTCGACCTGACGGTGGCGATTCAGACCGGCGTGATCGTCTCGGCGCTCCTGTTCATGCACCGCATCTCGGAAGTGACGCGCGCGGAGTACATCACGCAGTCGCTGCAGGAAGAAGACCAGAAAGAGGAATCGCCGGATTCTAAAGCGCTCCTGCCGCAGGATGTCGAAGTGTTCGAGATATACGGGGCTTTTTTCTTCGGGGCGGTCGACACGTTCAAGGAATCGCTGAGGGAGTCCGCCCAGAAACGGCGTAAACACCGGGTCTTCATCCTGCGCATGCGTTCGGTCATCGCTATTGACGCGGCCGGGCTCCAGGCCCTTGAGGATCTCTCCCGGCAGTCCAAGCGCGAAGGGGTGACGCTGGTGCTTTCCGGCGTGCACGCTCAGCCGCTTGCCGCCATGGAGAAGGCGGGATTACTCGACGCGGTCGGACGCGACAACGTTGTCGGCGATTTTGACGGCGCCCTCGAGCGCGCGCGTTCGATCGTGAGCGCATTGCCGGGAAAAAGCCTTGACGGAAGAAAAAAGGAGGCATAGACTATACAGGAGTAACGCAACGTATCAAGGGTTCGGAGGCAGGTACTTCTCCGGAGGACATAGGTGGTCGGGCCGCCATCTGCTCAGAATAAGCAGGTGACGGCTTTTTTTCTATGTGGACGCGCGCTGACCTTCATAATCTCGTAACTGAAAAATTGGGCGACTACCAGTTCGTGGTGGTGTCGAACAGGCAGCCCTTCGTGCATGTTTTCAAGAAGGGAAAGGTCAGTGTCTTAAGAGGCGCAGGAGGTGTCATCAGCGCCCTTGATCCGGTGATGCAGGCCTGCCAGGGGCTCTGGGTTGCTTACGGCAACGGCGACGCGGACCGCAAAGTGTCCGACGCAGGCGGTAAAGTGCGCATGCCGCCCGACAATCCGTCGTATACCTTAAAGAGGGTATGGCTGACCAAACAGGAGGAAGAAGGATATTATTACGGCTATTCCAACAAGGCGCTCTGGCCGCTGTGTCATATGACATTTCAGCGTCCGGAATTCAACCGGCAGGACTGGGAGCAGTATGTCAACGTCAACAGGAAATTCGCTGCTGCGGTGCTTGAGGAATTAAACGGACGTAAAGCCTTTGTCTGGATCCAGGATTATCATCTCTGCCTCCTGCCGCAGTTCCTGAAGGAAATGGCGCCGAACCAGCTCATCACCGCGCATTTCTGGCACGTGCCCTGGCCGAGTTACGAGGCGTTCCGCATCTGTCCGCAGAAAAACGAGCTCCTCGCAGGACTGCTGTATAACGATCTTCTTGGATTCCATATCCGCTATCACTGCGACAATTTTTTGACCGCCGTCGACCGCGAGCTCGAGAGTAAAATTGACCGCGAGCGTTTTTCCGTGTTTAAGGCAGGGCATGAGACGCTTATCCGTCCGTATCCGATCAGTATTGATTTCGATGGTATCAGCGCCGCAGCGCAGGCCGAGGACGTGACTGCTGCGCGCGCGCGCCTGGTTGATGAATTCGGGCTCGCCGGGTACCGCGTACTGCTCGGGCTGGACCGGTTGGATTACACCAAAGGTATCCCTGAGCGTCTTCTTGCCGTTGACCGTCTGCTGGAGGCGCACCCGGAACTGAAAGGGAAGATCGTATTTCTCCAGATGGGAGAGATCAGCCGCCTGCATATTCCGGCTTACAAAGCGCTCAACG
>CAZDUF010000138.1:0-3555 GCA_964508555.1 uncultured Planctomycetales bacterium
ACGCAGATCTCTGTCGTCCTGCTCGTGCTGCTTCTCGCCGGCATGGCGCTCTTCGGCAGGCGCGTCTGGATCGATCTTCATAAAATGAGTCCCTCGGTCACACGGGTGCAGATTAGAGTGGGCGCCGCGGGAGATGAGACGTCCGCGCGCAGGATCATGAACCAGATCGAACGCGCGTTGTAGAACCCGGAAACTGTTTTCGTGAATCTAAAGGCGGGATGAAAAAAGCGGTAGTTGTATTGGTTATCGTGACGACGATGATTGCGCGCGCGCATGCCCAGACAGAAGAACGTGCCACGTTTGCCGGAGGGTGTTTCTGGTGTATGGAGCCTCCGTACCAGGCGCTCGACGGCGTCAAGGCCGTCACAGCCGGATACGCCGGAGGCAGTGTCGAAAAGCCAACCTACGAGCAGGTGTCGCAGGGCACAACCGGGCACCTCGAGGCGATACAGATTTCGTTCGACCCGGCGAAAGTCTCTTACGAGACACTGCTGGCTATTTTCTGGCGGCAGATAGATCCGCTCGACGAAGGAGGCCAGTTCGCAGACCGTGGCTCGCAGTATCGCACCGCAATTTTCTATCATAGCGAGCAGCAGCGGAAGCTTGCCGAGGCCTCAAAAAAACGCCTTGCGCAGTCCGGAAAGTTCAAAAGTGAAATAGCAACCGAGATCAGGCGTTTCGAGTCGTTTTATCCCGCCGAAGAATATCACCAGGATTATTACCGCAAGAATCCCGAACAGTACGCCAGGTATAAGGAGGGTTCGGGCAGAAAAAAGTATCTCGAACGCACGTGGGCAGACGATCTTAAAAAGCGGCTGACGCCGCTGCAGTGCGCGGTGACGCAGGACAATGAGACCGAGCCGCCGTTTCGCAACGAATACTGGGATAATAAACGCGAAGGGCTCTACGTTGATGTCGTATCGGGCGAGCCGTTGTTCAGCTCGCGGGATAAATTCGATTCCGGCACCGGCTGGCCGAGTTTCACCAGGCCTGTTTCTCCGGACGCGGTTGTCGAATACGAGGACACGTCATTAGAGGCGGTGCGCACCGAGGTCAAAAGCGCTGTTGCCGGTTCGCATCTCGGGCATGTTTTTACCGACGGCCCTGAGCCGACAGGCTTGCGCTACTGCATAAACTCGGCGGCGCTGCGTTTCATACCGGTCGAGGATCTCGAAAAAGAAGGATACGGACACTACCGTCACCTCTTCGAATAATACCGCATACGAATGGCAGATCTCCCCGATTTTAAACTTTTCTACTCGTATCTTGACCAGGCGGTGCGTGATACGCGCTCGCGCAACGCGTCCGGATTTACCGTGGCAGGGTTCCCGTACCTGCGCTGCGACAGGTTCCTCTACGCGCTGGGACAACGCGCCCATTCTCTGCAGGAGCGCACCTATTGGGTCGATCTTATGCGCAGGTACGACGTGCGCATGCGCACCAAGGAGATACAGGTGCTTCCGGAACGCTCGCTCAAGCGCATCCGCAAGTATTTCGGGATACAGGCACGCGAAAAAATCTGCGAATACCTGTATTATTACTCCGAGCAGTACCTGGATATCGACCGGCAGCAGCCCCGTTTCTACGGACGCGTGTGTAAGGCCGTGCGCGTGCCGCGCGATTTCGGCATCGCGCGCAGGGCGGCCGCCGGCATGTTCGGGTATCCGCTGGCAGCGTACGCGGTGCGGCAGCGCGAGCGGGAAATTGCCCAGCGGCATGCCAAGCTTCTTTCCATGATGCCCGTGCGCGGTGAACTCGTTACCTATTCCCCGCAGCATGCCCGCGAATGGGGAGATGTTCCCGTGCAGGAGTATTTGCGCGAGAGCGCTGGGAAGAATCCGTTCCGCATACCGGAACTCTCGAGAGAGCGTCTGGAAGCGATTGCCTGGGCGCTTGCTCCGGTCATTACCGTCGACACCCGGCGTTCCGACGACCGCATCGGCGAATTCGCCTGGAAACGCAGGAGAATGTTCGTTGACGCGTCGCGTCCCGCGCTGTATTTTTACGCGACGGTCGTTTTCCTCAGGGACGAGCCGTGCCTGCAGGTAAACTACGCGCTCTGGTTTCCCGCGCGCTACAGGAACTGGGCTCCGGTTTTGACCCGCACCAGGTTTGACGGCCTGATCATGCGCGTCACGCTCGCGCCTGACGGGGTGCCGCTTTTGTTCGACTGTATCAACGCAAGCGGCTCATCGTACGTATCGTATCCGCGCCAGAGCAGGATACTGCCGGCTAAACCGCGATTCTTCCGGCGGCCGCCGTTCGTGCCCTCGTGGCTTCCCGAGCAGTATCCGGCGGTGCAGCTCGGCATCAGGATATGCGCGGGCACCCACGAGGTCGAGCACGTTGATGCCCTGACGCAGAAAGCAAGCGGGTCACCGTATGCGTTGTATCGCTATAAGCGGCTTGAGATGCTGCCGCGCGATGACGGCAACGTTATCAGTCTTTTTGATCAACGCGGGTTTCTCAAGAGTTCGCGGGAACTTTTGCAGCGCGGCAGGCAGGTGATTAAACTCTCCGGCCGCGACCCGTTCACCGATCCGGAACTCTACGAACGCTCGTTTCTTCTGCGATAGGAGATTTCGTCATGGCGCAATCGTGCGCAAGTTGCGGGATGCCGATGCAGGTACCGGCTGATTTCGGCGCTCAGAACACGTCCTGCGCCTACTGCAGATTCTGCGCTCCATGCGGCGTTTTAAAGAGCCGCGGCGAGGTGCGCGCCGGCTGGGTCGATTTCATCATGAGGACCGAATGCCTGACCCGCGAGGAGGCGGAAAAGAAAGTCGACGCAGCCATGGCGGTATTGCCGGCCTGGGCAGGCACCATGTCCAAAGACAATGGCGCGTGAAAAAAAGCGCCGTCATTTTTCTGGCAGCGGTCATTCTCTGCTCCTGCACCGTGCTGTGTGTTTTCGGCACCGAGGCAGGAGCTTTTCTTTTCATGCGGGCGCTGCAGCTGGCGTATCCTCCTGCGGGTGAGGTTACCTGGCGCTCATTGGACGGAACCCTGTTCTCGGGACTTACGATGACCGGTGTGGAGGCGAAGGAGGCATCGTTTCTTCCCCCAGGATTGGCGGTCGAGATACAGACTCTGGTACTCACGATACGTCTTGGGTCCGTTCCGTCGATCGATGCCGATGCGCGTAACGGCAGGCTGCGCCTGCGTGAGTCAGATCAGGCAGCGTTTCGCGCAACTTATCACCGGGGTAGGATCGACGCGAATATTTTCACTCCCCGGATTTCTCTTACCTCACTGCGGGAGACACTCGTTCCGTGTATACCTGCCGATGTCGATGCGGTTGTCGTGAACGCGGATATCTATATCCGCGGTAACGCGGAATCTTTCACGCTGACCGGCACCTTCACGATTCTGGAGGCTCGCCGCGGTCCGCTCGAGCTCAAAGCCTCGTCCTGTTCGCTTGATCTTGAGGCGCGTCTGATCTCGGAGCAGCTCTTCGGCACTATTGATACGGTGGGAGGGAAGCTGACGGCGAGCCATGGGGTCAGCGGGGAGCTTGGTAGATGCAGGTTAACCTTTGTGGGCCTCCCCAGGAAT
>CAZDUF010000139.1:0-3549 GCA_964508555.1 uncultured Planctomycetales bacterium
TCGCGCGACTGCGTGCTCGACGGCAGGGATATCGGCACGGTTGTATTCCCGCAGGCGGACAGGAAGTTTTATCTCGACGCGGATTTCAACGAGCGGGTCAACCGCAGGTTTAAGGAGTTTGAGGGCGTGCATACGCGCACGAAAGATGATGTTGCCCGCGACCTGAGTAACCGCGACACCATCGATTCCACGCGCGCCTGTTCGCCGCTGCGAAAGGCAGATGACGCCGTGTATCTTGACACGACCGGCATGAGCATCGACGAGGTCGTTGAGGCCGTCTTGAAAGAAATACAGAAATAGCCATGGATCAGTCTCTTATCCGCAATTTCAGCATCATCGCGCATATCGACCACGGCAAATCAACGCTCGCTGACCGGATTCTCGAAATAACCGGCGCGGTCGACCGCAGGCATAAAGGCGATCAGCTCCTCGATGACATGGACCTGGAAAAGGAGCGCGGGATCACCATCAAGGCATCGATGGTCAGGCTTCATTACCGTGCCGATGACGGCAGGGAGTACGTGCTCAATCTCATCGACACGCCCGGCCACGTGGACTTTACCTATGAAGTGTCCAAGTCGCTTGCCGCATGCGAGGGCGCGGTGCTCGTGGTCGACGCCGGCCAGGGTATCGAGGCGCAGACCGTGGCGAACTTTTACCTGGCGCTTGAAAACAACCTGCATATCATCCCGGTTATCAACAAGATCGATTTGAGCTCAGCAGACGTGCCGCGCGTCAAGCACCAGGTGGTCAGCGTGCTCGGATTTCCCGAGACGGATATCCTGCTTGCCTCGGCAAAGGAGTCCCGCGGTGTCAGGGAACTGCTCGAGGCTATCGTCAAGACGATTCCGGCTCCGGGGGGAGATCCGGCGAGCAGACTCAAGGCTCTGGTATTCGATTGCCGGTATGACTCCTATAAAGGTGTTGTGGTGTATTTCAGGATCGTCGAGGGAATGATGGATCCTGCGACCCAGGTCATGATGATGAACGCCGGTTCCCAGTACAAGATCGAGGAGCTCGGCGTGTTCAAGGATTTGAAGTACGAGAGCGTCACCGGACTGACCTGCGGGGAAGTCGGCTACTTTACCGCCAATATCCGCGACCCGCGGGAGGTGATTATCGGCGACACCATAACCGACCTGCGCAATCCCTGTTCCGATGCCCTTCCCGGATACCGTTTCGTCAAACCTCTTGTGTTTTGCGGCATCTATCCGGTCAATCCCGGGGATTTTCCGTCTCTCAGGGACGCCATGGATAAGCTCAAGCTTTCCGACGCGTCGTTCGTGTTCGAGCCCGAAGTGTCCCAGTCGTTCGGTTCGGGATTCCGCTGCGGATTCCTCGGCCTCCTGCACATGGAAATCGTGCAGGAGCGTCTCGAGCGCGAATATGACTTAAACCTTATCCTGACCGTTCCCAACGTCGTCTACCGCGTGCGCACGCGCTCGGGTGAACTGATCGAAGTGGATACGCCTGCCAAGTTCCCCGCGCCGCAGGAGATCGAAGAGTCGCAGGAGCCGTTCGTCAGCCTTTTGATCATCATTCCGGTGGATTCGCTCGAAGCGGTGATGGATTTCACCAAGTCCAGACGAGGTGTTTTCCGCTCCAACGAGTACCTGGGCGATGACCGCGTGAAGATCGTTTTCGACATCCCGTTGTCCGAGATTATCGTCGATTTTTATGATAGAATAAAGTCTCTGACCCGAGGCTACGGCTCCATGGATTATGAATTCAGGGAGTACCAGCCGACAATGCTGGTCAAACTTGACATCATGCTCAACAGCCAGGTCTGCGACGCTTTTTCCTCGCTTATCGTCAAAGAGAAGGTCCAGGCCAAGGCGCGCGCGCTGGTCACCAAGCTTCGCGAGCTGATACCGCGCCAGCTGTTCGAGGTTTCGATCCAGGCCGCTGTCGGCAGTCAGATCATCGCCGCGGAAAAGGTGCGCTCCGTGGGCAAGAACGTGACCGCCAAATGCTACGGCGGCGACATCAGCCGCAAACGCAAGCTCTGGGAAGGCCAGAAAAAAGGGAAGAAACGCCTCAAGCAGTTCGGGAAAGTCGAGATTCCCCAGGAGGCATTCTTGGAGGTGCTCAAAATATGACGCTCAAGAAGACCAAGCCCGCCGTCCAGAAATCCAGCGCCCGGGAGTGGATGGAATCGATCGTGGTGGCCCTGGCGTTGGCCATGGTCATCCGCGCGTTTGCCATTCAGGCGTTCAAGATTCCCACGGGTTCGATGCTCCCCACGCTCAAAGTCGGCGACCTGATCATGGTGAATAAGCTTGTGTACGGCGCCCGCGTGCCGTTTACCGACGATATGCGGCTGCCGGCGTACGGTGCGATGAAGCGCGGAGATGTGGTCGTTTTCATTTATCCGGAAGATCCCAAGAAGGCATTCATCAAGAGGCTGGTCGGGTTTCCGGGAGAGAAGGTACAGATCAAGGACGGGACCATCTACATTAACGATACCCCGCTCATGGATCCTCTCTTCAACAGGTTTTATTATTACAGCAGGGGAGATCTGATGGACTCCGGCGCGCCCGTCGTGGTGCCGAAAGAATCCTACTTCGTGCTCGGGGATAATTCCGCGAGTTCCAAGGACTCCCGGTATTGGGGGTTCGTGCCGCAGAAAAACGTTCTGGGCAAGGCCATCCTTATTTACTGGCCGCCGCAGCGGGTTCGGATGATCAAATGAACATCGCGAACAAAATCTCAACGTTCCGGATACTCATCGTGCCGTTTTTCGTCGCCTGTCTTGTCTTTTACGCTCCGGGTCTTGAGTATCTGCGCTGGACAGCGTTCGTGCTTTTTGTCCTGGCAGTCGTGTCCGACGCGGTCGACGGCTATATCGCGCGCAAGGAGCGCCAGGTCTCGACTGCCGGCCAGATTCTCGATCCGCTCGGAGACAAACTCCTGCTGATGAGCGCGTTCATCACGCTCTCGCTGCGAACGCAGTTTCCGTTGACCATACCCCTGTGGGTTTCCTTCATCGTGATCAGCCGCGACGCGATCATCCTGCTCGGCGCGCTGGTGATTTATCTGGTCAAGCAGAAGATCGATATCTATCCGACGCGCTGGGGAAAGCTCACCACTACGTTCCAGATGCTCTCCGTGATCGCGGTGCTGCTGCAGATGCCGCATGCGGACCTTGTGTGGACAATCGCCGTCTTTTTCACTGTCGTGTCCGGCATGGATTACATCCGCCGGGGATTCAGGATACTCTATGCAACGGATACTCATCGCAACAATCGCTAGTTATCTTCTGGGAAGTATACCGACGGCGTATATATTCGGGCGGCTGCTCAAAGGTATCGACATCCGCAAACACGGTTCAGGTAACGTCGGCGCGACCAATGCCATGCGTATCCTGGGAAAAGGGCCGGGTATCGCGGTGTTCGTGATCGACGCGCTCAAGGGTTGTATCGCGGTTGCGGGGATAGGCCAGATCTGCATCGCGCGCGGAGTTCCTGTTTCCGGCGACGCGCTGCGGCTCGTGCTTGCGCTTGCCTGCGTGTGCGGCCACAACTGGACCGTTTTTCTCGCGTTCAAAGG
>CAZDUF010000140.1:0-3543 GCA_964508555.1 uncultured Planctomycetales bacterium
CGTCACCTACGAGACCACGCTTGAGCTTATGGAAACCGGTTGCGCAGGGCTTCTTATCGGCGTCGGTCCGGGAGCTGCATGTACCACGCGCGGCGTTTTAGGTATCGGCGTTCCCCAGGTCACATCCACCGTCGATGCGGCTGCGGCACGCGACTTCTTTTACAAGCGCACCGGCACCTACGTGCCTATCATAACCGACGGCGGCATGAACCGGGGCGGTGACATCTGTAAAGCGTTTGCCTGCGGCGCTGACGCGGTGATGATCGGCTCGAGTTTTGCCCGCGCAACCGAAGCGCCGGGCAGGGGGTATCACTGGGGCATGGCAACCTCTCACGTGAACTTGCCGCGCGGCACGCGCATATTCGTCGGAACCACCGGAAGCGTCAAGGACATCCTTTTCGGACCGGCAAAGGTCGACGACGGTTCGCAGAATCTCATCGGCGCGCTCAAGACATCGATGGGGACGCTCGGTGCTTCGAATATCAAAGAGATGCAGAACGTCGAAATCATCATTGCCCCGTCCATCCAGACCGAAGGCAAGATCTTCCAGGTCGGCCAGCGCGTGGGGATGGGTAAGTAGAAAGCAGGGAAAACTGTCATGACCCGCCAGACGATTGTCATCCTTGATTTCGGCTCCCAGTATACCCAGCTGATCGCGCGCCGCGTGCGCGAACATAAAGTTTTTTCGCGCATCATTCCGTATAATACGCCGGCGGCACAGATTCTGGAAATGAATCCGAAGGGATTGATCCTCTCAGGCGGGCCGTCGTCCGTCTACGAAAAAAAATCTCCCTATCCGGATGAGAAAATCTTCAAGCTCGGCGTTCCCGTGCTCGGGATCTGTTACGGCATGCAGGTCATCTGCGAGATGCTCGGCGGCAAGGTCAAGAGCTCCAAAGAGCGCGAGTACGGTAAGGTCGAACTGTTTATCGATGACGCGCGCGAGCTCTTCGACCGCCTCCCGGGAAATTTTACCTGCTGGGCAAGCCACGGCGATTATGTCACCAAGATGCCGCCCGGTTTTGCCACCACCTCGCACACCATCAATACTCCCGTGTCGTCGATCGCCAATACCCGGCGCAAGATTTACGCGGTGCAGTTCCATCCCGAGGTCACGCACACTGAGAAAGGCAACCAGATCGTCAGTAATTTCCTGTTCAAGATCTGCGGCTGCATGGGCAGATGGACCATGGAATCGGTGATCAAGGAAGCCGTTGATAGCATCAAGAAGACCGTCGGTAAGGACAAGGTTGTTTTGGGCTTAAGCGGCGGCGTGGATTCGTCTGTTGCGGCTCTGCTCATCCACCGCGCTATAGGCCGAAATTTGCGCAGTATTTTTATCGATAACGGCCTGCTGCGCAAGAACGAGGCCCAGCAGATCAAGGCAGTGTTCAAAGACATGTATCACCTGAATCTCGATTGCGTGGATCGCTCTGATCGTTTCCTGAAGAAACTCGCCGGCGTGACGGATCCGGAGACCAAACGCAAGATTATCGGCGAGGAATTCGTGCGGGTGTTCGAGGAGGAGGCAAAGAAGGTGAAGGGTGTCAAGTTCCTGGCGCAGGGGACGTTGTATCCGGATGTGATCGAGTCCGTGTCTCCCAACGGCGCGCCGAGCCGCAAGATCAAGAGTCACCATAACGTGGGCGGGCTTCCTGCCCAGATGAAACTGAAACTGGTCGAGCCGCTCAGGGACCTGTTCAAGGACGAGGTTCGTCAGATCGGCAGGCAGTTATCCCTGCCTGAAGACATCGTGAACCGCCAGCCCTTCCCCGGACCGGGACTTGCGGTGCGCATACTGGGTGAGATTACGAAAGACCGGCTCGAGCTTCTGCGGGAAGCAGACCGCCGGGTCACGGATGAGATCCGTCGCGCAGGCTTGTACGAACAGGTCTGGCAGTCGTTTGCCGTGCTCCTGCCGGTCAAGACGGTCGGTATTATGGGAGACGAGCGCACCTACGAGAATGTGGTCGCGCTGCGCTGCGTCTCCAGTTTCGACGGTATGACCGCGGATTGGGTCAAACTGCCGTACGAAGTTCTCGAGAAAATTTCTAACCGCATCATCAACGAAGTCAAAGGCGTCAACCGCGTGGTGTACGATATTTCTTCGAAACCTCCTGCGACTATCGAATGGGAATAACCACCTCCACTTCGGGTTTGTACAAACCCGAAGTGGAGGTGGTTGGTTTAGATGCTTCGAGCGCCATTCGTCCACTTACATCTGCACACCCAATACAGCCTGCTTGACGGCGCCTGCCGTATAGCGGAACTTCTCAAGACAGCCCAGCACTACCAGATGGATTCTCTCGCCATAACCGATCACGGCAATATGTTCGGGGCGATCGAATTTTATATTGAGGCGCAGAAGGCGGGGATTAAACCCATTATCGGCGCCGAAGTCTACGTCGCTCCTGAAAGCCGTTTTACCAAGACTGCATCAGGCATCGAAGATGCTTCATACCACCTAATACTCCTTGCGCGCGACGAAGCAGGGTACCGCAATTTGATGAAATTGGTGTCCGCGGGTTATCTGGAAGGGTTTTATTACCGCCCGCGCATTGATAAGGAAATATTAAGTACCCACGCCGAAGGCTTGATCGGCCTGTCCGCCTGCCTCAAAGGGGAGATCCCGTCGCTCATTCTCCAGCAGCGTTTTAACGACGCCCTCAAGACCGCCGACACCTATGCCAGTATCCTGGGCAGGGAGAATTTTTACCTCGAATTGCAGGCTAACTCCATACCCGAGCAGGCGCGCGTCAACGACGGCCTGATGAAACTCTCCCGGGAACTCAATCTCAAGCTCGTTGCCACCAATGACGTGCATTATCTCAGGAAACAGAATTCCACTGACCACGAAGTGCTTTTGTGCATCCAGACGCAGACTACCATGCAGGATCCGAACCGGATGCGTTTCCAGACGGATGATTTCTACTTCAAATCTCCGGATGAGATGAAGGCATTCTTTAAGGATATCCCCGAAGCGATCGCCAATACGGTAGAAGTTGCAGAGCGTTGCAACCTCGAGCTCGACTTCAGCAAGGTGCACCTGCCGCATTATACTCCGCCCGGGAACGCCGACAAGGAACAGTTCCTGCGCGACCTCTGCGAACAGGGGCTCTCGACGCGCTTTGGCTCTCGCGAGGTCTCCGAGCAGATCAGGCAGCGCCTGGAGTACGAGATCGGCATGATCAAGAAAATGGGGTTTATCAGCTATTTTCTGGTGGTGTGGGATTTTATTCATTACGCGAAAAGCAAGCAGATTCCCGTGGGGCCGGGCAGGGGTTCTGCCGCGGGAAGCCTGGTGAGTTATCTTTTGGGTATCACGGATCTCAACCCGCTCGAGTACGGTCTTCTGTTCGAGCGGTTCCTGAATCCGGAGCGCGTAGGGCTGCCTGATATCGACATCGATTTTTGTTATGAACGGAGACAGGAGGTTATCGATTACGTCACCGAGAAGTACGGCAGGGAAAACGTGGCCCAGATTATTACCTTCGGGACCATGCAGGCAAAGGCTGTGCTGCGCGACGTCGGCCGCTGTCTGGG
>CAZDUF010000141.1:0-3470 GCA_964508555.1 uncultured Planctomycetales bacterium
TCTTGTCATCGATCAAGCGGGTGTTATAGACGTAACCGGAAAGCAGTGAGCTGTCGCACAGGAGATTGATCACCCGCGGGATGCCCCGCGAATAATGGTAGACGAGTTCAAGGGCCTCGCGGGTAAAGACCTCTCCCAGGTCGACCGGAGACACCAGGCGTACCCGGTGGCTGACGTACTGAACGGTTTCTTCCTTGGTCAGCGCGTTCAGGTGATAATACACGGCGATGCGCTGTTTAAATTGCAGCAGGTCGTCGCGCTCAAGCTTCGCTTTGAGCTGCGGCTGGCCGACCAGAATCAACTGGATGAGTTTCTCTTTCTCGGTCTCGAGGTTCGAAAGCATGCGCACCTCTTCGAGAACGCGCGGCGACAGATTCTGTGCTTCGTCGATGATCAGGACGACGTTGACATCAGCGGCCAGCTGTCTGATCAGAAACGTGTTGAGCTGCTGGATGAGCTTGTGCTTGGACCCGGGCACGTAGTCGACCTCAAGCTCGTCGAGAATGGAGGTAACCAGCTCGCGCGGCGAGAGGTGGCTGTTCGTAATCAGGGCGACTTTCATGTTCTCGCCGAGTTTATTCAGCAGTGTCCGTGAAACGGTCGTCTTGCCCGCGCCGATCTCACCCGTGATCACGACGAACCCTTTGCGCTCAGAGATAGCGTAAAACATGCTGTTGAGCGCTTCATTGTGCTTCGAACTCGGAAAGAAGAACTTCGAGTCCGGGGTCGTGTTAAAGGGTTTTTCCGAGAATCCGTAGAATTTTTCGTACATACGCGCTGTCAGTCCTGCTTACATCCCGGCATACATCACTGAACCGGCCCAGAATGACACTGCCAGGATGATAAATCCGACGAAGAGGCATAGAATAACCCAAATCTTGACGGTGGTTTTTTCGCTCGAGATTTCATGCTCCGTCGTGATGCGGGAAATCGCTCCGAGTATCGGCATGTCGAGGTTCTTTTTGGCGTCTTCTATGTCCAGGAACGAATGGTCCATAAACTCCCTGCCGAAGACCAGGCCTGCGCCGATGCCGCACCCGAGCATCAACCCGATGAGGATGATCATAGGTTTATTGGGTTTAATCGGCGACAAGGGCATGAGCGGCGGGTCGATAATGGTGTAGCGCGTGCCTTCTTTCGAAGCCTCGAGACGCTGGGTTATTTTTGCGGTCTCGAGCTTGCTCAGCAGCATGGTATAAATATTCTCGTTAATCGATATGTCTCTGGCCCGCGCAGACCCGATTTTATCCAGAAGGAGCATTTTGTAAAGCGAGGCGCTGGCATCGACGCCGGTTTCTGCCGCAAACGGAGTGCCTCCTAGGAGATTCGGTTCGGTCTGCACCAGGCGGTCAATCTCGTTTTTCAGGATCACGCGGGTATTCTCGTCAATGGTACGGTTCTTGTCTTCGATCTGGAATTCATTAGACGCCAATTCTTTCTCCGCCGCGGCGATCTTGCCTTTAAGTTCCCGTACCGTGGGATGGTTTTCGGTGGAATCAAGCAGGAGCTGTTTGAGCTGTTCATTGAGCGAGGATATCTCCGATTCTTTGATCTTACGCTTGTAAATTCCGAGCTGTTCTTTGATGAAGTTGATCGCGACATCGGTCTGCTTTGTCTGGGACTGGATATTCTTTTCGATGAGAATATCGGTAAGCGCCTGGACGACTGTCTGCGCTTCCTTGGCCGATCTGCTCAGATACGAAATCCTCACCACGTTGTCCTGAGGCATGACAACCGTGATGTTGTCGCGCAGATGATTCAGGATTATGTCTTCGAACTCCTCCTGGCTGGAGACGTCCTTGACCAGATCGAGTTTCGTGGCTAGTTCCACCAGGTTATTCCATCCGAGAAGGATCTGGCGGATTCCGGTCATTCTCTCGGCGGCGCTCGTGGAAACGGCGAGATTCTGTATGAGCGGATTGATGATCCGCTCCTCTTCGATCATGATGACCGTCGAGGATTCGTACATCGGCGCCATGAGCTGCGCCGAAGCGATTCCGCCGATCAGACCGAAAAACGCCGGCGCAAGAAAGAACCACTTTCTGCGGAAAAACACCTTCAGGTAATCGAGCGGGTTACTGTACTTTGTGAATTCTTCCATAGTGTGCGGTGTCCTTTTCTCCGGTGTCCGTTACGGTCTGCCCTGAAGAGTATCAACTGCCGATTTGCCTGAAGACGCGCTCTCAGGGCCTGATGCCGCTACCCCAACGGTCGAGGCAACTGGATTAATAATACGAAGAATTTTGGCCATGACGGTTGCCGGCACATACAGCACGTCTCCAGGCCTTAAAACCACGTTCTTACGCAGATCCCCCTTATAGAGGAGCGCGTAGACATCTATTTTTTTCTTGATTGCCTTACCGTCGGCGCGCGGAGTAATGATCCTGCATTTTCTCATCGCAGCGGATGACGTGGGCAGGCCAGCTTCAAAAAGCGCCTCGCGCACGGGTATGCTCTCCGCGCGCATGTAATATTTACCGGGCGCTCTGACCTCGCCGAGCACATAGAAAACCTTGCTGCGGTATGCCAGAACCGTTACGTTGACCTCGGGACTGATAATATATTTAGATAAGAGTTCCTTGAGCTTAGCTTCAACCTGGGCCTTGGTCATGCCCATGACCTGTAAGTCCCCGACGAATTTGTACTGCACGATGCCGTCCTGATTGACCAGGAAAACGCCGCTGAACTCCGGATGACGCATCACGGTAATCTCGATGGAATCATCAGGACCGAGAGAATAGTTAAACGGTACGATCTGGCCTGCGGCGATACGCGCAGCGTCCAGATTTGTGGTTGTTGACTGTAAGCTCGGAACAATGGCCGATGCCGCGTCGACCTCTGGTGTGGAAAAACCCGTTTCAAGATCCGGCCTCTCGGGAGGAATCGCCCCGGGCACGGAGACGGTGGCCGGAGGCGCCGCTTCTGAGGAGTCATCCGCATCCTGAGCGTAGCCTCTGCGTGGCGCGGTAAGAAGTATCGTGACTGCCGCGAGTAGAAAAAATAGTTTAGAGAGTGGAGCCATTGTCCTCATCCTGTGCCTCCTCCGAATAGATGATTGTCTCCTTAAATGCTTTGAGGCGTCTAAGGTCATTCTTGTCATACACGCGCCAACCGCGCCAGTCGCGTTTGGCGGGGCCCACTTTCGAAGCCTTCTCCCAGCGCACAATCGTTTTTGGAGTTACACCGATTTTTTCAGCGACATCGGTGATTGTCATTCTGGTATATCCCAAACCAAACCTCCTTAGAGTATACGGATAATGTGCTGAATGTCCAGGTGTGTCCGTGTTTGTCCCGGTCATTCGTTCTACGTCTGACTTTATATTGAAAGCAATATCCATGCCAAAGCCTATGTTAGCAAAAATTAAGATGGATTAGTTTGTATCTTGTTGGGAGAGAAGATGATAAAGAATCGGATAAAAAGGGTGAATTTAGTCTTTATTGAATATGAAAAGTGCGATGTTGATTAATAT
>CAZDUF010000142.1:0-3465 GCA_964508555.1 uncultured Planctomycetales bacterium
TTCTTACGAACCGCCGGCGGAACACGCTTTGCAGCCTCACCGATAATCTCAAGATTTCTGATAACGCTGTCTTGAATAATCTTCGTCTTGAGGAACTTTCCCTTTGTACAACCCTTCGTGAATTTCTCAATATTGGTAATCGCATCCAGGATATGTAGCAGATAAACACCGTACCCGTTCTTCATAAATACACCGCCTTTTTGAGTACCTCATGCCGGAAGTATTTGCTCAATGATTGAGGGGTAACCACATCTACCTTCTTTTTGAGCATTCTCCCAAGGTCCTGCTGCAGACCGACTTGATCAAGTAAATCAGCATCGGGCGCGAATTCAACGAGAAAATCAACATCGCTATTCTTGTGCTGTTCACCCGAAAGATATGATCCAAACAATGCCAACCGTTTGACCCGATAATTCTTAAGCAGCGCTTTGAATTTATTGCTTTTTCGTAACGATAATATTGTCATTGTGCATATCCTCCTCTTTATTTTAACACATACTCATCTAAGAACAGAGTTCTAATCAAGGGGCGAAAAACTAAGTCGGGGACGTTCCCCAAGGTACCACCCTATCGCTGTCTATCGCCATGAGCCGCAGTATATTGCAACGCGGGTTGTAGATTAGATAACCAACTCCAAACCCGGAAAAGCGCCTGATTACCAATTCCACACCGGGGAAATCGCCGACATGGAAAATTAGGGCGCTGTCCCCGGTGTGAGGACGAGGGCTCCGTTCCCGGTGTGGTGCTGAATAGCTACCAGCTCCTGCCCATGCCAACGAATATTCCCTGCTCGCGTTTTGACGCCAGCAGGAGAAGGAATGCCTGGCCGTCTCTGCCGAGTATATCGCGCGTCAATTCGAGTTCCGCGCCAACCGACCTGCTCAAAGCGCTGTCCTTGAGCGTGCACAGAATTGTATCATGCTTTGAGAGCCGCACCTTTGCAGAGAGCGAAACCGACGCCACCCTGCCTCCCCGCTGTTTCATCTCGAAACTCAGGCCCGACGTCCGCGAAAGCTTCCATGAACCAGAAAATATCAATGCCGGCTTGTTCCCCGGCTCAAGCGCAAACCCCAGGCGCGTCTTATCCGAAACATCCCAATGCCCCTTGAATGCCAAGCTCTGCGTTACCCGTTTCCTCCGGCTGAGAATCTTTTTTTCATAACGGTACACCAGCTCCTTATTCTTGCCCACTTCCCAGCCCGATTCGAACGTGAGCGAATCCGGCTGCGCGAAACGCGACTCAAGCCGCATATTCAGGCAATTTTTGTCATCGACATGCCACGTGCCTGCCAGATGCAGCATGTAGACGCTGGTGTTTCCCGCGGCTGAGCGCGTGGTGAGTGCGGCAACCAGGGAATCCTCTTTGGCCTCAATCAGCTGACAGCGCAGGGTCAGCTCGTCGCCTGATGTCTGGTTCTGCCAGGAATCGAGCGTGTAGACAAGGTCGTGGTCCTTGTTGAGGCTCCAGGTGCCGCTGAATTTGACCTGCCTGCCGCAGAGCGCATCTGCGGCCAGGGGCTCTTTGATATGATAGGTGAGAGAATTATTAGTGTCGAGCTGGAAGCGCCCGTCGAGGACGCGGCGGAACCCGACAAGCGAACCTTTTTTACCGGTAGACCTGACGATGAGGCGGTTATGCGGGTCGGTTTCGTAACGCAGTCTGTCCACGGAGCAATTATAGCACACTCCGGCGCCGGGTTACAGGCTCAAAAAAATGGGCGCGCCTGTGGAGTGTCTGCGCGGAATCGTACGGGGGTTGCGGGCTCGGCGGCGCTATGCATGGGGCAGGAATTGCGCGATGTACTGGGAGATTTTGGAGCGGACTTCGTCTTTGATGTCGTTGAAGAAGATGGCGATGTTGAATCCGCCGGCATTGCCGTCTTCGGAGCGGACCACGACGCCTTTACAGGTCACGTCGTAGAACGTGCTCGCGGTCTGATCCATGATCGGCAGGCTCAATCTCACCTGGACGCGCGTGAAGGGCGGCATGTACTTTTCCACGTGGCAGTACGTGCCGACGCAGCTGATGTCTCTGGTAGAACTCATGAAATCGTAACCGTTGACCGCTACCCTGATGGGCAGGTTCTGGTTAACACGGGGGTATTTCCGGCGCTCCGAGGTGTGCATCTTGGTGAGAGTCATCATGGTATCTTATGCTTTCGTTTCTGCAGCGGCCTTGTTTTTAAATTCTTTCCAGCATCGCTTGGTGCAATAGTGCTTGCCGTCGCGGTAATAACGCCTGATTTTTTTGATCGGCTTGTTGCAGTGCGGACAATTTGTCTGTTTTTCCTGAGCCTGTTCCTGTGCCATGGAAGTTCGTCAATCCTTTCGTTAGCTGTGGCTGTCTGCCGTACGGAGCCGGGGTCCATTCAGTCGTTTCTCGATAAAATCGGTTACATACTCGGCATCACGCGGATCGCACTCTATGAACTCGACGCCGAACCTCACCCGGTCGGCATGCAGCATGTTTTGCGTCCAGGCTACCCTGCCCACGGCATGCACCACGCGTGACTCAAGCTGCAGATCCAGATCAAGCAGTGCCTGCGGCCTGACGTATTTCTCGCTTCGTAAGCCGGCTCCCCCGATACTGAGGTTTTCGGTGAGCGTGTGCGACAGCTCCTGGAGGCCCCTGACCCTGAAACTCACCGGCAGATGCTCGGCAATCCGTGTGAAGCGTCTGTGCTGCGGCGATTGTTCGAGCATGGAAAGTCCTCGCGCTGTCGTTCGTACCTCTCAATTATAATATATTTGCCCGTAAATGCAAGAGCTCATTTACCGACGGGAGAGACGCTGATGATGTTCCCTGTGCGCGTGTGCCCCCTGAGTTTTTCCGTATCGTTGCCTGCGCTCTTGTGTACTTCTGCCCCTTTTGTTATAATAACTGCCATGTACACGGAATTCTTCGGCCTCAAAGAACTCCCCTTTAATGTCACCTCGGATCCGGAGTTCTTTTACCTGACCGAAGGACATAAGGAAGCCCTGGCCCACCTGTTATACGGCGTCAGCCAGCGTAAAGGCATTGTCGTTTTAACCGGAGAGATCGGCACCGGTAAAACGACCCTCTGCCGGTATTTTCTCGGCCAGCTCGGCAACCGCGTCAAGACCGCGCTCATACTCAATCCCTGCCTCTCCGAAAGCCAGCTGCTTGAGGCAATCATCGCGGATTTCGGCATCCGCGTCAGGAAGCCGTCGCGCCTCAAACTCATATCAGAACTGAATGCCTTTCTTATGCGCGAGGCGCAGGCAGGCAATACGGTCGTCCTGATCGTCGACGAGGCACAGAGCTTGAAACCCCATATCCTGGAACAGATCAGGCAGCTTTCGAACCTTGAGACGGAAAAAGACAAACTCCTGCAGGTGGTGCTCTCGGGACAACCGGAGCTTGACGAGAAACTGAACCTCCACCGGCTCAGGCAGCTGCGCCAGCGCTGCATGGTGCGCTGCGATATTAAACCGCTCTCTTCC
>CAZDUF010000143.1:0-3450 GCA_964508555.1 uncultured Planctomycetales bacterium
ACCGTCGAACGTATTATCGACGTTTTTCCGCCGCATCAGCAGCAGCAGATCAAACTGCAGTTATCTGACTGTCTCCAGGGCGTCGTTTCCCAGCTTCTCCTGCCGCATGCCTCCGGCAAGGGCAGGGTGCTGGCTGCGGAAATCATGGTCGGCACGCCCGGTATCCGTAACCTTATCCGCGAGCAGGAGATTGAACAGATTCCCACGTTGATGCAGACGGGGAGCCAGTATGGCATGAAAACCATGGATAAGTCGCTCAAGGAGCTTGTGCAAAAAGGGATGATCACGCTCGACGTCGCGCTCTCGAAGGTGAAGAACGCGGAGGAGTTTCGTCAGTTGTAGGGAGATCCGTGGGACGTGGGATGTCCGTTCGCCCCCTGCGGGGGCTCACGAGGACGTAGGACGTAAGGGCAAACGGTATGAAAATACAAGGAACCGCACTTAAAATCGGCGATAATATCAATACGGATTTCATTATTTCGGGACGGTATAAGTTCGCGATCACCGATATCAAGGAACTTGCCAAACACCTGATGGAAGATATCGATCCGTCATTTCCCTCAAAAATCACTCCCGGTAAAACCGTGCTGGTTGCGGGGAGTAATTTCGGCATGGGATCATCGCGTGAACAGGCACCGCTGGTCATCAAAGAGGCAGGTATCACCGCGGTCATCGCCAAGCAGTTCGCGCGTATTTTCTACCGCAACGCGTTTAACATCGGACTGCCTCTTCTTGAAACCGATACCGACCAGATCTCTGAGCATGATTCGCTCGACATTGATCTGGACAGAGGTGTTATCCGCAATCTCACCGCGAAACGCGATCTGAAAGTGCACCCCGTACCTGCGTTCATGCAGGAATTGCTGCGTGAGGGCGGCGTAGTGCAGTACTTGAAAAAGCATGGGCGGCTGCCCGAGGTATAGAATTGCCGTAGGACGTGCATGAAGAATCATCGTTACAGACGTCCTACGTCCTCGTGAGCCCCCCAGGGGACGAACGAACGTCCCGCATCCCACGGGACATGAAGAATATGGCATATACAATTACTTTCATCCCCGGCGACGGAATCGGACCCGAAGTTGCAGGCGCGGCGCGGCGCTGTATCGATGCCACCGGAGTCCCTATCCTCTGGGAAGAAGCGCTGGCAGGCGTCAGTGCGCAGGAAAAAGAAGGCACGTTGCTTCCTGAATCGACCATCGAGTCGATCCGCAGGAATAAGGTTTGTCTGAAAGGGCCGTTGACCACGCCGATCGGCGGAGGTTTTCGTTCCGTCAACGTCGCCATACGTCACGCCCTTGATTTATACGCCTGCGTCAGGCCCGCGAAGTCGTATCCCGGCGTGAAAAGCAGGTACACGGCGATTGATCTTGTCATCTTCAGGGAAAATTCCGAAGACCTGTATGCGGGTATCGAATTCGAGTCAGGCGCACCCCGGACCCTTGAGTTGATTTCATTGATCGAGAAATACTCGCAGAAAAAGATCCGCGCAGGATCGGGTATTTCGATCAAACCGATTTCTGCCGAGGCCACCGCGCGCATCGTTACCTATGCCTTCGAATACGCGCTTGCCAACAAGCGCAGGAAGGTTACGGCTGTTACGAAGGCAAACATCATGAAATACACCGACGGGCTTTTCCTGAAGACCGCGCGGGAAATCGCCAGGACGTATGAAGACAGGGTTTTGTTCGATGAAGCGCTTGTCGACAACATGTCGATGCAGCTGGTTCAGAAGCCTGAGAATTTCGACTGTATCGTGCTACCGAATTTGTACGGAGATATCCTTTCGGATCTCTGCGCCGGGCTCGTCGGCGGATTGGGCGTAGCTCCCGGAGCCAATATCGGTCAGGATGCAGCAGTGTTCGAGGCAGTGCACGGATCAGCGCCGAAATATACCGGGCAGAACAAGGTTAATCCCACTGCGATGATTCTTTCCGGAGTCCTTATGTTAAAGCATATCGGAGAAGTTGCCGCAGCAGAACGGCTTGAACAGGCAGTGAAGGATGTTATTGCAGAGGGCAGGAATACAACGTATGACATGAAGGAGGACCAGGTGTCTGCCGTTGGTACCAGACAAATGGCAGACGCGGTCATTGCGCGGCTATAGACCCGTCATTGCGAGTATCAGGAGTAGCCACTCCGGGGATGTGCTTGAGTTAACTCACGTCCATCCCCGGAGTGGCTGCACCCCCGGAGTGGCTGCTCCCTGACCTCCGGCAGGCAACTGGCGAGGTTTTCCTGCAATGACATACACGAGGTGACGCTCATGAAATCAAAAGCCTTCACCCTGATGGAGCTTCTGATAGTCGTCGTTATTGCCGGAGTCACCTCGCTCATCTCGGTCACCTACTACCAGCGTTATTTCGAGCGTCTTCGCGCCGAAAACACCCAGGCCAATCTCATCACGATCTTCAACCAGGAACGCCGTTACCGCCTCGATTACGGCTCTTTCTATGTCTGTAACCCGTGTACTCGAGATCTTCTTGACGCCAACCTCGGGCTCGACATTACCGATCCCTATTTCACCTATACGATTACCGCAACAGCCGCAGGTTACAACGCGGTTGCGCGGCGCACATCTGGCGCCTGCGCAGGGCAGACGCTGACGATTACGCAGGCGGGTTCCAACGTCACCAAGACCTGCAGCCAGTGGTAAGAAAACGGTTTCCAAGAAAGCGTTTTTTCTTGAGTCAACGCGTTGAATTCACCTACCCCTATGGCATAGTTTATATAGGGTGAACAAGCAGTTCCAAAGAGAGGTGTGTATGAACAGGACAGGGGTTGCCAGAGGAATTCTGACAGTTGTATGCTGTGCGGCTGCGTTGATTATTCCCATGCTGGTTACTGCGCAGGAGCGTCCGACAAAGAGCGTTGATTACCTGCCGCGCAACGAGATGTTGACCAGTATCTCAACGCCTGCCGGTTACTCTAATACTCTGCAGCAAATCAGTTGCACCGCTGCCGAGGCATTGTCCCAGAAAATCAACCGCTGTCAGCAGTGCATTCTCCTCAAGGCTTCCTGTCCCGATTGCTGTCTTTCTCCCGATATGGACGCCTTAAAGTGTTCGTCGCAGGATAACGCGGTTCAATATACATGTATTTCGAATGGGGTTCCCTGTAATGTCACCCAGATGTTCACGACCTGCAGCCCTGCGGCGGCCTGTCCCACTCAAAATCTCGCCACGAATTGCAACAGCACTGCTATCCCGAATTGCCTTGAGCTTGGGTGTCCCAGCGGCAGACCGGCATTGCCGTCTCCTGCGCAGTGCGTGCGCGACACCGTGAATACCAGTAAATGGATCTGCACGGTGCGTGACGAGACAGTTGGTTGTCAGAACGGGTGCCCTCTTGCGACGACGAACGTCGACAACTGTTCACAAATGACGTATGCCTATACCGTTGTCCCGAAAATGCCGCCGTGTCCCACGGCGCTCAATACGAGCGTCTGCTATG
>CAZDUF010000144.1:0-3435 GCA_964508555.1 uncultured Planctomycetales bacterium
TTTCCTGCTCGGCTTGGAGTACAGGGTCGTGATACCGAAATCGTGCCGACGCGACAGAAATATCTTCTCCACGCGCTTATCGCGCATCGGCCGCATGATCCCGGCGACGTTATATCCTTCCTGTGCCAGGCGCGCCAGCATCAGCGGGAAATTGCCGAAATGCGCGCTCACCAGGATAATCCCTTTTTTCTGGGCGAGCGCGTCGTCGATATTCTGCTTCCCCGCGATGCTCATGCGCCGTTTGAGCAGCGCGGGCCGGTCCATCAGATACAGGAGTTCAATCGCCGCCTTGCCCATGTGGACGAAACACTGCCGGGCGATCGCGCGAATCTCTTCCTGCGTCTTCTCTGTGCCGAACGCTATACAAAGGCTCTCGTGCGCGGTACGGCGGTGCTTCGGCAGGATGCGGTAGCCGAACGCGCCGAGGCGGGCGGCAAAACCGTACAGCCATGAAGCCGGAATCACCTTGACCAGAAACGTGCATACCAGGAGGGCAACCCACCCAGCGAACCTGCCAGCTTCTTTGCCGAGCTTCTTGGAGTCCATGAGCCGTTAAGGATGCGCTCGTTTATAGCCGAGTGTGCGCAACAGATTCGAACGCCAGGCGATATCGTCCTCGGTCTCGACGCCTTTCGGCGGCGCGCCGTCGACAACACCCATAATGCCGCTCCCCGTCTGCGTGCGCGCGACGACGACTTCAAGCGGGTTAGCGGTAGCGCAGTAGATCGAACACACCTCCTGCACCATTTTCACGGCATTGAGCACGTTGATAGGATATGTATGACGGAGAAAAATGAAAAAGGCGTGCCCGGCGGCGACGGCTGCTGCTGCCTCTTCGGCGAGCTTCTTGAGCTCGGGATCGGTACCGTCGGAGCGGATCTTACAGGCGCCCGAGGCCTCGCAAAAGGCGAGGCCGAAGCGGATGCCGGGCACCGCGCCCAGAAGCGTCTCAGCGAGATCTTCGACAGTCTTGATGAAATGGCTCTGGCCGATGATGCAGTTGACGTCATCCGGTTTACGGATGGGGACACAGATGAATTCCAGCATAATGCCGTATTTTACCACAGAATCATTTGCATTGACCAGAAAAGGTTTTATAATGAAAACTATGCATTCTGCCGATACCCATTACCGCGCGATCAGGCGCCTGCTGGTGACGATCCTGGTGTTGAACTGGGCGGTTGCCCTCGCTAAGATCGTCTACGGTCTGGTTATCAGGAGCGGGAGCATGACTGCGGACGGCTTCCACTCCCTGTCCGACGGCGCGTCAAACGTCGTTGGTATCATCGGCATCAACTACGCCTGCCGGCCCCGTGACCAGGATCATCCCTACGGCCATAAAAAATACGAAACCTTTTTCTCCTTGGCCATTGCCATGCTTTTATTCCTGCTCGGGCTGTCGCTGTTCCACGGCGCGTATGAACGCTTCCGCGCTCCCGTCACGCCGCGCGTGGATGCGCAGAGCTTTGCGGTGATGCTGATTACCATGGCGATCAATTTCTGGGTGATGCGATACGAGATGCGCCGCGGAAAGGCCCTGAACAGCGACATCCTCGTTGCCGATGCGCATCACACCAGAGCAGATATCCTCACCTCTGTATCCGTGATCGTGTCGCTGATCGCGATCAAGCTGGGATACCCGATCGTCGATCCCATCGTCATGGTGATTATCGCCTTCTTCATCCTGCACGCCGGGTATGAGATCGTGCGCGAAGGCTCGGCGGTTCTCTGCGATACCGCCGTGCTCATGGACACGGGCGTCATCGAGAAAATCGCGCGCAGCGTGCACGGAGTCAAGACCCTGCATAACATCCGCTCCCGCGGCCGCCCCGACGACGTACACGTCGACCTGCACGTGCAGGTCGATCCATCCATGCCCCTGCAGCGCGCCCACGAGATCAGCTCTCAGGTCGAGCAGGCGATCAAGCGGCAGATGCCTGCGGTCACGGACGTGGTGGTGCACATGGAACCGACCGGCGACAAAGACTGCCAAGCGCAATAATCAGACAGACAGCGACGAACACGTCACCGCGCAGCGTATAGAACGTCATGCCGCGGGCCGGCGCGCGCACGCTGCAGCGCCCGATCCCCTGCCCGAATATCCGGTCACCAGACGCCGAACGCACGACCTCGAGCTGTCTGCCGTGCGGATCGACGAATCCCGATACACCGGTGTTTGCCGAACGCACAAGGTACCTGCGGGTCTCGACCGCTCTGAACACCGAGGCCTGAAAATGCTGTTCTGCCGCCCCTGACTGCAGATACCAGGCATCGTTGGTGATATTGACCAGAACGCCGGCCCCGCGCTTGACACAGTCGGCTGCGGTTTCAGGGAAGAGATCCTCAAAGCAAATCAACGCGGCAAGCCGGAGTCCCGCGACCGTAAATATGCTGTGTTCTTTCCCGGGGATCATGTCACCGATCGGCGCGACCGTCTCCAGAAACGGGAATATGTGTCTGAACGGAATGAATTCACCAAACGGAACCAGATGCATTTTGTCGTAACGCTCAACCAGCTCTCCTGCCTGAAATAAAAGAGCGCTGTTATAAAATTTCCCGCCGTCACGACGCACCGCGCCGAAGAGTACCGGCGCCCCGCTTCCCTGCAGCAGACGGTAAAAAGCCTCCTCCACGTCGGTATCCACGCCCAGAACGCCGGGAATCGCCGCTTCGGGCCAGATAATGAGATCTGACCCTGACTGCGCCTGCTGATTCATGCGCGCGTAGGTATCGACGATAAACTGCCGGGCAGGAGCATACCATTTGAGCTCCTGAGGGATATTGGGCTGTAGCACGCTGATACGCGCTGATTCGGGCGCCGAAAATTGGCGCTTGAGCGAATACGCGCTGTAAACGGCAGCCGAGACAATCAGGATGGACGGAATAATCAGGCTGCGGGAGATGGAAGATAAATTCCTGCGGTGCACGATCAGGCGGTATACGAGCGCGTTCACCAGCACGATCAGAAACGATATGCCGTACGCGCCCGCGATATCTGCCGCCTGAATCAAAGCAGGCACCGGCGCCTGCGAATAGCCCAGAAGCGCCCAGCCGAATCCTGTCAGGAGATGGCTGCGCACGTATTCGAGCAGCACCCAGACCGAGGGCATCAGCCAGAGGGCTCGTGATGACGACAGGTCGCAGCGGGAGCAGATCGCGGCAAACAGCGCCGGATACAGCGATAGATAAAGAATGAGCAGGATGGTTCCCGGTACGGTGACGTATCTGAGCCAGGAGACGATGAGCGTCCAGAACACGATACCGAAGGCGAATCCGATCAGAAACGCGTGTTTTTTCGGAGATTGAGTGAGCGCGATAAAAAGCGGGATGAGTCCGGCCCACGCGCACCACCACCAGTACAAGCGCGGAAAAGCGAGCGCCAGGACCAGACCCGAAAGACAGGCGAGTTTTACTGACCGCAGCATTTTTTGTACT
>CAZDUF010000145.1:0-664 GCA_964508555.1 uncultured Planctomycetales bacterium
GATGTTGATTAATATAAACTTTTTAAATCTATTTTGTTCGTAGCACCATATTTCATGTACAAAGCTACGCTTGCCTGAAACGGTGAGTTCCTTTTATCTAATACAGTCTGGCCGCCAGGAGCAAGCCATTTGGTCACAGGTCTTCCTCCCTGATTTGAAACAGACAGTATTCCCTTCAGCCTGCTGAATCTTGCGGATCAGCTCTTCCTTGGTGTAAAGCCACGTATTGTGAATATTCATACTACGTGCCTTCTTTTCCACTGCAGGAAGTCTCATGTGCTATTCCTCCTTTGGGTATTAGATTTTGAGGACCAGGTCGTGCTCTCTGCACCGCGATGCCACGAGAAGACCGATCTCGTCTCCCTTACGCGCCTTGGTCACGACAACGTGATCGATCTGCATTGACACTATCTTTTGTTTGAAATCCGTTGTATGGCCTTTGATCCTGACGTCGGATCCGACAGATAACGGCTGAGAGAGTCTCACCACAGCGGCCCGTACCTTCGGGAAATAGTGCGTTACGATACCGTACATGTCCTGCGCGCGAATAACCGGTTTACGTGCCGGCCGCGCTTTCTTTCCGCGCTTCGGTCGCTGAACGCGTTTCGCAGGTTTGCGTTTCGTTGTTGTTTTCTTTCTGCGCACGGGCATGCGGTCTCCTGTC
>CAZDUF010000145.1:674-3435 GCA_964508555.1 uncultured Planctomycetales bacterium
GCGATATCGGAAATGACGGGTATGTGAGCCTCCCTGTCCGAAAGCGCCTGCACGATTCCCCAGATCGCGCACGCGAAGCACAAAAAGGACAGAGGATAGCTTAGTATCCCGATGCCGGGAATGACTCTCAGGATACCAATGACTACTTCGATGAGAAACAAGGCGAGTCCGTTCTTGGCATGGTGCGCAACGAAGGGATCAGATCGTTTCAGGAAGAGACTCAATACGCAGAAAAACGTGATGTATGAAATTACCGCAAAGAATTTCCCTTCCGCGTTGTCACGCTGCTTCTGGGGGTCCATGCGGAAGCCCCTTTCCTAGGAATTGATCTCGATAAGCGAATCCATGGTGCCGTACGGGTTCACGGCGCGTAAAGGATTCCGGGTATCTTCAACCCAGGTGCCGTCGACGACGAAACGGTAGCGGTAGCTGCCTGCCGGCAGATCGACATGTTTCTTCCATATACCGTTTTCCTGAATCATACGGCTTGAGTCATCGACGCGCCAGCCGTTGAACTCTCCTGCGACATAGATTTCCTTAGCCTGGGGAGCGTCAAACGTGAAGGTTACCCCTTTCATCCGGGGCAACTCCTCCTTGATCATGGTATCCATCGTGCGGGTCAGGCGCGATTCGGTGTCCTCGGCGCGCACCGCAGTTTCCCGTGTGTTGCGTTCGACTTCCTTGATGGCATGGGCAATTCTCGATGCGGGCGCTTCGGGCCTGGTCTCTTCCTTCTCATACGCGGGTGGTTCGACTGCGGGTACGCCCGAATCAATGGTAATGATTTCGCGCGCGAGCGAGAAATAGTCCTTGGCGCCGCGGCAATATTTGTCGTAGTTGAACACGTGCGTGCCCTGATTCTGCGCTTCGTTCAGTTTGACGTTCACGTGCACGATAGTCGAGAAAAGGTTGTTCTTGAAACTCTTCTTGATCCACTCGAGCATGGTGAAGGAATGGCGCAGGCGCGAGTCGAAGTTCGTCACCAGGACTTTATAGGCAACCTTATGGTTGAGGCGTTCGTTCACCAGATTGATGATACTGATGAGCAGTGACAGACCTTCGAGCGAAAAGCGGCTTGCCTCAACCGGCACGATGATCTCTTCGCTGGCGCGGATGGCGTTTACCGTCAGTATACCGAGGTTGGGAGGACAGTCGATGATGCAGTAATCGTAGGAGCCGCTGAAACTCTGGAGGATGTCGTAGAGACGGGATTCCCTGCCGATCTCTCCGGCCATCTCCTGTTCGAGGGTGCTTAAGACCAGGCTCGACGGAGCCATATCATAGTTCGGACCGACTTTCTGCAGGATATCCTGGAGCTTAGCCTTGTGATTGGCGAGTTTCGAAAGGACGTTATAGATGCTCAAGTCGCTCTTGATGTTGAGGCCGAGGGTCGCATGCGCCTGCGGGTCAAGATCCAGAAGCAGGACGCGCCGCGAATTCTGCGCCAGCGATGCCGAGAGATTGACAGCCGTCGTCGTCTTGCCGCATCCACCTTTCTGATTGGCTACCGAGATTATCCGCATACATTCTCCTCCTGTGGCGTAGAGTTTCGGTACAATACCGTTTAATTCCTCAAAAGGCGCATGTTTTCTATGTACACGACTCCGCTCTTCTCTTTCGTATTCCATTCCTCGATCGAGAAAACGATCTGTTTCATGCTCGACCAATCGCTGATATTTTTGAACTCCGACAGCTCTGTACGGTACTCCTTCCACTGCCCCGTGATATCGGTAAAATAGATTTCCGATTTTTCCTTGTAGGTATTGATGAAATCGACGCGCAGGGCGAGATTTCCGCCGCTACTTTTCTTCGCGGAAAACACCAGCGTCTTGAAATTACTCATGTCCTGGTTTTTCATATCAAGCGAATATGTCTCTTTTTTCGCCGGATCGAAGTTGAAATTAATCCTAATGACGTCTTCGGCGAGCACGACAGCCAGTTCAGAGCCTTGCGGGGTTGTATGGGGCTTACGAAGATTCAGCGCCAATGCACCCGACAAGCCTGCGATCAACACAACAGTCATTACCAGGAGATTCCTGACCAGATGCGGTGATGCCGTTTGTTTCTTTTTGCCCGGGACAGATGCGTCGAGGTAGATCTTCGCGAGATGCTCGTAGATGTCTTGCTTTTCCATGAAATCCGATACTACTTGCGGCTGAAGGACATAGCTGCGCGGTCAAAATTGATGCGTGATTATTTTTTTATATCATAGATTGATTGCACTGTCAATAATATATATACTTGATTCTTTGAAGTCATCCAGGTCAGATTCCTCCTGTCCGTGCCGCACACGGCACGGTCGAGGAACTAGGTCTCCAGAAGCTTGTAAAGGTTCGCCAGGTGCATGCGAAAGAGCGAATCGAATTCTCCTGACGGATCTTCTCCCTGCCACCAGAACCAGTCGCTGCCCTCGCACACAAGCATCTGCTGCTCGGCGAGGCGCGCCCGCATGCCTCTGAGAGAGGCACGGCGGGATTCATAGGCCTGACGCGCGTCGAGCAGTAATCCCCAGGCAGCGTTCTTCTCCCGCGAACCATTCCACTTCCAAAATCGCGCGTCAATCCAGCTGCCTGCGGCAAGTGTGGTGAGCGTATTGCGCGCGGGATAGCGCTCGAGATAATCGCTCACCCTGACCGTCCGAACGAACTCCGATGCGGCAAGCCTTGTGTACAAAAGATCGAGAAATTCCCTGCCGTCTGCGTGATATTATTCCCAGGCGTTTTCTCCGTCGAGGGCAACGCACACCAACGCTTCATCCTCG
>CAZDUF010000146.1:0-3432 GCA_964508555.1 uncultured Planctomycetales bacterium
TGTGCCGTTCAATCAGCCTCAGCTATGCAACCTATTACCTGCGCACGCTTCTCCTGACGAGCGCGCGTACGCTGCTGCCGCTGGCGGTGTATTTCTTGATCGCGCGAGCCTTTGTCAAAGCCACCTATGCCAGCATTCTCCTGTGCGCCCTGCTACAGCTCGTCATGTTCGCGCCCATTGTCTGGTTCTTTGTCTGCAGCCCGAAGGAACGCGAGCTGCTGCGCCGTGCGCTGCGCAGGAATAAGAGCAGAGGACAAGCAGTATGAACGTACAGACATCTGTCCCTGATATCTCGGTCATACTCCCCGCGTATAACAGCGCCGCCATGATTGGGGAAGCGGTTGACTCTGTTTTGTCGCAGACCGGCGTCTCATTAGAGCTTATCGTTGTTGATGACGGTTCAACGGACGCGACAGCCGACGTGGTCGCGCACTACGCAGATACCCGGGTGCGCTTCATCCGCCAGGAGAACAAAGGACCGGGCGCTGCGCGGAACACGGGGATTACGCACGCCCGCGCGGATCATATCGCGTTTCTGGACTCCGACGACATATTTCTGCCCGGTAGTCTCAAACCCCGCCTTGCGATTTTCCAACGCTATCCCGACGTCGATTTCGTATTCGCCGATGCCTACGTCGAACTTAAAGAAGGCGACATCGCGCGCGTCCCTTTCTACCGCGGGCGCGCAATGCTCTCTAAATTCAAAGACTGCATCGAGAAACGGGACGGTAACGTGTATTTCCTGAACAAGAACCAGCGCGACTGCTGCATGAGAGACAACCTCTTTCCCTGGACAGGTACGGTCCTGGTACGGAAATCCTGTCTGGTCTCGCTTGGCCTGTTTGACGAACATCTCAGGGGCAGCGAGGACAAGCTCATGTGGATTAAACTCATGAAATCCTACCGCGTCGCTTTCTTGGATATGCCCTGCGCCGTGTACAAGAAATACCGCAGCGGCCTAACCAGGGATTTCGAGCGCTATTGCGTCGACTCGATCACGAACGCCCGGATGTTCCTTGAAACTGAGTGTTCGGGAAAAAGCCGCGGGCACACCCGCGTCATGCGCCACAAGATCAGCGATCATTATTTCGAACTCGGATATCATCATTTTCACCAAGGGTCTCTCGCAGAAGCCAGAAGCAGTTTTCTCGGGGCAGTCAGGTTCAATGCGGGAGACGCCAAATCATACTTGTATCTTGCCGCGACCTTCGTTCCGCAGCGCCTCGTACGGAAACTGCGGGTCTCTCGCGGCAGCGACGGAAAACCATGATGCGGCACTTTCTCGCGCCCGATACCATACCAGCAATCAAGAAATCCCTGCCTGAACACACCCGCGCAGTGCTCCTTCATGAAGCGGATGGAATCCTTGCAGGAAACTGGCAACTTTTTCCCGGCATCCCGGTTCGCCTGTCACCGGACGTATCCTGGAATCACACCCTGCGCTCGCCAGGACGCTGGGTAGTATGCATGGGAAGGATCAGCACCATACCTCCCTGGAAGAAAGAGGATATTAAATTCATCTGGGAACTGAACCGCATGCAGTTTCTCCTGCCGCTGGCCCAGGCCTTTGCGCTCACCGGCCGCTCGGACTACCGGGATCAAGCGTATGCGTACATCCATAGCTGGATACAAGCGCATGCCCGGCACACGGGCGTGAACTGGATCAGCCCTCTTGAAACCGCGCTGCGTATCATCTCGTGGATATGGACGCTGGAGCTGACGGGTTTCAGCGGGAAGCATGACGATCGTATCGTATCGGGCATACATGATCAATGCCTGTTCATCACTAAAAACCTGCAAAACAGGCAGTATCCCAATAATCATCTTATTGGCGAGCTCGCGGCGCTCATTATCTGCGCATGCGTATTTCCGGAATTCTCTGAGTCTCCTTGCTGGCTCAAAGACGGTATTACCTCGATGTCGCAGCAAATCGTCCGTCAGACGTATCCCGACGGAGTCGACCGGGAAGAAGCGTGGGATTATCACCGTCTTGTCGCCGACTTCTGCACGCTCGTCGTTGTCCATTGCGACACTGCGGGCGTTACAATACCTTCCGCTCTGCGTGAACGCCTCGAAAAGATGTACGAAGCGATGCTTTTCTGCGTCCGTCCTGACGGCATGCTTCCGAACACCGGGGATGACGATGCCGCGCGGGCGCTGCGCCTCTCTTCGGAGCCCGGTAGGTATTGCGTTTCCGCGCTTTCGACTGGAGCTGCTCTATTCCAACGGCCCGATATGAAATATGTCGCGCAAAAGATCCATCCGGAAACACTCTGGCTGCTCGGAGAAAAAGGGCGGCAGTCATTTGAATCACTGCAAGCTCGCATGCCTGAAGCGACGAGCGTTTTTTTACGCGAATCAGGCCACATTGTCATGCGGTCAGGCTGGCAGGCGGACGCGCGCTATCTTTGTTTTGACTGCGCTGAGCAGGGCATGGGACAGGCAGGGCACGGGCACGCGGATGCGCTGCATTTCGAAATTCATGCGTACGGAGCTAGCCGCATCGTTGATGCTGGAACCTATGGATATAACCGTTGTCCACGCTGGAGAGATTATTTCCGCGGCACCGCGGCGCATAATACCGTGCGCGTGGACTCGCGCGACCAGTCCGAGCCGCTTCTGCCGCATGATCCGTTCGGCTGGAAACAAAAAGCCGACGCCCGCTGCAAGAGCTGGTACACCTGCGGACTGCACGATTTCGCCTTTGCCGGCCATGACGGGTACGCTCGCCTCAACATCAAGCACGAGCGCAGCATCGCGTACATGAAGCCGGATGCCTGGATGATCAGCGATGAAATTACCGGTAAGGGAGAGCATGTATCAGAATTTCTTCTGCATTTCCCCGCCGGTACGAAAATATCCAAGGAGACGAGCATGTCCCTGACCGCGTTGTATCCGGATCAGGCAATCTTCATGATTATCGCGACAAACCATCAGGGACTGACACTCGACCTGATCGAAGGATGCGTCCAGCCGATACAGGGATGGGTATCTGCATCCTTCGGGACGAAAACAGCGGCTCCTGTCGTCTCCATGCGCCGTACCGGAAAATTACCGCACAGTTTTGAAACGCTCATTCTTTGTATCCGCACAGGAACAGCGGGAGAGACGTCATGAAGAAACTTCTGATGATCACGCATGCGTTTCCTCCTGGAGCAGGCAGCGGGGTGCTTAGAACCCTCAAGTTCGCGAAATACCTGCCGGAAAACGGCTGGCTCCCCATGGTGCTCACCGTGCATGAGCGTTACAACGAAAAGAAAGATTTCTCCATGGTGAGCGAGATCCCGCAGGGAACCGTGGTGCGCCGTACTGCGATGCTCGATCCCTTTGCCGCCTATCGCGGCATGAAAGAGGCACGCGAAACCGCCACTCGTACCGGCGGCGCATCATCAAACCGACACAAAGCGACATCCGGTTTCGCGGGGAGCCTGC
>CAZDUF010000147.1:0-3421 GCA_964508555.1 uncultured Planctomycetales bacterium
GGAAGCGAAGGAGAAGCGATTACCGATGGGGATATTCTATTGGCAAGCGCCGATGCCCGGTCGTATCAGGCACGCGCGCCGCCGTTTGTGAGCGAAGACTCCCGTCTGCACAATGCTGCTCGAAGATTCAGCGAAATTAAGCGTAAATTTGTTGCCATCTCTCCTGAACTCTCCGCGAACGAGAAGCGAGCTGAGCTTGAGGCGCTGCTCAAGGCGCTTGTCGAACTCAACCGCGTCGTTCAGGAAATCAATCATTTCCCCGTACCCAACCTTGTGGGCGTGCGAGAGAGAGACGCCCTGCGCGCCGAGATCCGCCAATTCCTCACGCGTTTCCGCAATTTCTACTCCTCCCGCGTCAATTTGCTGATAGACATCAGCGAATTAAGCAAAAAGATCAAGCTCGCCCACACCGACGCCAGAGAAGAGGCGGTTATTAAGGAAATCCGCGAGAAACAGGAGCGCACCGAAGGTTCGGACGGAGCCCAGTATCAGCAGAACCGCGATCGGTTCCATAAGTTGTTCCTGTTGTCCTATCCGGGCGACGTGAATGAAGCCGGGCGCGCCTTCCTCTACGACATTGCCACTACCATTTCCGCATATGCACATAGCGATACTGCAAAGGCTGAAGAGGCGTTAAAGCTCTTTACGTACTTCTTTGGCGAGGGGCAGAGAGGATACGCAAACAGAATTGATCTCTCCTCGCTTGCTTCCTATGATGCTCCGACCACCGGTCCGCTGGCGCACCTGATTATCGCAATCGCCAACTATGAGATGCGTAAAGCAAGCGGCCAGCAGTCGTTCCTGCCGGTGGCGGAGAATATCGCTGGGCATCTGCTCAAGGAGTTCAGGTCCGACGCAGGGTGGCTGCGTTTCAGCGCTGACAAACTGAGCGAAGAGTATCATATCGTCTCAACAGAGCAGAATATCTCTTCATACGCGGCGTTCAATCTCCTGGCGCAGTTGACGGATAAGGCTGAATACGTCAAGGCGCGCGAGGACATCTTCAATTCCCTAAAAAATCTCTATAACCCGGATACCCATTACTTCAACGCCGGATACGATCTGCGGAATCACAGGCTTGACCCCAGATTTGCCTCTGACATCGGTGCGTGGGCGATTCTGGCATTAGGCGAGCGTATAACCGGAATTGAAGCGGATCCTTCCCTAATCGTTGCATATGCAAGGAAACAGATGGTGGCAGCGGAGTACGAGCACCCGGCAAAGGGCAGGATGAGTCTCATGCTGATGCCGTTTAGTTCCGAATCCCGCGACGAAAAAGTGGGAAGTTTCGAATGGTCGAGCTTCTGGGTGCTGGCTGCTTCGCGCGCAGGCGATGCCGAGCTCGCAGGACAGATTATGACTGCCATGCATGAAGCGGCAGTAGACGGCGTGTTGCCGTACGCGACGCGCCACAAGGCTCCTACGGGATTTGGCTGGCATACGGCTAAGGGGCCTGCTCTTATCAGCACGTTCTGGAATCAGATGGTGAAGAACGGCGTGAATATCTTTAATCCCCGCGAGGGAGCAGGGATCCCGGCGGCCGAACTTTCGCGGGTGAGCAAGCCGTTCAAATTTGACGAAGAGGCTTACCGGCTCTCAGGAGTGGTCGCGCCGGTTGAGAATGCCATTCAGGCAGGGCAGGCGATGCAGCAGGATGCGCTGGTTATGGAAAAACTCATGACGCAGCTGCACAAGGATCATGAGGCTCGCCAGCCGCTCTTGGGTATTTCGGTCAGTTTCATGACGCGCTTCTTCGGTCAGATGCCGTTCCTGACTGCCGGCCTGGGTGATAACGTCTTTGTCGGGCCGAATTTCGTCGGAGAATACGGAGCTATCGCGAACGTGTTGAATCAGGCGTACGGCCTGATTACCAAAGGATTTGCCTGGTTCGGCGCGGTTACCATGGCTGACGCGCTGCTTGATATTTACTCCGGCCAAAAGATGGGCTCGTTAATCGAGCGCGGCGGGATTCTTACCACAAAGGGAAGAAACCTTGGCATTCCGCTTGTGGAATGGCTCATCGATGTTAAATACCCCAAGGCGTTCATGAATAAGACCTGGGATCCCAAGACAGGTAAAGTTACCGGCGAGCATAAGGAAGATACGATCGTTAGCGTTGATTTCCCGTGTGAAAAGTTCAATGAGTACATCAATAAGCTGGTAGCGGTCACGTTCCAAGGAATGACCTTAGAGGATGCATTCAAGAAATACCCGGCGATTCCGTACATTGGCAGGATGCATAAAGAGGCATTCAAGCTGGCGTTCCATCAGGCTGATCCGGCAACGTATCGTAAGACAGGAGAGATTAAACCCAATCCTGATATCGTGTACTACGCCATGCGCCAGGGGCAGTATCAGTACATCATGTGGCACAACGTGAAGAACGACAGGCGCGGCATCATGTCGGAGGCGCTTATGTTCACCGACGAGACAAAGCCGTTCCTCAAAGACGCTGGCAAATGGATGGAGCGCGAAGGCGTGGGTAAGGGCGCCGGATTGTGGCAGGAGGACGGAGAGATTGTGCGCCTGCCGTCAGCGCAGCGGATTGCCGACGCGGCGGAATACATTAAGACGCTTATCGAGAGCGATTTCGGCGGCGAGGTAAACCCCTTGACCGGCGCGGTGAAGGTGTACCGGAGCGCTTCCGAGATCCCGCTTGTTACGCGCAAGGAAAACGGCGTGCCGTACAGCTGGAGCGGTAATGTCGTTGTCCCGTCGCTGAAGATGTCGCTCATCCGCTGGGCAATGGAGAAGCATACGGATTCGCTTTCAGGCAAGAGCTATCTCGGCAAGCACCGTTTCACCGTGCTGCGTTCGCTCGACGGAGAAGTCACGGTGGATGTGGATAAGAATAACGCCATCCAGACGCTGGCCGAAAAACAGGATGTCGAGTATAACGGCAGAAAATATCCTCTGGCGCGGGGAACGCAGTATGTCGAGACTGCCGAAGGGACCAAGGTCGTGGTTCTGGATACAGAACTCGACGTGCCTCAGGCGATCGTGTATGCCGGACATCCCGCGCTGGCGACGGAATTCATTTATGACCTCAACACAATCGAGAACCTGGCAGCGGTCAAAGGCAGAGATAAGCGTATCGAGTTTGACAACGGCACGAGCATCGCGTTTGCTCCAGGCACGCAGCTGCGCTGGTATTTCCGCGATCAGACGAACGGCACGAAGTTCAATCGTCCTCTGCCGGGCATAGTAGAGTTTGCCAATGACAAGCTGGTGAAAGAGAATTACGCGGTGTTACGCACCAAGGCCGGGGATCAACAGCTGCCGACGTCATATCTGATCGGCGTGGGTACGGACAGAAAGTACGCCAAACCCGGCGCGCCGCGGCGCAGCGGGTTTAACGATTCCCATCTTGGCGCGCAGGACGAGGAGAATTCCGACAGGCTGCATTTACCCCCAAACGAGC
>CAZDUF010000148.1:0-3404 GCA_964508555.1 uncultured Planctomycetales bacterium
CATATCCTCGAACGCCGAATCAATCTGAACGTTGATATTCTGCTGCTCTAAGGACGCGCGTATCTGCGTGGTAAAAAACAGCACCGTGCCGCCGATGACGCCGATCATGATCACCATGAGCGCAGATGCCATGAGCAGTTCTATCAGCGTGAGACCTTTTATGTGCTTATTTCTATAACGATGCAATTTACCCATTTAATTAAACACTGGCTGCCTGCCGGCTGCGTCTCCCAGTCTCGATGCACCATTACTTCAAGGTAACGGGGATTCGAAGGATCAGCAGGAGCAACATCCTCAATAACGACCATATTGCTGACAAACGGCTGAGAGAGAATCGGGGTACCGGTCGTAATTCCCGTCTCTATGCCGCGGAACTCAAGCCACCTCAAAGGATCGGTCTCGTACGCAATTGACAAACGGGTGAATATTACGTCGTCAGGTTCAAGCCCTGAGCCGACCACACCGGCTACACCGATGTTATAAATGACTAGGAGATCTACTTTTGTCTTATTATCAAGTGCAATCTGCGCTACCCGATACCAATAATCTAACCCCAAAACAGGAGGACATCCCATTCCGGCAAGCGCGCTGTCTTTGAGGCATCCTGACGGATTCGCAAAGCAACCGGTCGAGAAATCGCAATTAATGCTGTACACCCTGTAATAAGGATACGGCACGATATTGGTAATACGAACCGTGCTCGTCGCAGTCGATGACGCATCGCTGTCAGGATACGTGACCACTACTTCGATCTCGACATAGGGGATTCTGATAGTTGTGTCGCTGGAGTTTATCTCCTGTTTGGCGGTCAAGCGCACTGCCCATTGAAAACGGGGATCAGCGCTGTCCAGTCCCGTGAAATACGTCCGCCCCTGCTGAATCAGGGCATCCAGCGAACCATATGACTTAGCCAGGTACTCCTCCATCTTGACAAAAGCGATCCTGCCGGCTCTGGCCTTAAAATCAGAGCGTCCGATGAATTGACGTGAGGTAATGTAGATACGCGACGCGACACTCACGCTCAAAGCTGTGAGAACCATGGCGACTAAAAGCTCGATAAGCGTGATGCCGCGCCGCGTTTTACAAAACATGCGCATTCGGTTACTGCCTGGTAATGGTGACGAGCACATTGTGCATCTGACCGTCAACCATGCCTGTCGTTTCATCAAGAGTTGCCTGTGTACTGGTCAGGCGCAAAGAGGTATCATTTGCCCATTGCACCTTGAGACGAATCACCGCGGGAAGCTTGCCGCCGGCAAACATGTCGGGCGTCAAGGTGACTGAACCGGTATGGGTCGGATCAATAACCTCTCCTCCGCCGTCAGGGATAGACATGGTCAATTCTTTGAGAACTTTATTGCCGTCAGCAACGTTGATAATCCTGGAATACGCCAATCCCCCTTTATAAATTAATTCTAGGGTCCCGGTAAACGAACCGCACGGATTGGGAGGCGTCTCAGGCTGCTCACCCAGAATACGGGTATTCCAGTTGACCAGAACTTTACCCTTAGCCCGGTAGGCTTCCGGAATCGCGATATCTCCTGTATCCAGCAGATCATGCCAGACATGGAAGTTCTCTTCCGGCTGGTTCGAGTGATCGACCAGACACTGAGCAGCTGCTTCTTCTCCGGAACGTATCCATTGCACATTAACTTCCGGGAAACGTCCGGGCTCCAAGGTCAGGACTCCGGCTACCGTAGGCTTGAATTCAAAGATAAGCGGCTTCAACTCGGCAACCGTATCCACCCGCGACGCGGTTGCTGCCAGCGCAGAGACCGCAAAAGCCGAACAGGCAATTAGGCCGATTACGTACAACAGCATCTTCATCTTCTTCATGCACACCTCCGTTTACTGCCTGGTAATGGTGACGAGCACATTGTGCATGTGACCGTCCACCATACCGGTAGTCTCATCAAGCTCCGCCTGCGTACTCGTCAGACGCAAGGCTGTATCATTAGCCCACTGCACCTTGAGATGAATCACCGCAGGAAGCCTGCCGTCAGGAAACATGTCAGGGGTCAGCGTGACCGCGCCCGTGTGCGTGGGGTCGATAACTTCTCCGCCGCCGTCAGGAATGAACATGGTCAATTCCTTCAAAACCTTGTTCCCGTCAGCAACATTAACAATCCTGGAGTACGCCGGGCCGCCCTTGTACACGATGTCCATCGTAAGGGCAATCGAATCAACCAAATTAGGATGGCACGGATTATCCTCACGGATATTCGGGGCTTCGCCGAGGATTCTTGTGGTCCAGTTCACCAGTACCTTACCTTTAGCGCGATATGCCTCAGGAATGGCTATATCACCGGTATCCAACAGGTCCTGCCACACGTGAAATCCTTCCCGCGGCTGATCGGATATACCCTGCATGCACGCGGCGACATCCTCCCATCCTGAGCCGATCCACCTGATATTCACAACGGGGTACTTCCCGGGTTCCAACACCTGTCTCCCTACGACAGTGGGCTGAAATGAGAAGACCAACGGTTTTAACTCCGCAACCGTATCCACTCGGGACGCTGTCGCGGCATATCCCGATACCGCGCACACGATGCATAGTGCGGCAAACGCCGCGCACACTGCCATCATCACACTGGATTTTCTCATATGACGCTCCTTTCCGACTAGACTCAAAGTCTATTCTTTCACGCGCAACACAGTCAATTCCATGGATGAAACCTGCGAGGTCAGAGTATACCCGCTGATCGCCGGCATGAAATAAAACAACCTCACCGAATATCTCCTACCCGGATACAACACATCCGGTCTATCGATGCTCGTGGCTGAAAAGATAGAGAAAGCGCCGACAAATGCCCGCTCATGCGCGATACTCTGGTGCACAACGACGTTGGTATCCTCCTGCACGACCTGCACCATGGTATAAAAGAAAGTGTTGGGAGCATCTGATGCTGCGGGCGTATACGACGGAGTCGCTTCCATGCTCCACATCACCACAATTTTCTCGTTTCCCTTGGCGACAAAACCGTAACGGAACGTCGAATCGATTTCGCGGTAACAACTCCGGCAGGCGCCGCTTCCGCCTCCAGAGGCGCATTCGTTTAATTCCTGCGTCCACTGGCTGCAGGTGTCCGTAGTCAGACTGTTACAGCACAATTCCGGATCATACGTAGTCGGCTGACATTCTGGCCATGATATGCGGCCGGCACACGAAGTCGACGTGCAATGCTGGTCAGCCCCCATGGTTGTCCCCGAACACCCAAGCTCCGCGCAGCAAACCCCCTTCAAACAGCAGTAAACATTCTTATCGTATTGCTCTTTGGCCCGGGCAAAAGCGACGCACTGGTTGATACACGACGTCAGACCCGGAACAGGCGAATATTCATAGCTGAGGCTCGTATCGAGCTCCGTGGGACACGGCGGAATTTTCGGGACTACGGTTTAGG
>CAZDUF010000149.1:0-3357 GCA_964508555.1 uncultured Planctomycetales bacterium
AAACCAGCACGTATTTGAAACGCTTGTCCTTCTCAAGATCGTTGATGCGCTCGGCATACACGGAGAGCACTTTCGCGATCTGATCCTGGCTCAGATCAGCCATATTCGCCACGTGCTTAGGCGTCTCCACAACGACCTCGTGCGCGCCGATGCCGTTGGTAATATCGTAGATGCCTCTGCCCCTGCGCTCGATATCTCCTTCGATGCCAAGAAACGGCGCGATACTGGGCACGACCCTGACTTCCCAGCCCGGCGAACCGGCAGGCGTATGGCGCGGCCTGAGCGCCGCAATTTCCGCTGGCGTATGGCTCTCATTACCCTCGCAAAAAGGACACAAAGCCTCCTCATCCCCCTTGTACACGGGTTCCTTCGTATAATCGGGACGGCGGGAGCGCTCGGTAGCAATGATAACCCAGCGGCCTATAATAGGATCTTTGCGCAGTTCTGGCATATGTGAAGTTTGTATTATAGCATACGAAAGAGAAAGTACAAGTGAAGGAACACTATCCTAATACTTCTCCCTGCTGTATCCTGTGTCCCACCACAAATTCTGATGCCTGCATCCGCCGTCCGCCTTCAAGCTGCAGCTCCTTCAGTATCAGGACGCCCTCGCCTGTCTGCACTGCTATGCCGTCAGGGAGTACCCATGCGATTTCTCCCGGAGTTTCGCGCAGCCGGCTCCGCGGGCCGAGGGCTGCGCTGTATATCTTAAGAAACCTGCCCCGATAGTGCGTATGCGCCTGCGGCCAGCGCGCGCACGCCCGCACGCGGTTACGCAAAGCAGTTGCCGGCTGGTTCCAGTCAATGAGACCATCTTCTTTTTTCAGTTTCGGCGCATAGCTTACCTGGAGAGGATCCTGAGGCCTCACGCGCACTGCGTGCGCCTCGATGTGAGCGACCGCCTTCACCAACAGATCAGCGGACAGAATGGAAAGCCTCTCTTCCAGAGATACCGCGTCGTCGTCCTCGGCTATACACACGGATTCCTGCAGCACCACGGGCCCGGCATCCATCTTTTCGCTGAGCATGATCACCGTGACGCCGGTCACCGTTTCTCCGTGTAAGAGCGCGCGGGCAACCGGAGCCGCGCCCCGGTACCGTGGCAACAGCGATGCGTGCGCATTCAAAGCTGCCCGGGAGGCCAGCCCGAGCACCTGGCGCGACAGGATCTGTCCGTACGCAACCACCACAAAGAACTGCGCGCGGCATGATCCGAGGAAATCAACGGATTCCTGCGCATTGATGTCCGCGGGCTGAAACACGCGCAGGCCGAATTCATCGGCCGCTGACTTGACCGGCGTGCCTGTCAGATGCAAACCCCGTCCCTGCCGCCTATCTGGCTGAGTCACCACGCAGCAGATGTCGAATCCCTTCTCCACGAACGCGCGCAGGCTCGGGACGGCGAAACTCGAGCTACCGAAGAATACGATATTCATGTTAAAATGAACTGTTTAGTTTCCGTGGGACGTGGGATGTGGGATGTGGGATGTGGGACGTTAAAACACGTCCTACGTCCAAGCGATGTACGCTCGGCCGCTCGGCCGCTCGGCCGCATAGCGGCCAGGCGCACGAGCGGACGTCCCATGTCCTACGGGGCTCCCTGTCCGGCGATCCCGAATTTCACAACGAACTACACAGGATCCACGTCAACCGCGACAATTATACCAGAACGCGGCACAGAACGTACCATTTCCCGCAGAAAAGAGCATACCGGGATAACGTTCGGGCAGCGCAACAAAATCTGCCAATGAAACTTCTCCCGCACTTTCTGCACGCTGGCGGGTAATACTCCCACCAGCTCCACGGGAACGCGCCGTTGTGGGCTCTCTTCCTGAATAGCCGCTGCAAGAGTCTCGGCGGCCGCGCGCACCCTGTTCTCGATTCTGCCGCGCACCCTGAGACAGATATGATGCCGGTACGGCGAAAGTTTGAGTTGCTCCCGTTCCCTGAGTTCGTCACGGTAGAAAGATTCCGGATCGTTGGCACGTATTGACCGGAAACTGCGGTGATCGGGGAAATACGTCTGGATAAAAAGGCTCTGCGTGGTGAGCGCGGCGAGCGAATACAAAACCGCAGCCGCCTTTTCGCCGCCGCGGAAATCAACGCGATTGAGCGTGTCATCCAAAGAAAGCACCGCGGTCAGATTAAACCTCAACTCATGCAGTTTCATGATCAGGCTGGTCGCGACGTACATGTCAGCGTCTGCCGGAATCTGGGCAAGCGCTCTCCCCCGTGCCACGATTTCGATCCGCGCGGCCGGAAACAAACGAGAGAGTTCACTCTCGACGCGTTCAGCGCCGGTGCCGCGATAGTGCAGAAACCCCCCGCAGTGCGGGCAGGCATGAGGTCTTGCGATCGAATACGAACAGTGCCTGCAGGTCAACGCCGCCCGGCGGTAATGGAAAATGAGATTACTCGAACAACGCGGGCAGGATACCGCCTTGCCGCAGCTTTTGCAGACGGCGAGCGTCGAGAATCCGACGCGGTTCACGAACAGCAGCACTTTCCCTTTTTCGGCGAAAGTAGCGGCGATCTTATCCTGGAGATATTGCGTGACGATGCCCGCCTTGCGGCCGATACGAGAGTACTCGGTGCGCATATCGATCATCGACGTCTCAGGCAACGGCAGGCGCGGTGCGCAACGCAGATACCGCGCCTTCACGAGTCTCTTCAAGCGGTAACTCTCAAGCGACGGGAAAACGCTTCCCAGCACACAATCACACTTTTCGATGCGCCGGCGCAGGAGCGCCACGATCCGGCTGTGGTAATGCGGCGGCTGCTCCTGTTTATACCCTTCGTTGTGCTCCTCGTCGATAATAATGAGCCCCAGGTTCCTGCAGGGACTGAAAACCGCTGAGCGCGTTCCCATAACACACGCGGCAGATGTCCGGATCGTCTGCCACACGGCGCCTTCTTCCCGCGCGCCCCTGCGCAGCTGGATGATTTCCTCCCCGATTCTTTTTTGCAAGAGCTGCGAGGCCTGACGCACGTCCTCGAGATCCGGACACAGGAATAACACGGACTGACCGCGGCGGCGCACGTCGCGGATCATTGCCGCATATATATCCCAGCGTTCCGCGCGCGAGGGATCATGGAGCACGGTCAAAGACGGATGCCGCGATACAGGAGGCAAAACCTCCGCCGCCGGCATCGGCGTACAACCCGGGCGCGCCAGGCGGAACGACGACGGAAGCGCTGATTCTATGGCGATACCCCAGGAACAGCAGTAATACCGGCTCACCGCCTGCGTCAGGCGCAAGAGATGCGGCTCCAGCACGGGAACCTGATCAACCAGCCGCCTGACGGGTTTAATATCCTTGCCGGTGACGAGCGGGCGCGCCGACTCGATGCGCGCGC
>CAZDUF010000150.1:0-3348 GCA_964508555.1 uncultured Planctomycetales bacterium
CCTTCGACAACTACTTCCTCTACCGCATCGCGGAGATGACCTGGAACGCGAATCACGCGCTGCTGCCGTAGAAGCGAGCTGAGTTGAAGCGGGATCTGGTCTCGGCCCGGGCAGCCAAGGCGCAGGACTTGCACGACCGCGCGAATCAAACCAGCCCTGGTACGGATACCGAGTGCGCGCGGCAGAGATCCCCTGCCGCGGCAGGCGTGATACAGCGCAGCACAACGCGCGCCGTTACCGCACATATCTGCTTCGGAACCGTCGGCGTTGAATATGCGCATACCGGTATGAGCTGACCTCGCCGCGCCGACAAGCAGCATACCGTCGGCACCCGCGCCGAATTTCCTGTCACAGATGCGTCGCGCGAGCACCGTCGGCGATACGCCGCGGGGGATACTGCCGGCATCGACAATGATAAAATCGTTTCCGGAGGCAACCATCTTGGTAAAGGGGAACTTACTCATGTCGATACCACCAAAAGAGACTGCATGTTAAATCACAAAACACAGATTACCCAAAACACAGACAAAGCACAAGATTAAAAATACAAACAGAATCTGAACTAAACCTTTTTGTGCTTTCCATCTGTTTGTGCTTTGTGCAGTCTGTGCATTGTGCTTTTCTTCCCAACTTCTATACAAATTCATTCCTCACCAAATCCTTGTACGAATCCCGCCTTCGGATGAGCTTGACGGTTTCGCCCGTCACCAGCACCTCCGCCGCCTTCAGGCGGGAATTGTAGTTTGACGACATGCTGGCGCCGTACGCCCCGGCAGTCATCACCGCGCAGTAATCCCCTTCCTGCATGCGCGGAACCCTCCTCTTTTTCGCCAGAAAATCGCCGCTCTCACAGATCGGGCCGACGATATCGACAGTTTCCGTGCGCGCCGGACGCGCGCCCCCGTCCCGGCGCAGCGGCAGGACAGCATGATGCGCTTCGTACAGCGCGGGACGGATAAGATCGTTCATCGCGGCGTCGACAATGTAAAATCTCTTGAACGGAGTCTGCTTGATATACACCAGGCGCGCCACCAGGATACCCGCCTGCCCGATAATAAACCTTCCGGGCTCCATGATGATCTTGAGTCCCGTCCGCTTGAGCAAAGACAATGTGCGGGAGGCGAAATCCTGTGCGGTCTGGGGCTCTTCGCGGTCATAGACGATGCCGAGCCCTCCGCCTATATTCAAATACTCGATCCCGATCCCGAGAGAACGGATGTCATCGACGAAACGGACCATCTTGGTCAGAGCCGCGATATACGGCGCTGCCTCGGTAATCTGAGACCCGATATGGATATGCAAACCCGTGATCATCGTGCGGCGGAGACCCTCCCGCCCTGCGGTGAGGATACGGCGGCAGCTTTCAAAATCCAGCCCGAACTTATTGGTGAGTTTGCCGGTCGTAATGTACGTATGGGTCTTGGGCTCGACATCGGGATTGATGCGCAGGCAAACGTTGACGCTGCGCCTGAGACGCACGGCCGCACGGTCGATTGCCTCCAGTTCAGGCACGCTCTCCACATTGAAGAAAAGTATGCGCCTCCGGATCGCCTCGGCGATTTCCGGTTCGGTCTTGCCGACGGAAGCATACACGATCCTATTCGCGGGGCATCCTGCGAGGAGCGCGCGGTAGAGTTCGCCGCCCGAGACGATATCAAGCCCGGCACCTCTCGCGACCAGCGCCTTCAAGATTGAAAGATTCGAATTCGCCTTGACGGAATAGCAGATCAGCGGCCGCACATCCCTGAACGCAGCGCGCAGTTTCAGGAAATGGCCGATGAAGGTGTGATAGCTGTACACATAGAGCGGCGTGCCGTACTTCCTGGCCAAATCCTCCACTCTCACCTTCTCGCAATAGAACTCGTCATTGATGTATCTGAATTCGTGCATAACTATTCTTGTCTTACGGATTCCTCGCCTGCCACTGCTAACGAATGCCTGCGCATGCTTTCTTTTTCGCGGACGCTTGCCGCGCCCCGGCGCGGCTGCGCTCGACTCGGCTTCCTCGCTCTGCCCTGTATCAAGAAGCGGGGCATCCATGCCCGCTTGCGCAGCGGCGCACACCCAGCCTTCCCTGAGGCTGGGGCGCGTCGCCTCGACGCCGCGAAAAAGAAACATGCTCCGGCATTTCAGCAACCGCGCGGGCTCGGAATGTCCCTGCCATCCGCGCCGCTACACGCCTAATCTCTTTTAATCGACCTTTTCCCCTTAACCGAGATCTCAGGATTAAATAAAGGCAGAATCTCTGCTTTTACAAGTTTGTCAGAAATGCCGTTCAGGATCTCTTGTGACATTGCCTTTATATCAATATCATTATCAAGAGAATATTTCACAAGTTTCCCGATTATAGCGTGAGCTTCTTTAAACGCCACCTTCTTGTCTACAAGATAATACACAAGGTCTGTCGCATACAATGCTTCATCTTCAAGATGCTTTGCGATTTTGTCTTTATTAAATTTTATTGTTCTGACAAAATCACGCAAAACAGCGAGTTCAGATTTAACAATATCAAATGACGCAAATAATGGTTCTTTATCAAGCTGCATATCGCGATTGTATGTCAACGGGAGACCTTTCATCATAGTCAACACACTCACGAAATGACCATTCAGACGCCCGGCATACCCCCTGACTAACTCGAGCACATCCGGATTCTTCTTCTGGGGCATGAGACTGCTGCCGGTACAATAAGCGTCATCAAAGGTAACAAAACCGAACTCCTTTGTTGACCACAGGATCAAATCTTCGGCAAAACGCGATAGATGCATGGCCACGAGTGCGAGAGCGGAAACTATCTCAATAACAAAATCCCTGTCACTTACCGTGTCGAGAGAATTCGTCACAGGACGCATGGTGACACCGATACCCTGCACGTGCACCGTATAACAGGCGGCCGGAATCGGCGTGCCCGCGAGAGCGCCGCCGCCGAAAACAAACGACAGATTTCCCGCGGCCTGTTTCAGACGCACCGCGTCGCGCGCGAGCATCGCCGCGTAGGCGCCCAGAAAATCCGCTAAGAGCACCGGCTGTGCGTGCTGCAGGTGCGTGAATCCGGGAATAATCACCTCTTTGTTCTCCGCCGCTAATTTCTTTAATGCATCCGCGCACGCATACGCCTGTTGCACTGTCTCCTGCAACGCAGCCAAACAGTAAAGTTTCGTGGCAAAAGCAACTTGATCGTTACGCGAACGGGCGGTATGCAGTTTCATCCCGAGTGCGCCGACAGCTCTGGTAACTTTATTCTGTATATCTGTGTGAATGTCCTCGACCCGACTGTCGGGGGTAAATGCCCCTGATTCAATGTCCTTCAGAATAGCCGTTAAGGCCTTATTCAAACGGGCCGCCTCA
>CAZDUF010000151.1:0-3307 GCA_964508555.1 uncultured Planctomycetales bacterium
GATTGCCTGGGCGCCCTTCGGTCCCACGCCGGGTATTAACAGCAGCACGCGGAGCCAATTCACCTCGTCGCGCACGTTGTGTGCGATGCGCAGGTATGCCATCACATCTTTGATATGCGCTGCCTCGACGAATTTAATACCGCCGTATTTCACGAACGGTATCGCGCGGCTGGCAAGCTCTATTTCCAGATCGTTTGAATGCCATCCGGAGCGAAACAGCACCGAGATGTCTCCTAATTCAATCCCCTCTTCCCTGAGCTCGATGATCTTATCCGCGACAAACCGGGATTGCTCGTGTTCGTCATGCGTCTCGACGAAAACTGGCAACCGGGTCCCGGTTTTACGCGTAAAAAGATGCTTCTCATACTTGTCGCGTGCCTGGCTGATCACGGTATTAGTCAGATCCAGAATCGGCTGGGTTGAACGATAGTTCTCCTCAAGCTTAATGATGCGCGTGCCGGGGAACATTTTCGGGAAATCGATGATGTTCTTAAAATGCGCGCCGCGGAAGGAATAGATGCTCTGGCTGTCGTCGCCGACGACCATGATATTCTTGTGTTCCGAGGCCAGAAGGCAGGCAATCGAGGCCTGCATCCTGTTGGTATCCTGGTATTCATCGACCATAATATAGCGGTAGCGTCCCGACATCGTACGGCGCACATCATCCCTGGTCATAAGAAGCTGCTTGAGATACACCAGCAAATCGTCGTAATCGAGCAGGGCATGCTCTTTTTTGTAGCGCACGTAACCGTCGCGCACCTGACGGATCTGCGGCTCCCATTCGATATAGTGGGCGTATTCCTCCTCAAGCACCTTCTCCAATCCCAACCCCTTATTCACGCCCTTGGAAATAACGTCCAGGAGCGCTGTCTTGCGGGGAAACCGTTTATGCAGTTTGTTGAATCCAAGCTGTGTCCGCACCAGATTGACCGTATCCTCCGCATCCGACTGGTCCATGATCGTAAATGAGGGACTCAGGCCAATAAGCTCGGCATACCTGCGCAGGGCAGCATTGGCGAATGAATGAAACGTCCCGCCGGTGACGCGCGCGCAACGGTCATCGAGCACCTGCGCGGCGCGGCGCAGCATCTGTTCTGCCGCCCGGCGGGTGAACGTGAGCAGGATCATTTCGTCCGGCCGGATCCCCTGCTCGACGAGATATGCAACCCGATACACCAGCACGCGCGTCTTGCCGCTGCCGGCTCCCGCAATGACCAGATGGGGCCCATCGACGGAACGCACCGCCTCCAATTGCGCGGGATTCAGCTCTTTTTCGTACTCAATGCTTTTCTTCATCTTTCTTGCGTTTCTCCTCGCATATCTTCTTCGCGATCTCCTGCGGTACCGGCTGATATGCCTCAAACTCCATGGACGCATTGGCGCGGCCGCTCGACAACGAACGCACGGCGGTCGCGTATCCGAACATCTCTCCCAAGGGCACCTGAGCGGAAATGACCTTCTGTTTCCCCTTGGCATCGGTATTCACGATCTTGCCGCGCCGGGAACAGATATACCCGATAATGCTGTTCATGTGCTCTTCCGGGCAGGTAACCTCTAAGGACATGCACGGCTCAAGGAGCAGCGGCTCAGCCTTCATAAATGCCTCCTTGAAACCGATGCTCGCGGCAATTTTAAAAGCCATTTCTGATGAATCAACTTCATGGAAGGACCCGTCGAGAAGACGCGCTTTGACATCGACCACGGGATAGCCGGCATACACGCCTTTCTGCATGGTCTCGATAATGCCTTTTTCCACGGAAGGGATAAACGACTGCGGGATGGCGCCCCCCTTAATCTCGTTCACGAACTCAAATCCGCTGCCCGCGGCCTGGGGCTCCAGCGCCAGCACGACGTGGCCGAACTGCCCGCGGCCGCCGGTTTGACGCACGTACTTGCTTTCCGCCTCGGCGGTCTTCTGAATCGTCTCGCGATAGGCGACCTTGGGCTGGCCGACCACAGTCTCGACGCCGAATTCCTCTTTTAACCGGTCGACGATAATCTCCAAGTGCAGCTCGCCCATACCGGTGAGAATCGTCTCTTTCGTTTCATCGTCGGTGGATACCTGGAACGTCGGGTCCTCTTCGCTCAGTTTCGCGAGCGCCTTACCCAATTTATCCTGATCGGAGCGCGCCTTCGGCTGCACGCTCAGCGACACGACCGGCGTCGGAAAGCGCATCGCCTCCAGAAGCACCGGACGAGAGGGATCGCACAGCGTATGGCCGGTAATAGTGTGGTTGAGCCCGATGAGCGCCACGATGTCTCCGGTAAACGCAACATCGATATTTTCCCGTTGATTGGCGTGCATGCGCACGATTCTGCCCACGCGCTCTTTTTTATTCTTCGTGGCGTTGAGCACATACGATCCGGTATTCAAATACCCGGCATAGACGCGGGTGTACACGAGCTTGCCCATGTGCGGATCCGACTGCACCTTAAACGCCAGCCCCGCGAACGGCTCATCCACCGAAGGCCGGCGCTCAACGGAAACGGCGGCATCGTTTACATCATGCCCCGCGACCGCCGGCACGTCGACAGGAGATGGCAGAAAAGCAACCACGGCGTCGAGCAATTTCTGGACGCCCTTATTCTTGAACGCTGACCCGCAGAGCACCGGCACCATCTTGTTCGCTATCGTCTGCCGGCGGATGACCGCAATGAGCTCTTCTTGCGTCACGAGCGCTTCGCTCTCGAGATACTTCTTCGTCAACTGCTCGTCGCATCCCGCCACCTTCTCAACGAGCATATGCCGATATTCCCGCGCCGTATCCTGCAGCTCGGCCGGGATGTCGACAAACCGGTAATCCTTTCCCTTGCTATCGTCATCGTATACCACTGCCTTCATCTCGAGCAGATCAACAACTCCCTGAAAGGTGTCTTCGGCGCCGATGGGAATTTCAAGGATGACCGGATTGCCGCCAAGCATGTCTTCTATTCCCTTGACCACGCCGAAGAAATCAGCGCCGGTCCTGTCCATCTTGTTGACAAAGGCGATTTTCGGAACACCGTATTTGTCCGCCTGATGCCATACCGTCTCCGATTGCGGCTCAACCCCGCCGACCGCGCAGAACACCGCCACCGCGCCGTCGAGCACGCGCAGGCTTCTTTCCACTTCGACGGTAAAATCCACGTGGCCCGGGGTATCAATTAGGTTGATACGGTATCCCTTCCAGGCGCAGGTCGTTGCCGCGGCCGTGATCGTGATGCCGCGCTCGCGTTCCTGCTTCATCCAGTCGAGCTGGGTCGCCCCTTCATGAACCTCGCCTATCTTATGCGACCTGCCGGTATAATACAGGATGCGCTCGGACAG
>CAZDUF010000152.1:0-3298 GCA_964508555.1 uncultured Planctomycetales bacterium
TTCCGGATATTTTCCTGTCAAGCGTTATCTCGAGAAGCCGGACGCCGTCACCGCACGGCGCTTTATGAAGGACAAACGGTATTTTTGGAACGGCGGGGTGTTTGTGTTTCCGGCCGCAATCATGCTGCAAGAAATCAGGCGCTATAGCCCGCGTGTCTTTACGCTGGCCAAGAGAATCAACGATACGCATGCCGTGAGCAGATTCTGGGGCGATATGCCGTCGATTTCCGTGGATTATGCAATCATGGAGCATACGAAAAAGGCAGCGCTGGTCAGAGCGGATTACGGCTGGATCGATCTGGGGAGCTGGCAGGCGGTTATCGAGGTGATGAAAAAAGATTCCGACGGCAATATCTTTGTCGGTTCGTGCGTTGATGCCGGTAGCCGCGGTATTCTCTCCTGGTCAGGGGGCAGGACCGTTGCCACAATCGGATTAAGGGATGTTATCGTGGTTGAGACTCCTGACGCGGTCCTGGTCTGCGCGAAGGATAAGACGCAGGATGTAAAAAAAATCGTAGAAAGACTTAAGCGACATCGTTCTCGGGTTCGCGGGTTAGCGGGTTTAACCCGCAAACCCGCAAACACGCTAACCCGCTAACCAACATGGCCAAGTTTCTCATCGTCAATCCCTTCGGTATCGGCGACGTGCTGTTCACGACGCCGGTCATTCGGGCAATCAAGACGGACAGCGGAAGCCATCGCATCGGCTATTGGTGCAACATGCGGGCAGCCGCGCTGTTTATCAGGCATCCGGATGTCGATTATGTCTACGGATTCTCCCGCGGTGATCTCAAAAGCATGCTGCGGCATTCTCCGTTCACGGCGATCGGAAAATTGCTCATGCTCCTGCATCAGGTACGCAGGGAACGATTCGAGGTGATGCTCGATTATTCCCTTGATCACCGCTACGCGTTGATCGCGTTGCTTCTCGGCATAAAGAAAAGAATCGGTTTTAATTACCGGGGCAGGGGCCGCTTTCTCACGCATCGTATCGAGATGTCGTCCTACCAGGACAGCCATATGGTTGAATATTATCTGCGCCTTTTGAATGTTACGGGTATCAGGCCGTCCGATTCAAGGTTATCGCTTCCTCTGAACGATGGGGATACGGCGAGGGGCAGACATATGCTTACGCGCCTGGGTGCTGACATGCGTAAGCCCCTGGTGGGTATTGCCGGCGGCGCAGGAGCGAGCTGGGGCAGGGACGCGGGACTCAAGCATTGGCCGAGCGTCAAGTTTGCGCAGCTTGCCGACCGCATCGCCGGAGAATTGAACGCCCAGATCGTTCTTCTGGGAGACGCATCCGAACGTTCGATAGCGGAAGTGATCACGGGCATGATGAAGCACCGTCCCGTGGATCTGGTGGGCAAGACGTCGCTCGAAGAATTGGTGGCGGTTATCGGATGCCTGAGGTGTCTGGTTACCAATGACGGAGGCCCCTTGCATCTTGCGGTCGCCCTCGGTGTCAGGACCGTCTCGATTTTCGGGCCTGTTGACGAGAAGGTCTACGGCCCGTATCCCGCGGCAGGGCACGCGGTGATCCACGCGGATATGGAATGCCGGCCCTGTTACCGTAATTTCAAGATGCCGCCGTGCGAGCGTGACCGCGCGTGCGTGCGGTCCATCGGAACCCAGGAAGTGTTCGAGGCCGTAAGGAGGCTGTTGACATGAAAGTTCCTTTTTCTGATTTACGCTTGCAGCATGAAGAAACGCGCGCCGGCCTCGAAAAGGCCTACCAGCGGGTCCTTGGTCGGGGCGACTTCATACTCGGCGAGGATGTGCGGCTTTTTGAGCAGGAATTCGCCGCTCTGTGCGGAGCCGCGAGCGCCTGCGGAGTCAATAGCGGCACTGACGCGCTTTTCCTGGCGTGTAAGGCGCTCAAGATCGGACCCGGCGACGAAGTCATCGTGCCCGCGTTTACCTACATCGCGACCGCCCTGGCCGTGTCGTATACCGGAGCGACACCCGTGTTCGCCGATATCGACGAAAAGACCTATAATCTCGATCCGAAACTGGTGAAGGCTGCCATTACCAGCAGGACCAGGGCCATTATCCCTGTTCATCTGTACGGGCAGCCGGCGGACATGCCCGCGCTTTTGTCCGTGGCGCGTGCGCGCGGCATCAAGGTCATCGAAGACGCCGCTCAGTCGCACGGCGCCAGGATCAAAACCGGAACGAGTTGGGCGACAACAGGCTCGTTGGGGGATTGCGCGTGTTTCAGCTTCTATCCCTCCAAGAATCTCGGCGCGCTCGGTGACGGAGGTATCGTCACAACCAGCGACGGGACACTTGATGCGTCGCTGCGCATGCTCAGGGATTACGGACGCGTGTCAAAGTATGAGCATTCCCTGATCGGGTTCAACGCGCGTCTCGATACGCTGCAGGCCGCGTTTCTGCGCGTGAAGCTCAAGCGCCTGAAGAGATGGAACGCCGGCCGGCGCAGGGCTGCAGCCGTGTACGACCGTCTGCTTGCCGCAGTGCCCGGTGTCGTTACTCCGTGGGTGTCTCCCGACGTCGAGCATGTCTATCATTGCTACGCGGTGCGCTGCGAGAACAGGGATACCGTGTATCAAAAATTACTCGACAATGGAGTTACCGCCATTATCCATTATCCGATTCCCGTGCATCTGCAAAAGGCGTACGCTGGTCTGGGATACCGCAGGGGGGATTTTCCGGTGAGCGAAAAAGTCAGCCGTGAGATACTATCGCTGCCGATGTTTCCGCACATGACTGAACGGCAGATCGCGTACGTGGTCAGCATATTGAAAGGCGCTTAATCCATGAAAAAAATACCGGTATCGGTGGTTGTGTTGACGAAGAACGAAGAGGAGCGCATCGAGGAGTGTCTGCGGTCGGCGGTGTGGGCCGACGAGATAATCGTCGTCGACGACGAGAGCTCGGATGCGACGCGCGAGATTGCCGCGCGCTATACGGACCGCGTGCTGGTGCGTAAAATGGATGTGGAGGGCAGGCACCGGAACTGGGCGTATGCGCAGGCGAGAAACACCTGGGTGCTTTCTCTTGACGCAGACGAGCGCGTGCTGCCGGAGCTTGCCGATGAAATCGGCAGGGTGCTTGCTTCAAATCCGAAGGAGAATGGATTCACCATCAGGCGGCGCAATTATATCGGCGATTACTGGGTCAGGCACGGGGGGTGGTATCCCAGCCCGCAGCTGCGGCTTTTTAGAAAAGAGAAATTCAAATACGAGGAAGTTGCGGTGCATCCCCGCGCGTTCATGGACGATCCTTGCGGGCACCTGCAATCGGACATGATTCATTATTCTTACCGTGATGTCGA
>CAZDUF010000153.1:0-3293 GCA_964508555.1 uncultured Planctomycetales bacterium
GTATCCCATGCCGGCGAGCATCGTGCCCGTTGCTCCGTCGCACAGGAGAACCCTCGATGCAAGCGTCTTGAGGAAACCCTCTTTCATGGAACGGTAACGTCCTTTCCCAGTTTTCCGTCGAGATTGCAATAGGCCTCGACGGAGATCGTATCGCCGGATTTGGCGTCAGGAACACGGTAGGTTACGGTCTGGGTATTCGCGCTGTCCTGCCTGCTGATCTCATGCCTGATGATTTCTTCTCCGTTGAGGGAAACATTGATCTTCCTGATGAAATGAGCGGCTGGATTATCCACCGGATGGGTAACGACTGCGGCGAGTACTTTGCCTTCGGCGTCGTATACAATATCGATCTTGGCCGGGGGATGCGCCCATGCGGCCTGAGCCGCCAGCAGGACGACAAGTCCTGCCAAAAGCAGAAATCTCCCCATACGTATTCTCCTTTTTAGCGTTTTTCCCTGCGAAACGAGCCGAAGACGCCGCGGAATATCTCGCGGCCGATAGATATGGTACCGGAGACGACAGCGTTGGAGACTTCCCCGACGCCGCTCAAAACGCCCCCCACCACTTTGCCGGGAGCCTTCAGTGCCTGCTGCGCGCGGGACGGACCGCGCATGCCGTGCAGCTTTTCCTCGACGGCAGACTTCACGTCCCCGAGCACAAAAAAAGTAAAGGCATCGAACGACGTGGTATTGCTGAATTCAACCGCCTGAAGCTTATACGTATCGAGAATGACATCGGCAATCCGTTCTTCGCGCTCGGGTGGGCCTTCTCCTGCAGGAGGCCGCTCCACGTCCGTCAATTCCAGACGGAAGCGGTTGGTGACCACGTTATTAAAACCCGACACCTCCCAGCTGAATTTCGCGATCACCTTGCCGATGCGCGCTTTTTCAAGGACCTCTTCTTCCAGGGCGTCCGCGTAATACGGCTGCAGGCTCCGCGCGTTAATATCCTCGATGCGCAGATATGCCTGTATCTCTTTCTTGAAAAAGTTGATCGAGCCTTCACCGTAGATGCGGCCCAGTTTCTGGCCTTCCTCCCAGGGAACATTGCCTTTGACGGAGAAATCAGAGGAGACATTATAGGTATAGGAATAGATATTGCCGATACTTAAAGAAAGGTCTTTCAAGCTCAGGAGCAATCCCTCTTTTTTGACCGAGTAGTCGGAGAAATGCACGATGCCGTCCTGAATGAAGAGATGCTTGATGACCAACGGGAAGAAATAGCGCGGTGTCGCAGTAGGCATCTGGATGGCAGCGCCGGTAACGATACGGGCCTGGGGTTCCTCGCCTTCCTTATCGAGGCGGATGCGGGTTCCCCGCTCGTAGTTGATTACGGGTTTGATGATTTTGATGGACTCAAACACGGCTTTGCCCGTGACAAACGAAGCGATCTGGGGGATAACCTCAACCGACTCCATGACCGCAATGTTGTCGATCGAGATGTCGCTCATCAGAATGCGATACGGGAAATACACCCGCATGCTGCCGATAGAGATGTCCCGGCCGATAAAATCCTCAAAACGCCGTTCGATGAAAGGTTTACCGCCCAGGCACACCAGGACGTACGGAATACCCCACAGGAAGAATACAACGAGGATCAGCGTACCGAGGCGCTTGAGAATATTCATGCGGATCAATCAGGCTTCACGTGAGCGATGTTGGACGGCAGGATGACGATTTCAACCCGGCGGTTCTTCTGCATGCCTTCTGTGTCCGTATTCGGCGCAACCGGACGGAATTCTCCGTAACTGTTGGCGGAGAGTCTTTCGGGAGAAACCCCGCATTTCTCGACCAGATAGTGCAGCACAGCCAGCGCGCGCGCCGACGCAAGTTCCCAGTTCGATGTCCATCCGGAATATCGTATCGGCTGGTTGTCCGTGTGCCCTTCGACGGCGACGGAAGAATCGGGAACATCGCCGATTAACACGTCAGCGACCTTGCCGAGCGATGCCATGCCTTCGGAGCGGACGGTATCTTTTCCCGAATCGAAGAAAACTTCGGACACGAACGTGATCACCAGCCCGCGTTCGGTCATCTCCAGTTTCGCCTGATAGGCGTCGATCTCTTTTTTCAGGGAAGCTTCCAACTCCCGTTTGGCCCGCTCCAAATCGGAGATTTCTTCTTCCTTCTCTTCCCGCACCTTCCGGACTTCGCGCTCTTTATCTTTCTCCAGGTACGCAATCCTGGTTTTCAAATACGCGTTCTCTTTCTCAAGCTCATCCGCCCACTGCGCCTTGCGTACGTACGAACATCCGGACAATGAACCTGCAATAAGAACGGCGACAAAAAAACCCTTCATAGCACCCCCTTGCATACCTTTTCCCCTACGGAAGATACTCCCTGAGCGCGGCAGTCGTTTTCTTTCCCACGATACCGTCGGGTTTCAAGCCCTGCGCCTTCTGGAACTCAACGATGGCCTTCCTGGTTTTCGGACCGATCTTGCCGTCGATGGCAGCCGAGTAATATCCGGCCTTGGCCAGCGCCCGCTGGATCTGTTTTGAGGTTAACGCCTTGTATATTACTGCCGGTTTGACGGGTTCAGGCGCCGCTATCTCATCGCTGACGGAGACATCTTCCCCGGTTATTCCGGCTGTCTTCTCGGCCGACTGACTATCGGCAGACGTCTCCGTGCGTTTCCCTTGCGTCGTCGCGCAACCGGCACAAAGCACGGTAAGAAAAATGAGTCCCATCACATGTCTTTGCATGAGACCTCCTCCTTTCGGTTAAAACTTAATAATGCGCCTGGGCCGAATCGAACGGCCAACCACCGGCTTAGAAGGCAGGTGCTCTATCCAATTGAGCTACAGGCGCATTAGCATTAACAAAGAACACGTATGCCACTTGCCTAAACACTCGGGCATAGTTCTGGCTTGACTGACGTCGAAATAATCCCTTAAGCCCTTGCATAACCGCGTGAAAATTTCCAAAGAAATTTTCACGCAGGCGCGGATGCCGACTCATAGACGCTCCCGGAATTTTCTTACGAAAATTTCGGGGCATTCGTCGGCATTAATTCGGCCAGCAACTTATGTTCGCTCGCCGCCGTCTGACGGCGGCTCGTTCCATAAGTTGCGGCCTCATTAATCGGGGCGGACAGATTTGAACTGTCGACCTCCTGCTCCCAAAGCAGGCGCTCTAGCCAAACTGAGCCACGCCCCGAGTTTTACTTGTGGGCGGGACGAAATCTCGCCACGCCATTATAGCATCAAGCCGCACGATTTGCCTGAACATATTCCCGAATCAACGGCTTTATCGCTTTCAGCGCCCGGTAGCGGTGACTCATGGTATGCTTGA
>CAZDUF010000154.1:0-2451 GCA_964508555.1 uncultured Planctomycetales bacterium
CCTCCATCCTCCATCCTCCATCCGATCGAGTTTATCCTATGTATAACCTCCACACTCACTCCCTCCACTCAGACGGAGTCTTATTGCCATCAGAAGTAGCTACGCGCTATATGTCTAAAGGCTATAAGGTTATCGCGATCACCGACCACGCCGATTACAGTAACATCAAAACAGCAGCTACTGCTATCAGCGAATTTTGCGACCGCTGGCCCAAAAAATACCCTATAAAAGTGCTCCCAGGGGTTGAATTGACCCATGTTCCTCCTGATCAGTTCAAACCTTTGGCGGACATCGCACGGAAGAAAGGGATGAAGATAATTGTTGCCCATGGGGAAACCGTGGTTGAGCCGGTTGTTCCCGGGACAAACCATGCCGCGTTAGAAGCAGACATTGATATCCTCGCGCATCCCGGCATGATTTCCGACAAGGATGTGCTTTTAGCCAAGAAAAACGGTATTTTCCTTGAAATTACCAGTCGCAGCGGTCATCGCGAGACTAACAGCCATGTCGCTGCCAGGGCGCTGGCGCTTGGCGCGCGCCTGATTCTCAATACGGACGGGCACCGGCCGGAGGATATCATCTCTCCCGAAGAGTTACGAAGCGTTGGCTCGGCATGCGGGATATCGGAACAGCAACTCGACAGCTTGTATCACACGGTTGAGGCGTTTCTCAGGGAACGCGGTTGTCTATGAGAGCAACAGTGATTATATGTGCGGCACTCGCAGGATTTCTCGTTGCGGGGTGTGGGATAACGCAGGAGAAAACCCCTGTTACGGGCAGTAATGCCCTGACGCCTGTAGCCGCAAAACTTCCTGATATTCCCGTGCCCTACGGGTTCAAACTGCTGACCAAAAACTCCTATTCCTTTGAAAGCGGAGCGATCAGGGTAGCCGTATTACGCTACAAGGGAAGTTCTCAGATAGAGAGCGTTGTGCGTTTTTACAAGGAGCAGATGCCGCTTTCGGGATGGACACTCCTGAATATCATTCAATACGAGAATTCACTGCTTAATTTCGAGAGGGATGAGGAGACCTGCATCGTCGATGTGTCTCCTCGCCTGACCGGCGTGCTGGTAACGGTGTCCCTCGGACCAAAGCCCAGTATGCTGCCGAAAACGCCCCAATCCAAAGACGCCCAGAAAAAGAAATCGAACCCCTGATCCCATCGACGGGGTGCGCTCTTTATCCTTCTGCGGCTCATCAGGTATTCTCCCAGCCAAAAAAAAATCTTGACACAAGAGCGCGTTCTGTGTTAAAAAGAATAAGCATCGCTTCCCGTCGTAACCCGTGCACCACTGTACGTTCTGCGGGAGGCACAGGAAAAGCACTGGATATGACTTCGATTCACAGGCGAAGAAGGGAGGGATGAAAGGCAGAATGCCTTGAGGTCTATACGCACATCCGGTGATACATATACATGGTATTCCCTAGGCACACCTTTTTCCCTAGTTAACATACAAAGGTGCATCGGAGCAGAAGGAGGTAAAACAGATGAGTAAACGCTTAACAGCAGTTCTGGCACTTGCATTTGTCATGAGCATCGCATGTGCCGCGTACGCAGAAGTCCAGAATGTGAGAGTAAGCGGTGACGTCATCGCGTCCGGGATCATCCGGAACAAACTCGCGCTGACCGAGAACACCAATTCGGTTGCCGACTTCGGCAAGAAAATCAACGGCCTTCTGTCACAGGTTCGCTTGCGGGTCGATTCCGATCTGACCGACAACGTCGCTGCAACAGTCCGCCTGCTGAGCGAGAAGGAATGGGGAACGGAAGCTGATTCCTCAAACGGAAAAGCAGACAACACGGAAGTCGACATCGATCTCGCGTACGTGAGCCTGAAAGAATTCCTGAATTCACCGACCACCATTACTATCGGTCGCCAGGAATTGAAATACGGACATGGCCTGATCATCGGCGATCCTGATACCAACGGCCTTGCCGCAGGACACGGCACCACCGCTCGTTATCTGTCGAATACGCTGGATGACCTGAGCATGCGTAAGTCCTTTGACGCAGTCAAGGTGGTACTGAACTACGATCCGCTGGTCATCGACCTCGTGGGAGCCCAGATCGACGAGAATCAGGTTGAAATGGACGATGACGTGATGCTGACCGGCGCCAACGTCGGTTTTAACATCGCTGACGGCATCAACTCCGAAGCGTACATCTGGCAGAGAACACGTCAGCAGGTTACCACTGGTTCAAGCAACGGCAAAGACGAGAATCTGCGTACCGCCGGAGCGCGCGTCGGGCTGAGCCAGATCGAAAACGTGTATCTGGGTCTGGAAGGAGCGTTTCAGTTCGGAGATCACATCGGTACCGCTTTACTGTATCCGAATGACAACACCGCGAATCTCGGCAAGAACCGTAAAGTCACCGCCTATGCGATTCAAGCGGTTGCCAGCATCGGTTTGCCTGGTATCGACTTCACGCCGACCATCGGCGGCACGC
>CAZDUF010000154.1:2461-3241 GCA_964508555.1 uncultured Planctomycetales bacterium
CGGCGGTTCCTGGACTTATCTCTCTGGTGACGACTGGCAGTCGACCGCAGACACCTACAGAGGCTGGGATCCGATGTTCGAAGATCAGTCAGGCGGAACGCTGTACAACAAAATCCTCGGCTATACGAACGCCCAGATCATCAATCTGAACGGTTCGCTGAAACCGATGGAGGACGTTACCTTGGCTGTTAATTACTGGTATTTGATGCTTAATGAGCCGTTTGCCTCTTCAGGAGCGCCGGTTTCGGTTAATTTAAGCGGTGTTGCCGGAGATCCGACGTATCTGATGAAAACGGACAAAAAGGATCTTTGCCAGGAAGTCGACCTTATGTTGACGTATGAATATACGGAAGATGTCCAGTTCTCGTTGAATACTGGCGCATTCCTGCCTGGAAAGGCCTTCGATGATGCGAATGACGATGTCGCAACGCAGGTCATCGGCTCCATGAAGGTATCGTTCTAGGGAGTGTCTTAATAAAAAGGGCGGTTCTCGAAAGAGAGCCGCCCTTTTTGTTAGTACATAGACAACACTCATAGGACGACACCGGGCCAATCTGATCTATGCTAAACCTCGCCATCATCTTCCATATGCACCAGCCGTATTACCGGAATCTTCTCACCGGAATGTCCGGATCTCCCTGGGTGCGTCTGCACGCGTCCAAGGATTATCTCGATATGGCAGAAATCCTTGACTCATATCCGGCTCTGCGGCTCAACTTTAATTTCACACCGGTCCTGGTCAAGCAACTACTCGAGAACGCCTCAGGGCGAAGCGGGGAC
>CAZDUF010000155.1:0-3169 GCA_964508555.1 uncultured Planctomycetales bacterium
ATCCGTGCGAGGAGGTTATGGTTTCCGTGGAAGAATAATCGAGGGATTCTACTGCCCTGATGAAGAGTTGACCGGGCACAGCGCCGGGACAGCGTATAGCGTCGATGAGGAGTGCCGTCCGGTAATCACGCAGCCTCTGGATAAGATCCAGACTCATCGTACCGTACTCGAAATACTCGATTTCCGCGCGTGCAGTCGCACGCGGCTGCGCGCGCAACTGCTTCAGCACCTCAAGACCTATCGCATCGTCCCTGCGCAGGTAACTCCCCAGACCGACAACAGCAATTCTTTCAGACAAAACTTACGTCCAACAGATGCGTCGCGCACGAAATACAGGGATCGTACGCGCGCGCGAGCATCTCAAGATCCAACGTTATCTGCTCCTGCGTGCGTTTCCTGATGAGCTGCGGAACGATCGCGCGCATATCTTCCTCGAGATTTCCCATATTCTGGTTCGTCGGGATCACGCAGTTGGCTGCGGTAATGTGGGCGGAGGCATCGATCGTGTATTCGTGGAACAGAACCCCGCGCGGCACCTCGCAGCTGCCCACGCCGGTCGCCGGTTTGTACGACATCTTTCCCATCTCGCTGCGCTTCGGCCAGGACTGGACAACCACCTTTTTTTCGTCCAGGCCTTCCTTGCGGATGCGCTCCATGATCGCGATCGATTCCTCAAGGCAGTGAACCCACTCGACGAACTGCGCTGCCGTGTTCAAATACGTGTTGCGGCACGGCGCCTTCAAACCGAGCTCCGCGGCAACCTGCTTCGCTTTCGGATGCAACTGGGAAGAGTTGTTGTTAAAGCGGGCAAGCGCGCCGACCATATAGGGCTTGCCGTCGATGGTCGCGATCTTGGCTCTGGAATAGTCAACCACGTGCTCGTCGAAAACCTTGCGGTAATCGCTGTCTTTGGCGCGGCGCGAGCCGTTCACCACCAGATCCCCGTCATACATCGCGTATTCGTCATCCGCGTGCAAGGACAGGTACTGCGTGTCTTTCCTCTCGAACGACGGCAGTGGCGGCAAAGACTTAAGAACTTTCAGCGTCTCGTCGGCGTCCTTACGCGCCTGGAGCATCATCGCGTAGAGTTTCTCCATCCCCTCTTTGGACGGAAGCTGGGTGAGCCCCCCGATCACGTAACTAATGGGATGGATGTGCCTGCCGGCAAGAATCTCTCCCGCGAAATCGCTCATGCGTTTCATGCGCAGCGCCATTTCCACCACCGGCCGGTGCGTCGCGACCAGCGGAATGACGCTTTTTACCCCGAGCAGGTCCGGCGCGACGAGAAAATAAATATGCAGGATATGGCTGTCGAGCGTCTCCGTGTGCAAAAGGAGCTTGCGCAGCATAACCACCTGCTCGTTCGGCTCAAGCCCAAGCGCGGCTTCGGCTGCCTTGATACTCGTCAAGCTGTGTCCGCAGGCGCAGATGCCGCAGATGCGGCTGGTCAGATGCTGCGCCTCCCAGATCGCCCTGCCCACGAGCATCGACTCGAAGAACCGTGGACTCTCGATAACCTGGAATTCGCACTTTTCGAGGCGGCCGTTGGTGACGTCGACGACGATATTGCCGTGTCCCTCGACGCGGGTCAGATAATGGACACTAACATGCACGTCTTTTGCAAGCGGTTTATTTGAACTCGGCGTCATACTTTTCTCCCATGGAATCGTTATACAAGGTAAAGTGCTTCAAGACGTCATCGGTCTTTAAGCCGTATCTCTCCAGAATATCTTTCTGGGCGTCGGCGGCCGGATTCGATACCAGCCCCCTGCAGCCATAACACCGGTTTCCGTTATTGACGCACCAGGAATCGCACCCGGCGCGCGTCACCGGCCCCATGCATTCCTGATCCTTCTCGTACCTACAGACATTCTCGTTCTTCTTGCACTCCACGCACACAGGATAATCCGGCGGCGTATACGGCTTGCCCATAAGCAGACACTTCACGACACTCAGGACTTCCGGTATGTAAACCGGACACCCATGGATGAAGTAATCGACTTTCACCACTTCGTGCACGGGCATGGTCTTGATGGTATTGATCCCGTCAGCCTTGTCGCCGTAGACGCGTTTCTTGGCCACATCGAGCGGCGTCCTGTTCTTGATGCCGTTGACTCCTCCGATCGTGGCGCAGGCGCCCAGGGACACGACGATCTTTGCCTTTTCGCGGATCTCCTTGATGCGCCTGACGTCGTTATCGGTCGTGATAGACCCTTCGACGAAGGCGATTTCGTAGTCCTGTCCGTTGTCAGAGGCGATCTCGCGGAAGTTGACGATGTCGACGTGCTCAAGAATGGCAAGCAGCGTCTCACCCATGTTCGCAAATTGCAGCTGGCACCCCTCGCAGTCGGAAAAATCGAAGAACGCCAGCTTCGGCTTAGAGTGCTTTTTCATGACATTCTCCTTTGAAATACATAAGGTCGGCGTAGGTGAATACCGGGCCGGACTGACAGACATACATGCCCTCGATCTGGCAGTGCCCGCACTTCCCCAAACCGCACTTCATCCTTCGCTCCAGCGACACCACGATCTGCGCTGACGGAATCTTCTTTTTGAGCATCTCAATGATAACGAACCGGTACATGATCGGCGGCCCGACCACAACCGCATACGTGCGCGCAGGATTGATATCGATTCCCGGGATGAGACTGGTGATCAACCCAACGTTACCCTTCCAGTCGGGATCTGCCCGGTCAACGGTACAGTTAAACTTGATCTCGGCGCGTTGCATCCATTCGTTGGCTTCCTCTTTAAAGAGAAGTTCTTTCGGCGTCTTGCAGCCCAAGAGAATCTGCACGTTGCCGAATTCCGCGCGGTTATGCACGATATAGCGGATGAGAGAGCGCAGCGGCACGATACCGAGGCCCCCGCCGACGATCAGCAGGTCGTGCCCCATCATGCGGTCGACGGGAAATCCCCTGCCGAACGGCCCGCGGATGCCGACGACGTCACCTTTGATTAAGGCATGCATCGCCCGGGTAAAGGTCCCGACGTTACGCACGGTGAGGTCAAAATATCCCTTATCCGTCGGAGACGAACAGATCGATATCGGGGCCTCGCCGTACCCGAACATGGATACCATCACGAACTGTCCCGGCTCGTGGGCGAGGTCAACATCGCCGTCGAGCTCAATCCTAAAAAACTTCTCTTTCTCGGTGAGCTGCTCGAC
>CAZDUF010000156.1:0-3145 GCA_964508555.1 uncultured Planctomycetales bacterium
CGCACCAGATCCGTCAGAAGCGCGTTCACCGGCACGTCAATGCCGAGTTCCTGCCCGAGCCTGACGATCACGCCGTTGATATAATCGACTTCTGAGCGCTGTGTTTTAAGCACGTCCTGCAGCATGGATGAATAATTATCCTGTGTCGCCTCGCACACCGCTTCGACTTTCGCCAGCGGATCATCGTACAGGAGTTTTATTCTCTTGCGTTTTGCCACTCTCACCGCCTCGGTCACAGCCAGACGCATAATCCTCCTGGTACCCTCCATGGCGAGCAACTTGCCGTTCGGCAGGCGCGTGACCGCGGAGAGCGCGTTGATACCGCAATTGATGATAAGCTTCGACCAGAGGATCGATTTGACGTCTTTTGAAATCTTTGCCTCGAAACCCGCCTGGCGAAAGAGCTCGCGGATATCGCGCATCTCGACTGTCGTCGCTCCGTCGAGCCGTCCGATCACGGTTTCGCCCTTACCCGCGCATTGTACGTGTCCATTATCGGTCAGGGTGACGCCGATACTGGTCACACCGGCTATCACATTATCGGCGCCGGCCTGCTCTGCGATGATCTCGACGTTTCCCATGCCGTTCTGCAGTGTCAGAACTTTGGTCGTGGGAGTTAACAGGTGTCTGATCTGCATAAGCGCGTCTTTCGTGGCATAGGATTTGACGCAGAGCACGATGCAATCTGCCTGACGGATATCCTGCGGCTCAGAAGTAGCGTTGACCGCTATGGTCCAGGTTCCGCAGGCGCCTTCGACAGAAATCCCTGACTGCGCCAGTTTCTGCGCCCGGGCCTTGTGCCTGTCGTAGACCCACACGCTATGCCCTCCCTTTTTCTGCTGACGCATAAACACACCCGCAAGCAACGACCCCAACGCGCCCGCGCCGACGACGACAATGTTCATATCCCCTCCTCACTCACAACCTGCGCCCACACCCGCCACGCTCTCCAGCACCCGCTGCGACTTTAACCGTTTACCCAAATGATATTCCAGAAAAGAGTTCAACGCCATATCCAGTTCACGCTTTATTTGCGGATTGATTCCCAGATGAAGGCAGGAGCGCATGTCCGAGCGCTGCAGATACAAAATCGAGGCTATCGTGCCTTGAAAGAGAAGTCGCGCCGAGGCGTCTTTCAGGCAGCAGCGCCCGCAGAGAAGACCGCCGCGGGACACGCTGAACCTGGCGCTCCTGGAAATCCGGCTGCTGCAGGAAACGCATGAATCGAAATGCGGCTTGAACCCCGACAGTGACAGCATCTTGATTTTATAGATAGTCTCGATCTTGTGCGGGTTGGGCGCGCGGGAGAGCTCACGGAGGCACTCGAGGCTAAAAGAAAAAATCTGCTCGTTTTTATCCTCAGTCATCATCAGGGCATTGAGCATGTCCATCATATAGCCGCCGATGATCGATTTGATCATGTCCGAACGGACTGCGTCGAAATTATCGCGCGTGTCGCACTGGCCGACCAGGTGCAGGTCATGGGAACGGCTGCGGTAAAACACGACCTCCGTATGGGAAAACGGCTCGACCGTAGAGCCGAACTTCCCCGGTTTTGCGCGGATACCTTTGAGCACTCCGCTGAACTTTCCGTAATCCTTCGAATAGAATTCGGCGATGAGCGACGTCTCGCGGAAATCGCGTTTGCGCAAGACGATCGCCTCGGTCTTATGTATCGACATGGGTCCCCTGAATCCTAGGCTTGCCGGAGACGCCGCAGCGGGCGAGGTATTTGAGCTCCTTCCTGCGCATCACCTTCGTGCCTTCGGCGTCCTGATCGTCATAGCCGCACAGATGCAGCAGGCCGTGCGCCACATAGAGACACAGCTCATACTGCACGCTTGTCTTGTAGAGCGCGGCGTTGGCGACCGCGGTCTCGGCTGACACGGCGATATCTCCTTTGAGCAGTTTCTTTCCGGCTCCGCTGAGATTAAATGCGAGCACGTCCGTGGATTCGTCGGTTGCATGGTACCTCTTGTTCAGATCGCGCATCAGCGCGTCATCGATGAAGCAGACGGTGATGTCGGCGTTTTTGCGTGTTTCGTCCGAGATAACGGAGAATACCACCCTGCGCACGAGCGAGGCATCGACGGGAACGGTTTCCTGGAGGTTTTTGACGCTTATATGCACGATGACAGTGAAGGAGCGTCCTCTCCCTGCTTGAGGGAAGAACGGTAGATGAGACACACCTTATGCGCCGGGCTGCTTGTTTTCCTCGGGATAACTGACTCTGGTGTGATAGATGCCGCTTAAGAGCCGTACAAATACCGCGGATATGTGGTTCAAATCCTTGAGGGTAAGACCCGACTCATCGAGCTGCCCGTCAATGAATTTATTATTGATGATTTTGTGCACCAGCTCCCTGATCTTGTCAGGGGTTGGGTCCTTGATCGCGCGCGTCGCCGCCTCGACCGAATCCGCAAGCAGCACGATCGCGGCCTCCTTGCTTGTCGGTTTCGGACCCGGATAGCGGAACCCCTCCTCGCTGATCTCCTGGTTCTCCTCCATATTCGCCAGCGCCCTGCGGTAAAAATAGTACACCAAACTCGTGCCGTGGTGTGTGACGATAAACTCGATCAGGGCATCGTTTAATTTGTACTTACGGGCGAGCTCCACCCCCTCTTTGACATGATTCATGATCACGAGCTTGCTCATGGTGGGGGTAAGCTCGTCGTGTTTACTCGCATCGAGATTCTGGTTTTCACTGAAATAGTCGGCCTTTTCCAACTTGCCCACGTCATGGTAATACGCCCCGATACGCGCCAGAAGCGAATTAGCTCCGGCGGCGTTGCAGGCTCCCTCGGCGAGGTTGCCGACCACCAGCGAATGATGATAGGTACCCGGCGCTTCGAGAATCAGGCGCTGCAACAAGGGATGGTTGAAATCAGCCAGCTCCAGCAGGCTGATATTGGTGACCGCTTTAAAGAGATATTCGAACAGCGGCAGCGCCCCGAGCACCACGATGCTCCAGACAATGCCGTTGAGCGCGATCATCATGTATTTCTGGGGATTCTGCAGAGGATTCCCGACGGCGTAGATCTCGAAGAAAAAGAGCGTCAGGGCCTGCGCGACCGCAACCCCGCAGCCCGCGCGGATAACCGCCGAGCGCTGGCGCGCGTTCAGGCACGCGATCGAGCCGACGATT
>CAZDUF010000157.1:0-3134 GCA_964508555.1 uncultured Planctomycetales bacterium
AAGCTCGTCACGACTCTTGCCTTTATCGTCGCCGTGATTTCCTTCGACAAATACGCCCTGGCCGCAATAACCCCGTTTTTCATCTATCCCATCGCACTCATTTCTCTGGGCGGACTGCCTGCACGGTATATACTCAAAAAAGTATTGCTGGCTGCTCCGTTTGCCGTTCTCGTCGGTATGTGCAATCCCTTCCTGGACAGGGGAACCGTGATGCACCTGGGCTCCGTCGGTATTTCAGGGGGCTGGATATCATTCGCGTCCATACTGCTGCGTTTTTTTCTGACCGTGAGCGCGGCCTTTACCTTAATATCGCTGACAGGATTCAATGCTGTCTGCGCGGCGTTGCTGAAATTCCGCGTGCCGAGGCCGTTTGTGGTCCAGCTTTTGTTCTCCCACCGCTATATTTTCGTTCTGACCGACGAGGCCTACAGCATGCTCCGTGCACGCTCGCTGCGCGCGCCCGCATCGCGGCTCTTGGCGCTCAAGACATTCATTCCATTAACCGGAAATCTCCTGCTGCGCAGCCTTGGTCGCGCCGAGCGTATTTATCGGGCAATGTGCTGTCGTGGTTTTGACGGGCAAATCCGTCTTGTGCGTCCGATGCGCTTGGCCGCAGGCGACGTCATTTTTACCTGCGGCTGGATACTCGTATTCGCCGCGTTCAGGTATTTCAATGCGCCCCTGTATCTGGGCTCAATTCTCACGGGACTCCTGCGATGAGCCATCATATCGTTGACGTCGAGAATTTGCAGTATTCGTATCCCGACGGAACCGCAGCTTTGCAGGGTGTTTCTTTCCGGATACTGCACGGAGAGTCGGTCGCTCTTGTCGGAGAAAACGGCGCAGGCAAGTCCACGCTGCTCCTGCACTTAAACGGCTCGCTCTCACCGGTACGCGGCATCATACGCATCGGCGATTATCCTCTCACCAAACAGAATCTGACGGTAGTGCGCCGCAGCGTTGGCATGGTCTTTCAGAATCCCGACGACCAATTATTCATGCCGACGGTTTTCGACGACGTTGCCTTCGGTCCGTTGAATCTCGGGGCATCGTTGGATGAGGTGGCGCAAAGGGTTAGCCATGCGCTCACGACAGTCGGCGTCGAGCATCTTGCCAAGCGCCCGCCGTACAAGCTGTCGCAGGGAGAGAAGAGGGCGGTTTCAATCGCAACGGTTCTGGCCATGTCGCCGGATATCCTGGTCATGGATGAACCGACGTCAGGCCTTGATCCGCGCGCGCGGTCGCGGCTTATCGCGCTGCTCGGCACGTTCCGGCATACCAAAATCATCGCCACCCACGACCTGGATATGGCAATGGATATTTGTGAACGGGCCATTGTCATGCATCAGGGTAAGGTAGTCGCCGACGGCCCTTCGCAGAAGATATTTCAGGATGAAGCGCTGCTGCGTTCAAGCGGCCTCGAGAAGCCCTTGAGGATGCAGGGATGCCCCGCATGCGGTAAACCCGCCCGAACAGGGTAAAAAAAGATATTGACATCCGCGGGATGAGCGTCTATAATCAATCGTATTATTGCGATAATTGGATTAATAACGGGGAGATGATGAAAGCATTGCTGAAGACATTTGCGATGACCGTTGCATTGCTGGCGTTTGGCATTCCGGCTCACGCCGCAGAGCTCCCGCAGATCCACGGCTTTGCCGAGGCCGCTTTCGGCATGCGCTTCAACCGCGAGCCTGAGACGAAACACTCCCGCTATAATCTCCTTGAACAGCGCCTCCAGCTCAAAACCTACTACGCGATACCTGATGACCTGATCCCGGCCGAATACCGCGCAAGCCTCAGGCTCAAAGGCGATTTTACGGTGGATGAGTATTTCGGCGCAAAGACCGCGTTCGACTTGCGCGAGGCATTCCTGGCGTTCAGCCCGCTCGAGCAATTGGATCTGAAGCTCGGACGCCAGGTGTTGACCTGGGGCACCGGCGATTATCTCTTCATCAACGACGTCTTTCCCAAGGACTACGTCTCATTCTTTATTGGAAGGGACGACGAATATCTCAAAAAGCCGTCGGACGCGCTGCGCCTGTCGCTGTACCCGCAGGCAGTGCATGTTGATTTCGTGGTCATCCCGTTTTTCGAGCCCAACACCTTGGCTGAAGGAGACCGTGTTTCGTTTTTTGACAGCTTTCAACAGGGAATCAGCGGTAGGAATTCCGACCGCGATCTCCTGGAGCCGGCGCGCCAGGCAGACAATTTCGAATACGCCGGCAGATTGTACCGCACCTTCGGGCAGAGTGAAGCGGCGCTGTACTGGTTCAGAGGCTTCGATCACTCGCCGCGCAGTTATAAGAACGAGGCAGCGCGCCAGCTCTATTACCAGCGCCAGGACGTCTATGGCGGGAGCCTGCGCGCCCCGGCGCTCGGCGGCATCGCCTCGGCCGAGGCAGGATATCTGTATTCTCCCGAAGACTCCGACGGCTCAAACCGTCTGATAGAGAATTCCATGCTTAAGGCAATGGCAGGTTACGAGAAGGACCTCGGCAATGATTTGAAAATCGGCCTGCAGTATTATTACGAGCAGAAGCTCGATTACGACTCCTACCGCGCCGCGCTCCTGTCAACGGACTATTTCTGGGACCAGCGCAGGCATGTCGTGACCCAGCGCCTGACCAAGCTTTTTAAGTCGCAGACCGTGATGGTCTCGATATTCAGTTTCTATTCACCGAGCGACGCAGACGGCTATCTGCGTCCGTCGGTCAGCTACGACGTGAATGACCAGTGGAAACTGACGCTCGGCGCGAATCTCCCGTGGGGAGAGGATGCGATGACCGAGTTCGGTCAGATGACCAAAAACAAGAACCTGTACGCGCGCATGCGCTACAGCTTTTAATGCCTGCCTGTCGGTAGGCAAGGAGGCGGTGATGGAAAGAAAACTTCGCGGTATCGCAGGGTTTTTCATTCTGGTGAGTGTGTTTCTCGCCTACAAGGTCGACCCGCGCTGGCTGTATTTCACCGGATTCGTGGGATTGAATCTGTTCCAGTCGGCATTCACCAACTGGTGTCCGATGATGTGGATTTTGAAACAGCTCGAACGTGGCGGCTGCTGCTGCAGCGGTGATGCAGGGACGGGTTCGGGCGCTCAATCATCTTCGCAGAAAGGCAAAGGGGGATGCTGC
>CAZDUF010000158.1:0-3076 GCA_964508555.1 uncultured Planctomycetales bacterium
CTGGTGATGATCGACCGCGACCGCTGCATCGGCAAGCCGCTGGTCGCTGACGACGTGATCGGTCTGATGATCATCCAGCGCAGTCACATGGCCGTGGCGTTCGACGAATACGACAAGGACATGTTTTCCGCGGTGATCGAACAAAGCATCATCGGGATCAAGAATCTGCAGTTGTGCGAGGACCAGCAGAAAATGCTGCTGGGCAGCATTAAATCCATGGTCACGTTCCTGGATACGCGCGTGCCCCGCGAGTACACGCATTCGCCGTATTTCAGCAAGCTGGTGGGAGCGATGGGCGTCGAGATGCATCTCGACGAGAAACAGGTGCAGAGCCTGAAATTCGCCTGTCTCCTGCATGACGCGGGCAAGATCGACATCCCGGCGGAGATTCTTACCAAGAAAACAAAGCTCACGCCCCATGAGTATAATATCATCAAGAACCACGCGGCCAAGGGCGCCCAGATGCTCAGACCCCTGCAGGTGCTCAAGCCCGTTATCCCGATCATCATGCATCATCACGAGCGCTATAACGGGACCGGATACCCCTCGCGGCTCAAGAAAGGGCAGATCCCTCTCGGTGCGCGGATACTCGCCGTGGCGGACGCCTTTGAGGCGATGGTGTACGGCAGACCCTATCGCGAGCGCAGAGACGTCGTCGGCGCAATCAAGGAAATCAGGGCAAAGAGCGGAACACAGTTCGATCCGAAGGTCGTCGAGGTCTTCCTGAGGGTCATCAGGAAGTTCGATACCAGCAAATACGATTAATGGATAAGGATTCGCATCTTCAGCTTGAATTGTTCTCCGACGGAGACCGGCCGCAGCCGCAGGAGGTTGCGCGTTTGGACAATCCGCTGCTTCAGTTCCTGCGTGCCTGCGAAAAGAAAGCCTGGGCCGCGGTCACGTTCATCATCGTCGCGCTGGTCGCGTTTGCAGCGGGCGTCGAGCAGGGACGCCGGCTGGGGATCCGGACCAGGGTGCAAACATCCCGCGCAGAGGCGTTTGCGGCGACCGCCCAGAGGGAGCAGGCGGCCGCGAAAGACGCGCCTGCTGTATCAAAGGGAGCGTATACGATTCAGCTCGGCACGTACTCCAACCGGCAGTATGCCGAGGACCAGGTGCGCGTGCTCAAGCAAAAAGGGTTTCAGGCTGTTCTCGTCAAGGATGGCAGGCACCTTATTGTCTGCGTGGGAGCGTTTCCGAACAGGGAAGCGGCTGTCCGCTACGCGGGGCGCTTCAAAGGCATGTACAAAAGCTGTATGATAAGGAGGTTGTAACGATGTCGATTCACCCGTCATTGGCAATATCTGAAGCTGACAAGAAAACGCGTTCCGTGCTGAAACGGTCGGAGCGTTTACGCATGATGCAGGAAAAGGGGAAGTGGAAAGAGGGAGACGCGGTCTGCGGATTGCCGAAAATCAAGACCATGCGCGTCAAGATCAAGAAGGAAAAGGCCGCAAAGACAGCAGAAGGCGCCGCTGCCGCTCCCGGAGCGGCTGGAGCCGCTCCTGCAGCCCCTGGGGCTGCTGCCGCCGCCGCACCGGCAAAGGGCGCAAAGAAATAGGACGAAGGACTAAAGGAGATCGTGTGAAGAAAATAATGGCCTGGACTATAGGCATTGCAGCATTGATGCTGCTGGCGGCGACGATTGCCCGCGCCCAGGATGGCGATTATCCGCTGACCGCCGAGATTTCGGCAGGTTCGGCGAACGTGCGCACCGATTCTACCGTCGGAGCTGAGAGTATCTGTATGGTAAGCCGCAAACAGAAAGTTGAGATCGTCGGTCAGGCATACGACTGGTATAAGATCAAGCTGCCGTCGAATGCGCCGGCGTATGTCAATCAACAGTACGTCGAGGTGGACGCCGAGGAGAATGACAGGGGAGAGATTTCCGGCGATAACGTGAATATCAGGCTCAAGCCGGATATCGGTAGTTCCATACTCGGGCAGGTGCAATCCGGAACGGACGTCAGCATACTTGGCAAAAGCGGCAATTGGTACCGTATCAAGCCTCCGGAAACCACGACAGGGTGGGTACATAAGAGTATGGTCGGTAAGCCGCTTTCCGTTGGCGCGACCAAACAGCGTCAGCGCGGCAAGAAAAAAGAGCCGGCACGGGAACCCGTTCAGGAGCCGGCCCCTGCGCGTCAGCAGGAAGAAGTCCTGGAGATGATCGTGGTCGAAGGACAGATCAGGCCGAAAGTGATGACGTCAGTGGCAACTCATAAGATCATGTCCAGCCAGCGGGAGGTATTTCTTCTAAGATCCAACGCGCTCGACCTGCGGCTTTTTACCGGCCGGCAGGTTCGCCTGACCGGTACGCTCAAGGATGATGCGCGCCGTATCCTCGAGGTGTTGAAGGTCGAAGAACTCTCCATGCAGCAGCCGGAAGCCAGCGATTCCCAGTCTGAGACGCAAGCAATATCCCAGCAACCCGAGCCGGAACCGGAACCTGCCGGCAGTCAGTAAGCGCGTCTTCAAAACCCATGCAGACCGTCCGCGTCAATCTCGGCAGCCGTTCCTACGATGTCCGTGTCGGTGCGGGAATCACGGGCCGGGTCGGCGAATGGCTCAAAGAGCTCCGGCTTGACGGGGAGCCTTTTGTAATCAGTAATCTCACCGTCATGCGGCAGTGCCGCGAACAGCTCGACAGTTCCCTGCGTTCAGCAGGCTACGCGCCTTTCTATCAGGCGGTTGCCGATACGGAGCGCAGTAAATCCCTTTCCGCTGTACAATCGTGTCTGAGGAAACTCGCCCGTTTCGACTTCAAAAAAAAGACTTTCATTATCGCGCTCGGCGGGGGGGTTGTCGGCGATCTCGCGGGATTTGTGGCCTCCGTTTACAAACGGGGGATCTCCTATGTGCAGGTGCCGACGACGCTCTTAGCGCAGGTCGATTCGGCTATCGGAGGCAAAACAGCCGTCGATCTTCCCGAGGGCAAGAATCTGGTAGGCAGTTTCTATCAGCCTAGACTCGTGGCAAGCGACATATCCTTTCTCTCGACGCTGCCTGAGCGCCAGATACGGGCAGGTCTTGCCGAGATCATCAAGTACGCAGTGATATTCGACGAGGCTTTTTT
>CAZDUF010000159.1:0-3035 GCA_964508555.1 uncultured Planctomycetales bacterium
GCGTCGCCTCTCCAGAAGGTACTGGAGCTTGCGCTTGTCCCGCTGTTAAGATTACCAACGGGAAGATTACCCGTGACTTCGGAAGTAAGATCGACAGATTGTCCAAGAAGACTTATTTCACCCCTGGCTGCCCCAGGGGTCAGATAGAAAGCCGAGCCGTCGTATTCCATAGCTCCAGCTTCCGCGGTTCCCAGATTCGTTCCGCTGGTAAACTTCAGAGGCGCGGCATTGGCGGCCGCCGCGCCCGCTGGCAGCAGTAAGCGTGCTGTAGGAGCGGCTCCTATACCTACCGAACCATCAACCACCAGGGTTTCACTGACCGTGTTCTCCGCTCCTGAGGCATCGAGCCGCATGCCGCCGGTAATCACCATGTTTCCGTCTGAATCGATGGCTGCCTTCGCAACTGAGCCGGAATCCTGCGTGACAAACGCGCTTGATCCGTCGCTCGAATCGAGGGCGACTTCGACGTTATCTGCTGAGGCTCTTCCCAAGGGACGAAAACTCAAGAAAAGAGCTACTAACAACAACGCAAACTTTCTTCTCATTCTATTGCCTCCATAGTCTTCTCCTCGCGCGAAAACCTCTCCTCCAGCAACATCCCCTTCTCCATGCTCATGGTGACGCCGTCTGCAGGCGGCACATCGCGAAAATCGGTAAGCGACGATTCTCCGGACACCAGATGCGGCGTCAGGAGTATGATCAGATCGGTGGTTTTGATTTCGCGAGAGGTCGAGCGCGCGAGCACGCCGAGGAGGGGGATATCGCCGAGTATAGGAATCTTTTTCACAGTCTCGATCTTCTCATCCTTACGCAGGCCGCCGATAATAATCGTCGTCCCGTTGTTGACCACAACCATAGTCTCCGCCTCAGACGTCGTCACGATCGGAATTTGTTTTGGCGCGGTCGAGGTGCCAAAATTCACCAGCTCCGACGAACTCACCTCAGGCCTGATTTTCATGGTGATGAAACCTTCCCTGCTCACCTCGGGAATAACGTAGAGCTTAATCCCCACGTCGACAAAATTAACGGTCTCGCTGGTGGACGCGGATTCTCCCACCTGCGTGGTTGCCGAAGTCAGGTATGCCTGCTTGGTGCCGACAAGCATGCGCGCCTCCTGGCCCGAAACCACCATAATGCGCGGGCTCGAGAGAATTTTTGTATCGCCGAGCGTGCGCAGGGCATCGACAACCGCCGTATACTCTCCCAGCTCGTCAGTCACCTGGCCGACGGTACCCACGCTGAGCTTGGTGGTACCGGTCACGCCGGCAAAGGGCGCCTGCACGCGAAAGTATTTTTCCATCCAGTGATCCCAGTCAACTCCCATCTCGAACTTATCCGACGGCTTGAGCTCGATGATCTGAGCGTCAATCAATACCTGGCGCGGCTTTTCGTCAAACGCGCGCACCACGCGCTCGATCTCAGCCAGGTTCTCCGGGGAATCGGTCACGGAAATCTTGTCCGTACGGTCATCAGCTTTCAAAGACCCGCCGCTTTTTAAGATCATCGGCTTTATCTTCTCGCTGAGCTTTTCGGGATCCGCGTAATTAAGCTCGAAAATCCTGGTCTCAAGAGGCACATCGGTTTTCCCGATCACCTCTTTCATGCTCGCGATGCGCTCCGGCACGTCCATGAGGATCAGACTATTGGATGACTCATCGACAATCACCTTACCCACGTCAGATTTCACCTGGCCGAGCGACGTTACCAGATCCTTTGCTTTGGTGAATTTGAGCCGCACGGTCTCGATTTCTTTTTTGTCCTTATATGGCACGCCGTAGGTTTTGGCGTACTCCTCCTGTGTCATGATATAAATCAGATCTCCTCGCTTGTCATAGGCAAGATCATTCGCCAGGAGTATTATCTCAAAGGCATCCCAGATCCCGACGTCGCGGATGAACAGCGACACCTGGCCGCGGGCGTTCTTGCCGGCCACGATATTCAGGCCGGCACGCTGAGCGAGCATCTTGAGAACGTCAACAACCTCAAGATTCTTGATATCAAGGGAGATTTTCTTGCGGTCTCCGGAAACCTGGATCGGCTCTACAGTCGAAGCCGCGACGGGTTCCTGCCCCGTGATTGTTTGAGGCGTATCAGGTGTCACTTCCTGAGCCGGAGCATTTCCTGCATACGTCAATGCGAAGAGGACGCCGCAGGCGGCAGAAAAAAGACTCCTCACTACGTCATTGCGAGGAGCCTTACCGCCTCGTGTGGCAGGCGACGAAGCAATTCTGAGTACGGACAATCGACTCCCGCTTGAGATTGCTTCGCCCCTGCCGCCCGCCTTTGGCGCGGCGGCGTGGCTCGCAATGACGGTTCTCTCTCCGTCAACCGCCGACCTTCGACCAATTTTACATGCGCAGCTCAATTTTCTCACCTCCGTATTCGAGGACAACCTTTCCTTCCTCGATAGAAACAACAGTAATATCTCCGAATGTCGCTCCGGCGGTAACATACAATACGTTGCCTGTCGACTCATCCTTCAGTACCGCCTGCATGGGTTCATCGATCACGATACCGGCAAGCGTCATATTTTTGAGGCTGTCAGCATACACAAGCTCTCCTCCTCCCGCTCGCTGGCGTGCCTCGTGATGACGCAGAATATCCCGTTTTGCGATATCCTCAAGATAATCTTCAACTCCAACGCCTCCCAGCGATAGGGGTACCCACTCAGTTGCAGAAACAGCGCTTTTTCCGGCGAAAAGCGCCGCGGGATCCGCAAACCAAGACGAGATAAAACAGCCGCCCGCGATGACACACATGATGACGCTTAAGCGATACATCCGCGCCAGGGAAAACAATCGTATCAGCCGGCCGCGGACATTCGCTGTACTCGCGCGGCTGTCCTGGCGTATCAAATCGAGAATACGTTCTTCCGGCAGCGGTTGATTCATGATAGTTGCGCCTGCCGCACGGCGCGCTCAACGCACGCCTCGTCGACAGTCAGCCTTCCGCGCATGATCGCGTCCTTGAGCGCGTCGTGGCAGAGCATGGCAAGCCTGCGGGGATACCCTTGCGTCGCCAGATACAGCTGCCGC
>CAZDUF010000160.1:0-3034 GCA_964508555.1 uncultured Planctomycetales bacterium
ACCGGTTGCCATGACGCGCCTGAAACCAGATACGAAACCGACACCTGCGCCGCGGTTTCTTTTGCCGCGGTTACCCCGACCACGATAGAGCGGGTCATCTCCCGGGCACCCCCTGAAACCTCAGCCAGCTGTTTACGCACCACCTCGATCGCACGCGACAGCGCGCGACCGTCCTTTTGAACGGACTCGAACTCGCGAAAATAATCGGCGAGGCCCTGTTTCAGGAACGAAAGCGTCTGGGCAAGCTGTTCCTGCGACGGGATCTTGGTTACCAGATCCTCAGGGATCTGGTCTTCCGCAAACAGGCGCACTGAATCCAGGAATTGTTTGCGCTCTGCCAGGGCCTGCTTGACGTGCTCGAGCTCTGTCTGGCGGTCCTCGAGGGTCTCAAGTTCTTCTTTGAGTTTCTTGACCCGTTCCGCAGCCGAGGCATCCAGGTATTCCCGCTCGATTTTCACGTCGGTAATCGCGATGCCGTCTTTGTCGAAGGAGGCGCGCAGGCTGCGCTCGTCGAGCTCAGGCACCAGCGACGGGAAAATTATCCTGTGCTCTCCCTGCGTGAGCTGGACCCTCCCCGAGCGGGTCACCAGTGCGGAATCCTGATACACCGTAACACCCGTGATTTTCGACTCAACACGCACCTGTTCGGCGTGCGCCGCAGGAGCAGCGATACGAACAACGACCATACATGCGCCCGCTGCCAGAATGCATCGCAGATTCATACGCCCTCCGGATGAAAAAATTGCGTACCGACTAACTCCGGGGAACCTTCTTCTCAAGCTCGGCGATATACGCGATCATGCGCTGGAGCTCGTTGTCGATCGTGCGGACCTTAAGCGCTGATTTGATCCTCCACAAAATATCGACGGTATCGGCTTCCTTGCTCATAAAATCGGTCGCGCCTGCCTTGAGTGCTTCCTCTTTCTGGTTCGGATAGGCGGTCACGATGATAACCGGAATGTTTTTCATATCCGGTTCCTTGCGCAGCGCCTTGCACACCTCCAGACCGTTGAGACCCGGCATCAAGAAATCCAGGACAATCAGATCGGGTTTCTGCTCGCGGGCGACATTGAGCGCCTGCACGCCGTCTTCGGCAACCAGGACGTCGTAACCGGCATTCGCGATGATGCTCTGCATGATCTGTCGGATATCCGCTTCGTCGTCGGCAACCAGTATCTTTTCCATATCTCTTGCCCTCCGTGCGCCGCGCTTGTTGACCGGTTCACCCCCCCAGGGGGGTGAACCGGTCAAGAGTTGTCTACGTACCGGCCTCCCAGCTCTCCAGATATTTCTTCTGCTCCGGCGTCAGGGTATCAATCGTTATACCCATGGATTTGAGTTTCAAACGAGCGATCGTGCTGTCAATGTCATCCGGGACCTTGTAGACATCCTTGTTCAATACGCGATAGTTCTTGCGCATGTATTCCGCGGACAAAGCCTGATTCGCAAATGACATGTCCATGACGGAAGCGGGATGTCCTTCCGCAGCCGCAAGATTAATCAACCTACCCTCGCCCAACAGATAAATCCTCCTGCCGCCTTTGAGCGTGTACTCTTCCACGAAATCGCGGATTGTCCTTTTCGAAGAACTCATGGCCTCAAGCGCGGGAATATCAATCTCGACGTTAAAATGCCCGGAGTTGGCGACAATGGCCCCGTCCTTCATCACTTTAAAGTGCTCTTTGGCGATGACGTGTTTGTCCCCGGTGACAGTGAGAAAGATATCGCCGATTTTTGCGGCCTGGGCGATCTTCATCACCTCGAATCCGTCCATCAGCGCCTCCAATGCACGCAAGGGATCGACTTCCGTGACAATAACCCGCGCTCCCAGTCCTTTAGCGCGCATCGCCACTCCCTTGCCGCACCAGCCGTACCCGCACACCACAAACGCCGCGCCGCTGATAAGCTTGTTCGTCGCACGGACAATACCGTCTAAGGTCGACTGGCCCGTGCCGTAGCGGTTATCGAACAGGTGCTTGGTCAAGGCATCATTGACTGCAACGATCGGATACCGCAGCTTGCCTTCAGACGCCAGAGCGCGCAAACGGATGACGCCGGTAGTCGTTTCCTCGGTGCCGCCGATGATGTTGGCGTGCACGCCAGGATCACGCTGGTGTATCAAGCTCACCAGGTCCGCCCCGTCATCCATGGTGATGTCCGGTTTGACGGCCAGCACCGCTTCGATATGCTTGTAATAGGTTTTGGTGTCTTCTCCCTTGATCGCGAACACGGGGATCGCGCTGTCTTTAACAAGCGCGCTTGCCACGTCATCCTGCGTCGACAAGGGATTGGAAGCGCACAGGTAGACGCTGGCGCCCCCCGCTTTGAGCACCTCGCCGAGCACGGCTGTCTCGGTGGTCACGTGCAGGCAACAGGCAATGCTCAGGCCCTTCAAGGGTTTCTCCTTGGAGAAACGTTCGCGGATCAATCTCAGCACAGGCATAGTATTGCGTGCCCATTCAATGCGTAATGCGCCCTTCTTTGCCAAGCTGATATCCTTAATGTCGTAGGTCATCTGTTAAGAAACTCCTTTTATTCGTTAACGGGTCTGCGGGTTAACGAGTTTGCGGGTCAAACCCGCCAACACGGAAACCCGCGAACCCGCAAACCTATATGCCTGCCTTTTTCTTCAACACTTCCGCCTTATCCGTCCTCTCCCAGGTGAATTCCGGCTCCGTCCTGCCGAAATGGCCGTAGCAGGCGGTCTTGCGGTAGATCGGACGCAAGAGATCGAGCGTCTTGATCATCCCGCGCGGCGTCATATCAAAGGTATCTTGAATAAGCTTGACAAACTTCTCTTCGCTCAGTTTTCCGGTGCCGAACGTATCCACCATGATTGCCAGGGGCTCAGCCTTGCCGATGACGTAGGCGAGGTGGAGAAGGCACTGATCGGCAAGCCCAGCCGCCACGATATTCTTGGCGATGTAACGCGCCATGTATGCCGCGGAACGGTCGACCTTGGTCGGATCCTTGCCGGAAAACGCGCCGCCGCCGTGCGCCGCGGTGCCGCCGTAGGTGTCAACGACGATCTTCC
>CAZDUF010000161.1:0-312 GCA_964508555.1 uncultured Planctomycetales bacterium
TTTTCGCTCTGCGTCGCTCGAAGAAATAATCACGCATGAGGTGTTTGCCTCTCTGCAAGAGATGCTCGACCGCATGCGCTATACCGGTTCACGCGCAGGCTGGTCAGCGCGCAAGGGGTTGTGCTCGCCGGGCGTGTTTCGCGCATGGGAAGCATTGTACCTCAAGGAATTCGGCAGTATCCGCGCGACCTATCAGATATTTGTCTGCGAGGGATATCCGGCATGAAATCGCTGTTTATTACCGGCACGGACACCGGTGTCGGAAAGACGACGGTGACCGGACTTCTTGCCGGATATGTATCCCGGCGCGGA
>CAZDUF010000161.1:322-3015 GCA_964508555.1 uncultured Planctomycetales bacterium
AAGCAGCTCAGGGCCAAAGCGAGGTGGTACCTCCGGCGCGGAGTGCGGGTCGTCACTCAGAAGTGGGTTGAAACCGGGTGCGCGCAGGGTTTTTCCTCCGACGTGCGCAGGCATTACCGGATGATGGGAATATCGCATCCGCCGCGGCAGTATCGAGCCGCTATCTCTCCCTATGTGTTCCGCCGGGCATGTTCGCCGCATCTGGCAGCGCGGTATGAGAACAGGCGGATCAGCTCAAAGAAGATACAAGACTCGTTCAATAAACTCGCTGCTGATTTTGACTGCGTCATCGTTGAGGGAGCAGGAGGAGTGCTGGTGCCGTATGCGGGAAAGAGGTTGCTTGCGGACATCGCTCAAGAGTTAAAACTCCCCGTGCTCCTGGTCAGCCAGAACAGGCTGGGCGCCATCAACCAGACGCTGATGAGCGTTGAGGTCCTGCAATCGCGCGGGGTCGACGTGATCGGTATTATTTTTAATGCCACCCGCGCCGATGAGAAATATATTCTTGAAGATAACGTGCGCACGGTTTCGCGAATCGGCGGGGTGCCGGTATTCGGCAGTCTTCCCTGTGCACGCGACACCCGGGCACTGTCAGCGGCGTTTAAAAAAATCGGGGCCCGCATGATGAGGCGCTTGCGATGAAGGAATCCCTTCTCAATAAAGACCTGCGGTACGTCTGGCATCCGTACACGCAGATCGAAGACAGCGAGCGTCATCCGCCGCTCCTGATCGAAAAGGGCAGAGGCATCAGGCTCTACGATGCGTCGGGGGGCTGGTATTACGACACTATCTCGAGCTGGTGGTGCAACGTCCACGGGCATAACCATCCGCGCATCAAGCGCGCGGTCACACGGCAGATGGATTCGCTTGAGCACGTGCTGTTTGCCGGATGCACGCACGAGCCGGGCATCGTGCTCGCCGAGCGATTGATCAAGATCGCGCCCCGGGGTCTGGAGCGCGTTTTCTATTCTGATAACGGATCGACTGCGGTTGAAGTGGCGCTGAAGATGTCGGTACAGTATTGGAGGAATAGGGGGAAGCCGCGCAAATGCTCGTTTATCTGTCTCGATCACGGCTATCACGGCGATACCGTCGGCACCATGAGTGTCAGCGGCGTGGATCTCTTTACGCGGCCGTTTGAGAAACTGACGTTTCCGTCTGTTCGCGTGGGCTCCCCGTATTGTTACCGCTGCTCGCTCGGTAAGAGGCCTGACTCCTGCGGCACGGAATGCGCTCTTTTTCTGCGCAAGGCTTTGCAAAAACACGCGCGGAAAACAGCAGCCATTATTATCGAGCCGATGCTCCTTGGCGCGGGAGGGATGCTGGTGTATCCTGCCGCGTACCTGAAGAAGGCCGCGCTCATGGCGCGCGAATTCGGCGCGCATCTTATCTGCGACGAAGTCGCGACCGGATTCGGCAGGACAGGAAAGATGTTTGCCTGCGAGCACGCAGGAATTTCGCCTGATTTTCTGTGCCTGTCAAAGGGTATTACCGGAGGGTATCTGCCGCTCGCGGCGACGCTTGCCTCAGGGAACATAGCGGCTGCGTTCCGGGGGGATTACGTCGAGAAGAAAACATTCTTCCACGGGCATACGTATACCGCGAATCCGCTGGCATGCGCTGCAGGGATCGCGAGTCTGGATGTATTTAAGGAAGAGAAGACGCTCGCGCATGCGCGTAAACTCGAGCCGCTCTTTCGCAGCAGGCTGCGGGAGTTTCTCGATATGCCGCACGTCGGCGACGCGCGGTCGATCGGCCTGGTCGGCGCACTTGAGCTGGTGAAGGATAAGAAAACAAAAAAAGGGTTTGCCTTCGAAGAGAGGATAGGATACCGTATATATCTGGCTGGCTTACGGCACGGGATCATGATGCGGCCGCTGGGAAACGTGATTTATTTCTTCCTTCCGCTGTGCGTGAGCGGAAGAGAAATCGAAGACATGTTCGACAGGCTGCGCGCTACGCTTCGTCATTGCGAGGAATACGCATGTTCATCCACGCCGTCTTATTCGAAATAGCTCCGTCGCAGGTATCGGATTACCGCAGGGATTCCCGCATGTGGGCGCGTCACGCCCGCAAAGCTTCTGGATTCATCTCCTACCACACCATGCAGCGCGACGATCATCCCAACCACTACGCCTCAGTCTACGAATGGAAGACCCGCCGCGACCATGACCGCTTCATGGGAAAATACCATGACTGGCTGGTCTCGCAATCCCGCGCCCGCGTCAAAGTCCTCGGCTATTACAACCTCAAATCGATAGACCGCGTGCCGGTGAAGTAGTCAGAGCGGCTCAGCGGCTGCGCTCGCTGCGATTTTCACCGGCCATCTCTTATGGCCGGTGCTTGCGCTGAAAATTTCGCCGAGTGCTGTCCACAGGGACGCACCGGCCCATCCGATAGGGCCGGTGCTGCGGTTTACGGCTCGCTTCCGCAACGTCTTACGGAAGCCTTCATGCTCCCGCTCGCCGTAAATCCTTGCACTCATTTGCCGAAATTTTCTGATGCGCTGCGAAGCAAAATCTCCGCTCGCGCAGCACACTATATCTTCATAGTTACCGGAACGACCAGGGACGGACATATTCCGAACGGAGTCTGTGAGGGGGTTTTGCGGGCAAGGATGTGTTAGGGTTGGATTATCGGGCGCGGGTGGCAGGGACATTCCGAGCAGGACGTGCGCCTGCCTCACGGCTAGA
>CAZDUF010000162.1:0-3001 GCA_964508555.1 uncultured Planctomycetales bacterium
AAGAGAAGATCCGGCCTGTTGCCGCCCAATATGACGTTTCCGAGGAGTATCCCTGGGATGTGATCAAGGTTATCGCCGACGCCGGCCTGTTCGGCCTATTTATTCCTGAGGAGTACGGCGGCATGAGCGTCAACGTGCTGAACCTCTGCCTTGCCACGGAAGAGATGTCGCGCGCATGCGGTGGTATCGCGGTATGCTACGCGGCATCCGCGCTCGGCACCTTCCCGATCGTCCTGTTTGGTTCAGATGCCCAGAAGAAGAAATATCTCCCTGACCTGGCAGCGGGGAAAAAGGTAGCTGCTTTTGCCGTGACCGAGCCTGAAGCCGGATCAGATGCATCGGCGATCAAGACAACCGCCAGAAAGGAAGGGAATCACTACGTCCTGAACGGCCTGAAACATTTTATCACCAACGGCGGCGATGCGGAAACCTACGTGGTTATCGCCATGACGGACAAGAACAAGGGCGCGCGCGGCGCGTCTGCGTTTATCGTGGAAAAAGGGACCCCGGGTTTTACTTTCGGCAAGAAAGAGGAGAAATTCGGCATCCGCGCATCCTCGACGCGTGAGCTGATTTTCACTGACTGCAAAGTGCCGGCGGAGAATCTCCTTGCCCGCGAGGGTATGGGGTTCATCGTGACCATGCGCACGTTCGATATGTCCCGGCCCGGCGTTGCGGCGCAGGCGCTCGGCATCGCGCAGGGTGCGTTCGAGCTGGCGGTGAAATATGTCAAGCAGCGCTACCAGTTCGACAAGTCGATCTCCAGTTTCCAGGGTATCCAGTGGATGATCGCGGATATGGCGACAGAAATCGAGGCTGCGCGGGGACTCGTGTACTCCTGCGCGCGTATGGTGGATGCCGGGATCAAGGACGTATCCAAGGAATCGGCAATGGCAAAGATGTACGCCTCCGACATCGCCATGAAAGTGAGTATCGACTGCCTACAGTTGTTCGGCGGATACGGCTATATGCGTGATTATCCGATCGAGAAGTACGTACGTGACGCCAAGATTACGCAGATTTACGAAGGCACGAACCAGATTCAGAGGAATATTATAGGGCTGCAAGTTATAAAAGAGCTGTCTAAGTGAAATGAGTCCGCCACGGATTCATTGGCGGACTCATTTCATCCCGAGCCCTAAGGGCGAGGGATCCCAAGGTCATTCGTGCTTTAGATTGCTTCGGCATGCCGCCCGCCTTTGGCGGGGCGGCTAGCCTCGCAATGACAAGGTTAATCGTATGAATATCATCGTCTGCATCAAACAGGTTCCCGACACAACCGACGTCAAGATCAATCCCCAGACCAATACCCTGGTGCGTGAGGGCGTCAAATCCATCATCAATCCTTTTGACATGTACGCCATCGAAGCAGGCGTGCGTCTGAAGGAGAAATCCGGCGGGAAGGTGACGGTTATCACCATGGGGCCTCCGCAGGCTGACGCTGCTTTGCGCGAGGCAATCGCTATGGGAGCTGACGAGGGAGTCCTGGTGTCTGACCGCGCGTTTGCCGGCAGCGACACCTGGGCGACGAGCTACACGCTCTCCTGTGCGATCAGGAAAATTCCGGGTGTCAGCGTGGTCATCTGCGGTAAGCAGGCTTCCGATGGAGACACGGCGCAGGTCGGTCCGGGCATTGCCACGCATCTGGATATCCCGCAGGTAACTTACGTCAAGAAGATCGAAGAGGTCACTGATACGATGATGCGCGTTGAGCGCATGATGGAAGAAGGGTATGAGATTATCGAAACCCCGTTACCTGTTCTTCTGACCGTGGTCAAGGAATTAAACGAGCCGCGCATGCCGTCACTCAAAGGTATGATGAAAGCGAAATCAGCGGCAATCACGGTGTGGGGACAGAAAGATTTGAACTGCGAGGAGCAGAAACTGGGTTTGTGCGGTTCTCCCACGCAGGTGGTCAAGATCTTCGCGCCGGCGCCGCGGGTGGGCGGACAAATATTGCAGGGAGAAGTCTCTGAGGTCGCCTCAAAACTCGTTGAGCTGATTAAAGACGAAGTGATCTAACAGATACGACTAGAAAACCATACCTATGTCCATACGCGTTATCACTGAAAAATGCACCGGCTGCACCTTATGCGTGAAGGCCTGTCCGTTTGCCGCCATCAGCATGGCGAATAAGAAGGCGGTTATCGAGCTGACCACATGTACGCTCTGCGGGGCTTGCGTCCAGACCTGTAAATTCAAGGCTATCGAGATCGAGAAGGCAGAGAAGGTGTGCGTGCTTCCCAATATCAAGGATTACAAGGGCGTCTGGGTTTTTATCGAGCAGAAAAAAGGCAAGGTGCAGTCGATTTCGTACGAACTGCTCGGCAAGGCGCATGAGCTCGCGAAAAAGCTTTCTACCGAAGTAGGCGCTGTTTTTATCGGTAACGATCTCTCCGATCAGGTCGATGAGATCATCTGGCACGGCGCTGATACCGTGTACCTTATCGAGGCTCCGGAACTCGCCAATTTCCAGGATGAACCGTATACGAACGTTCTGGTCGAGATGATCCGCAAGTACCGTCCTGAAATCGTGCTCTGCGGAGCGTCCGCCATCGGCAGGTCGCTTATTTCGCGAGTGGCCATTACCTGTAACGCCGGGTTGACCGCCGACTGTACGGGGCTTGATATCGACGCTCAGAAGAAAATCCTGCTGCAGACGCGTCCCGCGTTCGGCGGCAACATCATGGCAACGATTATCTCGCCGAACCACCGTCCGCAGATGGCTACGGTACGTCACAAGGTGATGCAACCGATGACGCCGGATAAGCGCCGCACGGGCAAGGTTGTCCGGGAGAAATTCCCGCAGTCGCAGTACGCTTCACGGACCAGGCTGCTTGATATTGTCGAGGAAATCGAATCACTGATCAATATCTCAGAGGCGGATATCATCGTTTCAGGCGGCCGCGGCATGGGGAGCCCGGAGAATTTCAAGCTGCTCGAGGAACTGGCGCACGTGATCGGCGCCGCAGTCGGGTCGTCGCGCGCGGCAGTCGATGCC
>CAZDUF010000163.1:0-2989 GCA_964508555.1 uncultured Planctomycetales bacterium
CGCGGCCTCCACGTCTTCAGACGCGAACAGTTCTAAAAGAGGCTCAACCTTTTTCTGCGGTACGGACAGTACCATTCGTTCCTGCGACTCGGAAATCCAGATTTCGGTATAGGAAAGCCCCGTGTACTTGAGCGGCACCTTATCCAGATCCACGCGCGCGCCTCCGGCAGACTGCCCCATCTCGCCAACGGCGCTGGAGAGTCCGCCTGCTCCGCAATCCGTGATCGCAGAATACAGGTTCCGGTCGCGCGCCTGGAGGATCACGTCAAGCATCTTCTTCTCCTGGATGGCATCGCCGATCTGCACCGCGCCGCCTGAGACGGTCTCAGACTCATGCGTTAATTCACCGGAGGAAAACGTTGCACCGTGGATACCGTCCCTGCCCGTTCTGCCGCCGACCACCACGATCGCGTCTCCCGCGCTGACCTTCTTGAACGATTTATCTCTGGGCAGAATCCCGGCTGTGCCGCAATACACCAGAGGATTCCCCACGAACCCTTCGTGAAACAGCACCGCGCCGTTGACCGTGGGTATGCCCATTTTGTTGCCGTAATCCCTGACCCCCGCGACCACGCCTTTCATCACGCGCTTGGGATGCAGTGCACCAGGGGGCAGCTTATGAAACGGATAATCAGGGGGCCCGAAACAGAACACGTCGGTATTGAGCACGGGTTTTGCGCCAAGCCCCGTGCCCATCGGGTCACGGATCACGCCGCCGATCCCGGTATTGGCGCCGCCGTACGGCTCCAGCGCTGACGGATGGTTATGCGTCTCGACTTTGAAACACACGTTGTACTCGTCGTCAAACCTGATCACGCCGGAATTGTCGTGGAACACGGACACGCACCAGGGTTTGTTCAGGGTGCGCGTCGCCTTCATGATCGTCGATTTGAGCAGGTTATTGATCAATTTTTTTCTGACCTTCCACGCCCCGCGCCCCGTTTTTTTCGTCCCACGTCCCACGTCTGCGCACGAGCGCGTACCGGCCATTCCGTCATGGCCGGGTGCCCACGTCCCACGGATTTTTTCCGTGTAGTCAATTTTCCCGCGAAACGTCTTGTGCCAGCAGTGCTCGCTCCAGGTCTGCGCGATGGTCTCCAGCTCGCAATCCGTGGGCTCACGTTTCAGAAGCCGGAAATATCTCTTGACCGCGCGCATCTCATCCAGGTTGAGGAATAACTGCCCCTGACGGGAAAGAGCACGCAGCGCAGTATCCGTTGCCCGGCACAGCGGCACGCTCACCAGCCGGAAGCGATATTCGCCGGAGGCAGTCTGCTGCGTATCGCCGGAGGATGCCAGATGTTGAATGAGTTTATTGTAGAGGAGTTTCTCACAAACGATCGAGAATTGCCGTTCGGAAAGTTCACCGGTAATACGATAAAGTTTCGAGGTTTTTACCGCGCGCGCGGATGAAATCCCCAGCTCTGCGATACCTTTGAGCGTGGACGCCTCGACAGGATCCATGACGCCGGGATTGTACGCGACTTCCACCACACGCGCGCCGTCCAAGGCTTCGCCGGCTGGCGCCGAGCCCGCAGGACGCAGCACATAGCTCTGGGCAACGGGATCGCAGAGCAGCTCGTCGCAGACGCGGCGCGCCTCTGCTTCCGAGAGAGCGCCGTCAATGGTATATATCTGCGAAAAAGCGACGTGCTCGACGCCCCGGATGCCGAGATCCGCGATATCCTTCTTGACGCCGGCCCCGACCGCGTCAAAAATACCTTCTTTATCCCGTACTTCGACTCTCCACAGCATAACGGTTACACCTACAGTCCCAACCGCCGGAAAATACGCGCGGCATGACGCAGATAATAATTTATATCCAGAAGAGTATCGAGCTCTTTCGTATCCAGATACTTCGCGACCCCGGCATCATCGAGCAGAGTGTCTTTGAATGTCCGATGTTCTTTCCAGGTGCGCATGGCGCAGCGCTGCACCATATCGTAGGCGACCGGTCGCTTCAGGCCTTTTTCCATGAGCGCAAGCAGTACCCGCTGGGAGAAAATCAGGCCGTGCGTGAGCGCGACGTTCGACAGCATCCTGTGGGGATACACCAGGAGACCACCGACGACACCAGCGCATTTGTGCAGCATATAATCGAGAAGCATCGTCGAATCCGGCAGGATCACCCGTTCCACCGAGGAATGACTGATGTCGCGCTCGTGCCAGAGCGCGACGTTTTCAAGCGCGGCGTGCGCGTTTGCGCGCACCAGCCTGCTCAACCCGCAGATGCGCTCGCAGATCACGGGATTACGCTTATGCGGCATTGCCGACGACCCCTTTTGCCCCCTGCCGAACGGCTCCTCGGCCTCCAGGACCTCGGTGCGCTGGAGATGCCTGATTTCGGTCGCCATCTGCTCAAGCGTTGCCGCGCATACCGCCAGGCACGACATGAATTCCGCGTAGATATCCCGCTGGATCACCTGGGTCGAGACCTGAGCCGGCTGTAGCCCGAGTTTCCGGCAGACAAACTCCTCGACCCGCGGATCGATGTTCGAATAGGTGCCGACCGCGCCTGAAATCTTGCCGACGGACACGCGCGCTCTGGCCGCGCTCAACCGCTGGATATTCCTGCGGGCCGCGTCGTACCAGAGCGCGAGCTTCAGGCCAAACGTCGTCGGTTCGGCGTGCACGCCATGCGTCCTGCCGATGCACACGGTATTTTTGTATTTCTTCGCCTGCGCGGCCAGAACACCCTTGAGCATTTTCAGGTCGACAAGCAGGATATCGGAGGCGGCCTGCAACTGCACGCCAAGCGTGGTGTCGAGAAGATCGGATGAAGTCAGGCCGATGTGGAGGTAACGGGCGTCGGGACCCAGTGATGCGGAGACGTTCGTGACAAAGGCGACGATATCGTGGTTGGTCGACTGTTCGATTCTATTGATTGCCGCGACGCTGAACCGCGCTTTTTTTCTCATGCGCAGCGCGGCAGCAGAAGGAATGACGCCTTGACGGGAGAGGGCTTCGGCTACCAGAAGCTCGATTTCCA
>CAZDUF010000164.1:0-2954 GCA_964508555.1 uncultured Planctomycetales bacterium
ACGGCGCGGGTGTGATGGAGCATTTCCTGCATGCCGATCTCTTTGGTCGATTCAAGTCCCAGGACCACATTCGCCAGCGAATCGCCAACCAGGATGATATCGATCCCCGCCTCATCGACGAGGCTGGCGAATGGATAATCATATGCGGTCAACATGGTGATCTTGCGCTGGCCTTTAAGTTGTTTGATCTGTTGGGGTGTCATATCTGCTGCGCTGACTGCGCTCGCTGCGATTTCCACCGGCCATCTCTTATGGCCGGTGCTGGCACTGGAAATTTCTCCGAGTGCTGCGAAGCGAAATCTCCGCTCGCACAGTCTTTAGACTCCGACGCCTCCTGTTTTCCTCAAATACCCATCAATCTCAACTGCCGCCTTTTTGCCTGCGCCCATGGCGGATATCACGGTGTCGGCGCCTGTTGCGATGTCTCCGCCTGCGAAGACACCTTTCAGTGAGGTCATGCAATGTTCGTCGATAATCAGATTGCCGTGTGTGCCGGTCTTTAATCCTTGAGTGAGGCGCGCCAGCAACGGATTCGGGCTCTGGCCGATCGCGACAATAACGGTATCCGTTGGAATGCTGAAATCCGATCCCGGAACGACAACCGGCCTCCTGCGGCCGGATTCATCAGGCTCTGCGAGCCGCATGGAAACGCATGCAAGGCAGCGCACATTGCCCGAAGCGTCTCCCTCGAGCGCCACGGGCTGGGTCAGGAATTGAAACTGCACGCCCTCTTCCCGCGCGTTCAGGATCTCTTCTTTCCTGCCCGGCATTTCGGCTTCTGTCCTGCGGTAGACGATGGTCACCTTCTTCCCGAAACGCAGGGCTGAGCGCGCGGCATCGAGCGCGACGTTGCCGCCGCCGATCACGGTCACGTTCTCACCGCTGCGCACCGGCGTATCGTATTCCGGAAAACGATAGGCCTTCATCAGATTGACGCGGGTCAGAAATTCGTTCGCCGAATAGACTCCCGCAAGTTCCTCCCCGGGAATACCGAGAAACTGCGGCAGGCCGGCGCCTGCAGCTATGAATATCGCGGCAAACCTGCGCCGGAAGAGTTCCTCAAGAGAAAAGGTCAGGCCGATCAGGGTATCGGTCCTGACCGTTACTCCCAGACTATGAACATACGCGATTTCGGAACGCACGACCTCTTTCGGCAGTCGGAACTCGGGTATGCCGTACACCAGCACGCCGCCGGCGACATGAAGCGACTCAAACAGTGTTACTTGATACCCCATCTTCGCAAGATCAGCGCTGCAGGTCAGTCCGGCAGGACCGGAGCCCACAACAGCGACAGACAGGAACTGGCGCGGTTTATCTTCGTCCTTCGACCTTCGTCCTTCGACAGTTTGAGGAGTTCCTGAATCCGAAGCAAAGCGTTCCAGAGCCCCTATATTAATCGGCTCTCCCGTTTTTTGCAACACGCATGCGCCTTCGCACTGGTCCTCCTGCGGACAGACCCTGCCACAGATAGCAGGCAGGTTGTTCTTTTCCTTGATTTTCGCCAGCGCCTCTGCCGGCTTCCCTTCCTTAATCAGGCGCACGAACGCTGGTATATCGATGCTCACCGGACAGCTCCGGGTGCACAGGGCATTGACGCACTGCAGACAACGCTTTGCTTCGGAGCGGGCCTGCTCGTCGGTCAATCCGCGCGAAACTTCGTCAAAATTCCTTCTCCTCTTGTCAGGAGATGCCTTGTTTACATCAACTCGCATAATCCAATCTGTACTGTGTTTCGTGCGAGCGGAGATTTTGCTTCGCAGCACTGGGCGAAAATTTTCAGTGCAGGAAGCAAAATCTTAGCGAGCACGATTGCTCAGTGAAGCGTTATCAATTACAATTTCTCTTGCTCCTTATACATGTCCAGCCGTTTCAGTAATGCGTCGAAGTCCACCTGGTGCCCGTCGAAATCCGGGCCGTCCACGCAGCCGAATACCGTCTTACCCGCAACTTTACAACGGCATGAGCCGCACATGCCGGTTGCATCGACCATGACCGGGTTGAGGCTCACGACGGTTTTGATGCCGTACGGCTGTGTGAGATTCGACACTGCCTTCATCATCAGCACCGGCCCGATACAGTAAACCAGATTTGGCAGATTCTGAGTGAGTGTCTCTTTGAGAGCCTCAGTCACGAATCCCTTGCGGCCTGCGCTGCCGTCGTCTGTTGTCACACTGATGGTATCGCAGACGGCGCGAAGCAAGTCTTCAAGTATCAGCAGTGCTTTTGTCCGCGCGCCGATAATGCAGAGTACGCGGTTGCCCGCGTTCTTGAACGCGCGTGCCACCGGGTACATCTCGGCAACACCCACCCCGCCTCCAACGCACACAACCGTACCCACCAGGTCAACAGGCGTTGGATGTCCAAGCGGGCCCAGTATATGCGCCACAGAATCACCCGCGCGCAGTGCGGCAAGACGTTCTGTGGTGCGGCCGACTTTCTGAAAAATCAAAGTAATTGTTCCGGCTGCGGAATCGCTGTCAGCTATGGTCAGGGGTATTCTCTCTCCTGTCTCCTGCGCCATCACTGCCACGAACTGGCCGGGGCGCGCAGCATGCGCGATATCGTGAGCCTCGATAATCATCCTGACTACAGACGGATTCAGATCTATCCGCTCAATAATGGTATTCATGGGTCGCAGGATCCTCTGTCTGGATATCTTTGATCGCGGCGCCGGGGAACTGGGCGATGAGCCCGGCAGCGCGCTCTTCGCCGAGAACGAAAATGGCAGTCGAGAGCGCGTCGGCTGCCAGCGCGGACGGCGCAGCAACGGACACGGAGATGACGCCGCTTCTTGCCGGATATCCGGTCAATGGGTTGATAATATGAGACATCCTGATCTCGTCCTCGAGAAAGAACTGCTCATAATCGCCGGATGTGGACAATGATTCGTCCTTCAGGAAAATCGAGCCACGCGTCCTGTCTGCACGGGCGTCGCGAATTGCTGTCCTCCACCG
>CAZDUF010000165.1:0-2951 GCA_964508555.1 uncultured Planctomycetales bacterium
GCCCTATCGGATGGGCCGGTGCGTCCCTGTGGACAGCACTCGGCGAAATTTTCAGTGCAAGAAGCAAAATCGCAGCGAGCACAGATGCGTAATTATTTTTCCAGAAATTCGAGGATGGAGTCGGCGGCGCGGGCGGCTGCACCGGGAGAGCCGAGGGATGCGACAAGACGGGAGAGTTCCTGTTTGATGCGCTCCGTTTCCTGCGGGGATTGCAGGATGGCGAGCCCAGCGCGGCTGATCGCCTCAGGCGTCGCCGCGTCCTGGATGAATTCCGGCACGATCTGTTTTCCCGCCGCGATATTCACCATGCCGATGCAGGGGATTTTGACCTGCGGCCGGTAGAGCCAGTAATTGAGCCGGCTCATGCGGTAGATGACGAGCAAGGGTTTGCCGAGGATTGCCGTCTCAAGAGTCGCCGTGCCTGAGGCAACCAGGCAGAGATCGCTTGCGTTCACGCAATCGTACGCCTTCCCCTCGACGACCGATGCCTCGACCACGGCTTTGCGCAGCATCGTCAGATACGCGCCTTCTTCCAGGTGGGGAGGTCTGGCGATCAGGAATTGCGCGCCGGGAATCGTCTCCATGATGCGCCGGCAGGAGGCCAGCATGCAGGGCAGGATGCGCTTGATTTCCTGGCCGCGCGAGCCGGGCAGGAGGGAGATGATCGGGCGCCCCGGGTCAATACGGTAGGAGCGACAGAACGTGCCCTTGTCCTGCGTCGGTTTGACGATATCGAGCAGGGGATGGCCGACCAGTTCCACGGTAATGCCGCGGCTGGCGTACCACTCTTTTTCGAATGCGAAGAACACAATCATTTTGTCCACATAGTCTCTGATCGTGTGGAGTCTGCCTTCGCGCGAGGCCCAGACCTGCGGGCTGATGTAATAGATAACCGGTATGCTGCGGTTGAGTGCGCGGGCAAGACGCAGGTTAAAGCCGGAGAAATCCACAGGTATGAGCGCGTCGGGTTTTTCCTGCGCGATGAATGCGAGAAGGCGGCCCTTGAGTCTGAAAAAAGAGGGGAGTTTTTTGAGTGCGTCGAAGAGTCCCATCACCGAGAAGTCGCGGATGTCGGCGATGACCGTTGCTCCGCACGAGCGCAGACAATCGCCGCCGACGGCGGAAATCTTTAACCCCGGCGCACGGGCAAGCAGGTTGCGGCAAAGTTCAGCGGCATGGAGGTCGCCGGACGGCTCGCCGGTCACTATAAGAATATGTCGTGGGTGCGAACTCATTGTGATTTCCGTGGGCACCCGGCCATATGGGAATGGCCGGTGCGCACCCGTGTGCAGACGTGGGATGTCGACCCCCTACGTCCTTCGTGAATTTACAATTTGATCTCTAATGTCCAAGGCAACACGCAGCGCGTCCCGCGCGATTTCTCCGGTAATTACCGGATCTGTGCCGCGCGCGACGGAATCGATAAAGGAGGCGAGTTCCTTCTGCAGTGGCTGTTCTTTCTCTATGGGCAGCGCTTCCTTGGAGATACGGCCGTCGGCTTTGCGGTAAACGAAGGCAGCGGCTTCCTTGTAGTCTAGGGAGATATAGGTGTCCTCCTGGAAGATACGGATCTTGCGCAGCGGCTCGTCCGACACGCGGCTCGCCGTGAGGTTGGCGACGCATCCGTTCCTGAAGGTGATGCGGGCGTTGGCAATGTCCTCGTGTTGGGTGAGCACCCGCACCCCCACTGATTCCAGCCTTTCTATGGAAGCATCCACCAGTCCCAGGATGATGTCGATATCATGGATCATCACGTCGAGCACGACGCCGATGTCGAGAGAACGGTTGGGAAACGGGCTTAAGCGGTGGCACTCGATAAAACGCGGATTGCGGATCAGGGAGCGGGTTGCGTTGAAGGCGGAGTTGAAACGCTCGACGTGGCCGACTGCAAGGTTCAGGTTCTTCGAACGGGCAAGGTTGATCAGCTCGTCGGCTTCGGCGAGGACAGGGGTAAAAGGTTTTTCGACCAGCGTATGCGCGCCGGCATCCAGGAAGTCCCTGGCAACAGCCGCATGGGTCGCGGTGGGAGTGGCAATGGAGACCGCGTCGACTTTGCCGAATAACTGCCGGTAGTCGGTGCAGAAAGGGACTGCAAGCGCCTGCGCGACCTGTGATGCCTGAGACGGGTCAGAATCACAGACCGCGACCAGCTCAGCGGTAGGGAGTTCCTTATAGATACGTGCGTGGATACTTCCCAGATGGCCGACGCCGATAACGGCTACGCGAATTTTCATGTCATTTCCTCTTTAAGGAGTATGCGCGAGCGGACATATCCTTCGCAGCACATTAGAAAATCTTCGGCAGATGAGTGCAAGGATTTACGGCGAGCGAGAGCATGAAAGCTTCCGTAAGACGTTGCGAGAGCGAGCCGTAAACCGTAGCACTCGGCGAAAATTTTCAGTGCAAGAAGGATATGTCCGCAAGCGCATACTCATCGTACCAACCTCCTCGACAAATGTCAAATGCTATGATACACTAAGCGATATGAAAAATTACCGCAAACTCTTCTCCTTTGCCCGCCCGTACTACGGCTGGCTCCTGATTTCAGGGGTTTTCATGGCTGTGGTGACCGCGCTTGACGTGTTCCGCCTGAGCGCGATCGTGCCGGTCATCGACCGTGTTTTTACCAACAAAGAGATCATTGTTACCGGCTCTATCCCATCGTTTGCCCGGACGCTGGTCAACCGGCTGAACAGCCTGGAACCGCTGAGCGTACTCAAAATCATCCTGGTTGTCATGCCGATCGCGCTCGGCGTCCGCGCGCTTTTCGAGTTCATGCAGTCGTACGTCATGTCGGACGTCGGGCAGCGGGTTGTCAGGGACGTTCGTAACCGTATCTACGACAAATTGCAGGTTTTATCCCTGGACTACTTCCTCGGCAAGCGCAGCGGCGAGCTGGTGTCGCGCATCACCAACGACGTGAAACTCATCGAGAACGCTGTTTCCTACGC
>CAZDUF010000166.1:0-2941 GCA_964508555.1 uncultured Planctomycetales bacterium
CAAGAAATACGGGCCGCGGAAACTCGGTTCAAGCGGACTCATTGTGGATACCGGGGGCAGGGTACTCGCACGGCACACCGGGCTAGCCCACTATACAGTCGGCCAGCGGCAAGGTCTGGGCATTGCAGGAGGATACCCGCTGTACGTGATCAGTCTGGATGCCGCATCCGGCACGATCGTCGTGGGTCCGCGTGAAGAGGCTCTCGGCAGGCAGTGCAGCCTGCGCGATGTGCATTGGATTGAGGGTGAGCCCAAGAAGTCGATTGTTACCCGGGTAAAAATACGTTATAATCATACGGGAGCAGAGGCGCGTATCAACGTCAGGAATAACAACTGTGCCGATGTTACATTCAAACATCCGCAGTTTGCCATAACTCCAGGCCAGTCAGCGGTTTTTTACTCTGGTGCGAAAGTTCTCGGCGGAGGCATTATATGCGATCACCATTCGATCAGGACATAGAAAAACAGATCCGCGAGCTTCAGAAGAAGCGCGACGCGGTGATTCTCGCGCACAATTATCAACTGCCCGAGGTGCAGGAGGTTGCCGATTTCACCGGCGACTCGCTGGAGTTAAGCCGTATCGCGGCTAAGACCAGCGCGCGCGTGATTGTCTTCTGCGGCGTGCATTTCATGGCCGAGACCGCGTCGATTTTGAGCCCGGAGAAGCTCGTGATCGTGCCTGACCTGCAGGCAGGCTGCCCGATGGCGAACATGATCACTGCAAAGGATGTGCGCGAGCTCAAGAAAAGCCATCCCCGCGCCGTGGCAGTCGGGTATGTCAACACATCGGCCGAGGTTAAGGCAGAGCTCGACTACTGCTGCACGTCGACGAACGCAGTCGCGGTGATCAACGCGCTTAAAAACTATAAAGAGATTATTTTCGTTCCCGACAAGTACCTGGCGGATTACGCGTCACGCCAGACCGGCAGGCGCTTGATCGCCTGGAAGGGATTCTGCCCCACACACATCAAGATTCTTCCCGAAGACATCGCGCGGGAGAAAAAGTTCCACCCGAAGGCCCAGGTGATGGTGCATCCGGAATGCCTGCCGGAAGTCGTCGACATGGCCGATGCGGTGCTCTCGACGAGCAAGATGGCGCAGTTCGCGCGTGAATCCAAATCTACGGAGTTCATCGTAGGCACCGAGGTCGGACTGGTTTACCGTCTTAAGAAAGATAACCCCGGCAAGGAATTTTATCCCGCGTCCGAGCGCGCCGTGTGCCCGAACATGAAACGCACGACACAGGAGAAAGTCCTGGCGGCGTTAAAGGACCTGCGCTACGAAGTGCGCGTGCCGGAGGCGGTCAGGAAGAGGGCGCTCGGGGCTATAAACCGGATGATGGAGATCCTGTAGGTTGAATATCCCCATTCTCTACGAAGACGAGTGGTTCGTTATCGTCGATAAACCAGCGGGCCTGCTCACCGTACCCACGCCCCGCAACGAGCCGAGGACCCTGACGAGCATCTTAAACGATGACGCTGCCGCTCGCGGCATCGCTGAGCGTCTGTATCCCTGTCACCGGCTTGACCGCGAGACCTCCGGGGTGATTATCTACGCAAAAGGCCCCCGGGCCCGCGACGCCATGAGCGAGCTGTTCCTCAAACGCCTTGTCGAGAAAAGATATACGGCATTCGCGCACGGGTCCGTGCGTCCCGCCGCAGGCTCGATACGCTCTCTGATCAAAGGGTCTCCGGCAGAGACGTCCTACCGCGTCGTCAAAGACTGCTCGGCGTTCAGCATACTGGATATTTCTCCCCGCACCGGCCGCACCAATCAAATTCGCATTCATTGTAAACGCATCGCTCATCCTCTGGTCGGCGAAAGCAGGTTCGCCTTCCGGAAAGACTTTGCGCTCAAGGCGAAACGGACGCTGCTGCATGCCGCGGGTGTGCGTTTTCGCCATCCGATGACCGGCGTCCGGGTTGCCGTCACCGCAGCCATGCCCCGCGATATGGCCGCGTTCCTTGAAAAAAACGGGGGACAGCTATGAGTATAACCAGGAAATGGTGGTTGTTCTTCGGGGCGAGCGCGGTCGCGGGATTCGTTCTCTGGCTGCATTTCGGCTATCCCCGTTTCTCGATCATCCATCTCGGAATCCGAAAGCCCGCCGCGGTCGAGGCTGCCCGTTCATACCTGCGCGCGCGCGGCGTTGACCCGGCAGAGTACTCCCAGGCAGTGACGTTTGAATCCGATTTCTGGAGCGACCGCTATCTGCAGAAGACGCTCAAGCTTCAGGCCGCGGAGGAGTTTATCAGGCAGCACGACTACGAGATTTTCACCTGGCGGGTGCGTTTCTTCAAAGAGCTGCGCAAAGAAGAGTTCGTCGTCGAACTGAGCCCGCGCACCGGAGCGGTCGTTTTCCTCAATCATAAGATTGACGATATCGAGCCGCGGGAGGATCCGGGTGAGGACCGCGCGCGCGCGATCGCAGAACAGTTTCTCGCAACGCAGTGCGGCCATGATTTGTCCGGATTCGATTTTCATGAAAAGAAGATAAAGAAATACGAAAATCGCGTTGATTATTCCTTTTCCTGGGAAAAACGGGCGGTATATATCCCCTGGCAAGAGGGATCAGGGGGAGCAAAACTGTTAACGAAGGCGACGGTGTCCGGCAGCGAGGTGCGGGAATTCTATACGCTGTATCTTGACGTGCCGGAGAAATTCGAGCGCTACATCGAAAAAGAGAATATACTCGGGCAGACGCTCTACACCGCGCATTTTCTGGTGTTTATCATGCTGGTCGGCTGCTCTGTGGCGCTGGTGGTTAAGCGCCGGGAGCACGCCGCGGTCAGGAGGGTGAAGAAATGGTACCTGTGGCTGGCGGCGATTTTCGCGGCGGTCAACTTTACCTATCTGTTTAACAATCTCAACCTGATCTTTGCGCAGTATCCCACCAGTTCCGGCATTTCGTCGTACCTGGTGTTATTCAGCGTCAAGATGC
>CAZDUF010000167.1:0-2736 GCA_964508555.1 uncultured Planctomycetales bacterium
GTATCAACCGATATCGGGACGCGCAGCCGCCGTGCGCAAACCCTGACCGCAGGGACGACACGCGCAATCTCTTCACGCACATCAACGGCCCGCGCGCCCGGCCTGCTCGATTCACCGCCGATATCGATGATATCGGCGCCGTCTGCAACCAGGCGCTCGGCATACGCCACGATCCGCCCAATATCACCCGCGGCTTTTCTTCCGTCTTCCGTCTTCCGTATTCCGTCGTTTTTCTGTACCGCCAACAGCCCGTCGCCGCTGAACGAATCCGGCGTAACGTTGATAATGCCCATGACCAGGGTGCGTTCTCCCACGCGGAGCACGCGGCCGCGCAGTCGCACGGAAAAACGCTCCCGGCTGTAGGCATGCACGCCCGCGCTGATACGCGCGCCGAGCTGCGCCAGACCGAACGGTTGAACTTTAAGCTTGGCGCACAGCTGTTTGAGCTGAGCGGGTGTGCCCATCAGCAAGCAATCGGTCTTTTTTCTGCGCACGGTCAGCGCGTGGCGCGCGATAGCCGCATCACCGCCGATGGACAAGATTTCCTGCTTGAGAATATTTGCCGCGACAGTCGAAACATCCTCGATACGCACGCAACGCATGAGCGCCTTCGGCGCCATGATCCTGATACCGTACGGATCGACCTGCATGCCGCGCATCAGCGCTCCGGCGCGCCTGATTGAATCAATCCGCACGATGCGCACGCTCGCTACACCCCTTCCGGAGGAGAAATCCGGAACTGCTCGTCGATAACTCCCTCCTTCTTATCGGGAAATCCAAGCAGTATCTTGACTTCCTTACCGTCCATGACTTCTTTCTCCATGAGCGCGTTCTTCAGGGTAATAAGCCTCTCCTTATTGTCCCGCAGGAGATTGCGCGCGCGGGCGAACGACTCGTCGATTATTTTCTTCACTTCCTCGTCGATGAGGCGCGCGGTGTCTTCGGAGTAATTCCGTTCCTCCATCAGATCGCGGGCAAGAAACAGTGCGCCTTCGCGGTGACCGAGCGTGACATTGCCGACGCGGTCGGACATGCCGAACTGCGTGACCATCCTGCGCGCCATTTTCGTCGCCATCTCAAGGTCGTTCTGGGCGCCGGTCGTGACCTCGCCGAGGTTCAGGTCTTCGGATGCCCTGCCTGACAGCATCACCGCGATCTCCGCCATCAGCTCCCGCCTGGTCCAATAATGCCTGTCTTCAAGCGGCGGCGTAAAGGTATATCCACCGGCGAGACCGCGCGGGATAATGGAAACCTTTTTGACGGGGTTAACCTCCGGCAGCAAGAGCGACATGAGCGCGTGACCGGATTCATGGTACGCGGTAATTTCCTTCTCGCGCTTGGACATGATATGGCTTTTCTTTTCCGGGCCCATGATCACGCGTTCCACTGCCTTTTCCAGATCGATATTCTCGACCGCGTCTTTGTTCAGGCGCGCGGCAAAGAGCGCGGCCTCGTTACAGAGGTTGGCCAGATCCGCGCCGGAGAACCCCGGTGTGGACGAGGCAACGGATTCAAGATCGACGTTGGCAGCGAGCTTGATCTTGCGGGTATGGACTTTAAGAATCTCAAGCCGACCTTTAATGTCCGGTAAATTGACGACGATGTGCCTGTCGAAACGTCCCGGACGCAGGAGCGCCGGGTCAAGCGTATCAGGCCTGTTGGTTGCCGCAATCAGGATCAGTCCCTGGTGCGCGTCGAATCCGTCCATCTCGACAAGCAGGGCGTTGAGCGTCTGCTCGCGTTCGTCATGGCCGCCGCCGATCCCGGCAAAACGCATCCTGCCCACCGCGTCGATTTCGTCGACAAAAATGATCGCGCCCTTGCCCGAGGCCTTGCCTGCGCGGCGGCCCTGCTCAAAGAGGTCGCGCACGCGGCTCGCGCCGACGCCCACGAACATCTCCACGAAATCGGAGCCGGAGATACTGAAAAAAGGCACGCCCGCCTCCCCTGCCACGGCGCGCGCGATGAGCGTCTTGCCGCAGCCCGGAGGACCAACCAGCAGCACTCCCTTGGGAATCTTCCCGCCGAGACGCTGGAATTTCTTGGGATCTTTCAAAAACTCGATAACTTCCTTGAGCTCTTCCTTTGCCTCGTCCACTCCGGCCACGTCGGAGAAAGTCGCGCGCTCATTCTCCGCGTGCACCTTGGGCTTGATCTTGCCGAACATCATGATGCGGTTACCCAGCTGCTCGCCGCGCGACGCCATCATCCACCAGAACAGGATCAGAATCAAAATCGGCCCAAGATTGAAAATGAGCGACATGAGCAGCGTGCGCGCTGGTTTGACCTGGAAATCGCGCACGTTCTCGCGGATCATCTTCAGGAGGTCCTGATCGTTTTCGGGGATGGTAAGAATGAACTTGCTTCCGTCGGAATACTCGCCCTGCAGCGCGGTTTCGATCTTCGTCACAGACTTGATCCGCGCGGGATCGTTCTGCAGGGTATCGTAAAATGTGCCGTACGATATCTCCTTGGGCACTCCGGTCATAGAGACATTAATCGAATTGGCAACCAGGATAAACAGAATGAACCCGAGTATCCATGCAACGGGCAGGCGGTTAAAGGGGCCGTTTTTCTGCGGCAGTTTGCGTGATTTTTTTTGCGCGTTATTCATGAGCTCTCCTTATATAATCTTTTTATTATAAACGCAGTGTAGAGGAAAATCAAGAAGTTACGGACGACGTGATGTTACTATGCCAAAATGTTAATAATAATTACTAAGCGAAAATGTTAATT
>CAZDUF010000168.1:0-2663 GCA_964508555.1 uncultured Planctomycetales bacterium
GCAGTTTCCAGTCGATGTACTGGTCCGCCAGGTCCCTGACGGGAATCTTCAGCTGCTCAGAGAGCGTCGCAAGCAGCTCGGTGTCTTTCACGATTCCCAGTTTCACCAGGATTTCGCCGAGAAAGGCATGGCTCTTTGCCTGCTCGGTGAGCGCGCTAACGAGCTGCTCCTGCGTAATCAAACCCTTGCGCAGTAGCATATCTCCTAATTTCTCGGAAGGACTCATATTACGGCACCGCCCCGATCAAATAGAACTCTTCCTCCGGCCGCGAATCGACGTGCCCGCCCATGATGCGCTCACAGCCTTCGAGCGTCTGCTCGATAGTCACGTACGCCCCCTTCTTGCCGGTGTAGGCCTCGCCCACAAAGAACGGCTGCGTCAGGAAATTCTGGAGTTTGCGCGCGCGCTCGTAGAGCAAACGGTCGGCGTGCGACAACTCATCGATGCCGACGACAAGCACAATCCTTCGCAATTCCTCGTAACGTTGAAACATGCGCACGACTTCCTGCGCGATGTTGAAATGCCTCCTGCCGACGATATCGATATCCAGGTTCGATGACGATGACAAGAGCGGATCGATAGCCGGATACAGGCCCAGCTGGATACGGTCGCGCGACAATACCAGGATCGAATCTAGAAAGCTGAATATGGCGACGACAGCCGGATCGGTGAGATCGTCCGCGGGAACATAGACCGCCTCGATGGACGTGATGGACCCGCCCGTGCCCTGCGAGGTCCTGATGCGTTCGTGGAACTCGCTCACCTCGGACAGCAGCGTGGGCTGATAGCCTGTTTCCGACGGCACGCGGCCTAACAACGTCGATATCTCCGCGCCTGCCTGCACGAAACGGAAGATATTGTCGCAGAACATGAGCACGTCCTCGTTCTTGCGCTGTATGGCTTCCGCCATGGTGATACCGGTCATCGCCACGCCGAAACGCGCGCCCGGCGGCTCGTTCATCTGGCCGAATACCATCATGGTTTTTGAAAGCACGTCGTGATGTTTCAACTCGTAATACAGTTCGTTCCCCTCTCGGATACGCTCGCCGATACCCACAAAGACGCAGCTGCCCTGGTATTTCTTGACGATGTGCTGGATAATCTCAAGGGTCAGAACGCTCTTGCCTAACCCTGCGCCTCCCAGAATGCCGGTTTTTGAGCCTTTGACCAGCGGAGAGAGAAGATCGATAATCTTGATACCGGTCTCCATCACCTCGAAACTCCTGCGCTGAGACTTATCTTTCGAAAGCTTGACCACACTCCCCATATCCGGACGGCGGATAGGTACCCGCTCCTGAGCCGGAAAATCGCCCTGCTGATCAATCGGCTGGCCAAGGACATTAATGATACGTCCGTAGAGGACATTTCCCGCAGCGATCTCGATGGATGAACCGGTGGACTCGGCAGGCGAATCGCGCTGAATGTTGATGGTTGAATTGATAGAAATACAGCGCGCCAGGTGGCCGGGCAGGTGTTCTGCGACCTCCAGAAACACCTCCTGCCCGTCGACCGTGCGTGTGGTCAACATACTGTAAATATTGGGAACATCCTCGGCGCGCGCGAAACGCACGTCGACGACAGGCCCCTGGACGGATACGATTCTTCCCTTGATAGATGTCGTCATAGCACGATGAATTATCGAGTTCCGTGGGCACCCGGCCATGTCAGAATGGCCGGTGTGCGCCGCTGCGCAAATGTGGGACGTCCGCTCGTCCGCCATTGAACCCTTGGCGGACTCGCTCGGACGTGGCACTCGGCCATACAGGAGCGGCCGGTGCGCGCTTGTTCGCGGGATATCGACAACTCAGCTTTCACGTCCCACGTCCTACGTCCCACGGAACTCCCGCAAGTTAATTCGAACTACTGGCTCATAAACAACAGCCGCGCGCTGAACAGCTCGCGCATGTTCCGGTCAATCAATTCATGGCGCACCTTGAAATACTGCAACCGCTCTTTAATATCCATCTCCTTCAGTTTCTGAAGACTTTCCTCAAGATGCACAAAGCGCGCCGCGTATTCGGCGAGCCGGCTCAAACCGAATATCTCGTACAGACGCTGTCCCATCCAGACATGCACCAAATACTCCAACACCCCGGCCTGCTCGGACTCAAAAATAACATTGCTTTCCTGCCTTTTGGCCGCAGAGCGCGGAAACGAAAACGGCAGAAAAGCAACTTGCTCGACCTTTTGGACGGTGAACGACACCGGCCGCGGATAGATGACCTTGACTGCGCCGAAGGTGCCTTTCAACACACGCGTCGTCAGGTAATCGCGCACTTGTAAAGCCTGCGCGTGGCGCCCCTCCTCGGTGATGCCGGGAAAAGCGACGAACGGAACGTTCGAATCCGCAGCGTCGATCTTGCCCCGCTCGCCGATCACGATCAGCTGGCCCGGCGCGCGCTCAAGCTCCGCAATCGCCGCGTTGACAACCTGCATGTTCAGTCCACCCAGAAGCCCGCTGTCGGATGTCACCGCCACCACTGCCTGCGGCCGCGCCCCGGGATCCGTAAACGGATGCTGCACCTTTTCCGGACTCACCACGTCGGAAAATTCCTCGATGGTCTTGAGCAGTATCCCGAAGGACGTCAGCCGATGCTCCAGCGACCGGTACTGAGAAACAGCGATATTCTTCAGGACCTCGATCAGCGACGAAAGACCCTTA
>CAZDUF010000169.1:0-2567 GCA_964508555.1 uncultured Planctomycetales bacterium
CTCTATGTTATTGTTTTACGTCCCACGTCCCACGTCCCACGTCCCACTGAACTTATTGCAACAAGAAAGATCCTGTCCTTTGTTTCCAATATCACACCAGGGTTTTGATATACTCCCCCAGCACCCGCTCCACCTGCCCCTTCCACTCCTCGGTCAGCTCTTTAGTCTGGCGCACCGCAGCGAGGAATTTGGGCAGCTCTTTTTCGAAACAGCTGAGTATCTCGCTCCTGAATTGCTTGATCTGCGATGCGGAAAGCTGGTCGAGCATGCCCTTACTCAGAGCAAACAGGTATATAATCTGCTCCTCGAGGGCCACGGGCCTGTTTTTATCCTGCGTGATAAGCTGGTTGATTGCCTCCCCGCGGCGCAGGCGCGCCTCTGCTTCCTTCGAAAGACCGGTAGTGCGCAACTGCGTCATCTGCAAAAGCTCCTTATACTGCAGGTAATCGAGGCGAAGAGATTTGCTCAGGGACTTCATCGCAGGCCACTGCGCTTTATTTCCGATACGGGAGACTGAAAGTCCAAAATCGATCGCGGGTTTGAATCCCTTGTTGAAAAGGCCCGTCGAGAAATACAACTGCCCGTCGGTCATAGATACCAGGTTCGTCGGGATGTAGCCGGTGAGATCTCCCTGCAGGATTTCCACGATCGGCAGGAACGTCATCGAGCCGCCGCCGAGCTCGGGCCGCATATATCCGGCGCGCTCCATCATCTGCGAATGCACGTAGAAAATATCGCCGGGATAAGCTTCGCGGCCGGGGGCCCGCTCAAGGAGCAGCGATATCTGGCGGTACACCCAGGCGTGTTTGGTGAGGTCGTCGGTCACCAGCAGGACGTCTTTGCCGGACTTCATGAAATACTCCCCCAGCATGCAGGCGGTATACGGCGCCAGATACTGCTCTCCCGTCGAGACGGAGGCAACGCCGGAAACCACGATGGTATAGGAAAGGGCGTCTTTCTCGCGCAGGATATCGAGTACCTTGATCAGGCTCGAATAGGGCTTGCCGATGCAGCAGTAGATGCAGACGACGTTTTTGCCTTTCTGATTAAGGATTGCGTCGAGGGCGACGGTCGTCTTACCCGTCAGGCGGTCGCCGATCAGCAGTTGACGCTGACCCTTCGCAAGAGGAATGATGGCGTCGATAATGAGGGTGCCTGATTCCAGCGTTTCCTTGACAGGCATGCGGTCCATAACGCCTGGCGCGACGATGAAAACGGGAAAATAATCCTGGGCTTCGACGGGCCCCAGCCCGTCCTGCGGCTCGCACAGGGGATTGACAACCCTGCCGATGAATTGATCGGAAACAGGGAGTTTCAGAAACGTCCCCTTATTGTAAATCTCATCCCCTGCCCTGATGCCGCCGGCGTCGCCGAGGACAAGAATCTGCACTTTTTCCTCAGAGAATCCCATCACCATGCCGAGCGTTCCGTCGGTAAATTCCACCATCTGGCCGTTGATGCACGACGGCATACCCGTGGCGATGACGATGAACTTGCGCACGGAATGGACGACGCCGACTTCACGGACATCAAAGCTCGGATGCTTAGGCGCGCTCGACGTGTTCTGAACCATTATGTATCTTCTCTTTGATCTTGTTGACGAGGGTGCCGTCGAGGACAACGCTTCCCGCACGGATCACAAAGCCCGCGACCAGGTGGCAGTTCTCCTCAAAGTCGACCCGGACACTGCGGCCCAGGGCGGTCTCAAGCTTGCGGGAGAGCAGGTTTTTCTGCGCGGAGGTGAAAGCAAAAGCAGATGAAACGTGGATCTGGTCTAAATCGCCGGGGATATGCAGCCGGTCAAGCTGACCGAATCCTTTATCGAGAAGATCATCGACCCAGCGGATATGGATATCCTTGGTGAACTCCTCCGGCAGACACTCTGCAAGCAGTTCTCCTGCCTTTACCGCGGCGCGGCGCTCGATGCGCTCGTTGATCTCCGCCAGAAGCTGCTCCTTGGAACGTTCGGCCTGCTGGATGATATCCTGGGCCTGGGTACGCGCCTGATTGAGCACAACCTGGCTCTCCTCTTCAACGTGTTTGAGGGCTTCCGCCTGCACGCGCGCCGCGTCTTCCTGCGCCTTGACAAGCAAGGCATCCGCCTGCTGCTGCGCCTGACTCAAGTGCGCCTGGGCCTCTTCTTCCTTACGCACGTACTCCTTATTCAAGGTCTCAAGATGGCTTGTAGCCTTTGAGACATTCTGCGTCATGATCGTGCGGAACACATGGATCAGGACGATGAAGATAATAACCTGAAGTGCTATAAGGGAAATTATCAGCATACGTATCTCATTTGCCGTGGGATGTGGGAGGTCCGCTCGTGCGCCTGCGGCGCACACCGGCCATTATGATAGAGCCGGGTGCCCACGTCCCACGGGACTCCCGTGTATTATAACTTAGCCCGACGGACTAAACAATTGAAAAACGATGAGCATGGCGACGAAGGTCATCAAGAATGTAAAAAGCAGCGCGATAACCAGCGCGGTAAAGATCTTGGGAGCGCTTGACGGGTTTCTCCCCAAGGCATTAATAGAGGCATAGCTCACCGCGGCGAATACGAAACATGC
>CAZDUF010000170.1:0-2551 GCA_964508555.1 uncultured Planctomycetales bacterium
AAGAGTGTCTCCCGGCGACATCATCGTAGCGGGAAAAAATTTCGGGTGCGGTTCGTCCCGGGAGCACGCTCCGCTCGCGATCAAGGGATGCGGTATTGCTGCGGTTATTGCCAGAAGTTTTGCGGCGATCTTCTTCAGGAACGCGATCAATATCGGACTCCCGTTTCTGGAGCTCGAGGCCTGTCAGGATATCTCCGACGGAGACGAGGTCGAGATCAGGCTTGCAGAAGGTCTGATCAGGAATATCACGAGAAACAGGACGTATTCAACCGCCCCGTTCCCGGAATTTCTTCAGGAATTGATCACGGCAGGCGGTTTGATGAACTGGGTCAATAAGAAAAAACGGTAGGACGTGGGACGTTCGCTCGTCACCCGGCGGGGACTCGCTTGGACGTACGATGTGTTTTTACGACGTCCCACATCCCACATTCCAACGGTACGGGAGAAGATATGTATAAGATCGCGGTCATACCCGGCGACGGAACCGGTCCCGAAGTCGTGCGAGAAGGATTAAAAGTCCTGGAAGCGGCGGCGGGAAAGTTCGGGTTCCGGTATCAGACCAAAGAGTTCGATTTCAGCGGTAAACGCTACCTGAAAACAGGGAAGTTGGTCGATGATGCCGATGTTCAAGAGCTCAAACGCCATGACGCCATCTACCTGGGCGCGGTCGGCGATCCGGACGTCAAACCCGGTATTATCGAGACAGGCGTCCTGCTCAAACTCCGTTTTGCCCTTGACCAGTATATCAACCTGCGTCCGGTCAAACTCTACCGTTCCGATTTCTGCCCGCTGAAGGATAAGAAGCCCGAAGATGTGGATTTTGTCGTGGTGAGGGAGAATTCCGAAGGCCTGTATAAAGGCATGGGCGAGTTCCGGGCCAAAGGCACCAAAGATGAAGTTGCCATACAGATTTCCTATAATACGCGTCAGGGAGTGGAACGCTGCATCCGGTACGCGTTCGACTTCACCCGCAAGCGCAATAAAAAGAAGAAACTGACGCTCTGCGGCAAGACCAATGTCCTGACGTACGCCTGGGATTTGTGGGAAAGGACCTTTCATGAGGTCGCCAGGGAATATCCGGACATCGCGACCGACTACGCGCATGTCGACGCGACGACTATGTGGTTCGTCAAAAATCCGGAATGGTTCGACGTGATCGTCACCGACAACATGTTCGGAGACATCATTACGGATCTGGGCGCGATGGTGCAGGGAGGCATGGGTATCGCCGCAGGCGGTAATATCAATCCGGGCGGGGTATCGATGTTCGAGCCGATCGGCGGCAGCGCCCCGAAATATACGGGAAAGAATGTCATTAATCCCCTGGCGGCGGTCTGCGCCTTGGGGATGCTGCTTGAAACGCTTGGCGAGACCCAGGCAGCGCATGCGGTCGAAAATGCGGTGATCCGGGTTGTTTCGACAAAGATCAGGTCTCTGGCTGCGGGAAAGATGGGATATTCGACGTCGGAAGTAGGGAATTTGGTGGCGCAAAGTTTGTAGAAAACACAAAGCACACTTTGTGCCGTCTGTGTTTTGTTTATCGAGGGGTCTGAATGAAAAAGAAATCATTATATAACGTTGCGGTGATCGGAGTCGGAGCAGTCGGCATAGAAATGCTGCGCGTGCTCAAAAGCAGGAAGTTTCCGGTGGGCAATCTGAAGGTCCTGGCGCGGACGGCGCGCGAGATTTCCGTCGACGGTGAGCCGTATTGCGTGGAAGCGGTCAATGCGGATGCGTTTAGCGGCGTGGATATCGCGCTGTTCGCGGGTACCGAAGGAGAGAAGGGCGCTGCCGTGATGTACGCGCCCGTTGCGGTCGAGCGCGGAGCGGTCGTCATCGATAACGGCGCGGATTTCAGGATGCGGAAGGATGTGCCGCTGGTGGTTCCCGAGGTCAATGCGCGCGACGTCAGGAAACACAAGGGTATAATCGCCAATCCTAATTGTTCGACCATACAAATGGTTGTTGCGCTCTCGCCCATCCATAAAAAGGCGGGGATCAAACGCATCATCGTCACCACGCTGCAGGCCTCGTCCGGAGCGGGTAAGGGTGCCGTTGATCAATTGCACGAGGAATCTCAAGCTGTGTTAGCCGGTTGGCCGGTTGTCCAGTTAAACCGGCACACCGGGGAACTGGCTAACCGGCCCGCCGCTATGCCGCAGCAGCTCGCTTTCAATGTCTTCCCCCATATCGGCAGTTTCGCGGAGGGAGCGTATACGAACGAAGAATGGAAGCTCGTCAAGGAGACGCACAAGATCATGCACGACGAGAAAATCAGGATTTCCGCGACAACGATCCGTGTTCCGGTGCGCACGGGGCACTCCGAGTCCGTGTATATCGAGACTGCCAAGCCGATGTCGCCCGATGCGGTTCGGGCGCTTTTGTCGAAATCACCCGGCATCGTGTTGATGGATGATCCTGCGCACAACGTCTATCCCATGCCCAAAGACGTCGAGGGCAGGGACGAGACGTTTGTCGGCCGCATCCGCAGGGATGCCTTTGTGAAGAACGGGCTTTGGTTATGGGTGGTCGCGGACAATCTGCGCAAAGG
>CAZDUF010000171.1:0-2527 GCA_964508555.1 uncultured Planctomycetales bacterium
CTCCTGCTAAACGGGCAATTTCTCGCAGATACAGGCGCGACATGGGGTTCGTGAAGAAGTGAACGAGAATTTTTCGGCGCAGGGCTGATTTCGTCAGATGAAGGATGTCAGGCATTGTTGATCAACGTCTTTGTTCATCAAGTGTTTTTCGCCAGCGGGATTGCTTTGGGGGGGTGGGCAAAAAACAGTGCAGATTGTAGTAAACAATAACTACAAGTGTAGTATATATATACTACAAAATCAAGAGCTGAAAGCTATTTTTCTTACAGGCGCCAGTAGAGGATTTTGGCGGGGTCGAAAGACTCTGGCGATAAAATTCCTTTGACATCGACAACTACTCCCTTATCGCCGTTATGCGATCCGCAGAGGTGTTTCATGATAACTGCGGGTGTGAGGTTTTTCTTGATTTCCTGATGGCTGACGGCAATAAGAACAGCGTCTGCTTTGATGGAGGGTTTATAAGCGGTGAGATGAATTCCATACTCGTGATAAACCGAAGAATCATCCGCAAGCTTGTCGCAGACAATGGTTTCAGCACCAAATTCCTTGAGCTCAGAAATGATATCAATAACCCGTGAATTACGTATGTCGCTGACGTTTTCCTTGAAGGTGATCCCCATGACCAGTATCCTCGAGCCTTTGACCGCTTTTCCCGCTTCGATAAGAAGTTTGATTGTCTGTTCGGCGATATACTTCCCCATCCCGTCGTTTATCCTGCGGCCTGCCAGGATGACCTGAGGATTATATCCCAACTCCTCTGCTTTATAAGTCAGATAGTACGGATCAACGCCTATACAATGGCCGCCGACAAGACCAGGAGCCATGCGGATAAAATTCCATTTTGTGGCGGCAGCCTTAAGGACTTCCTGGGTATCGATGCCCATTTTATGGAAAATAAGCGAAAGCTCGTTCATCAACGCGATATTGAGGTCACGCTGGGTGTTTTCGATAACTTTGGCCGCCTCCGCAACTTTGATGGATTGTGCCTTGTACACCCCTGCCTTGACGACCAGGCTGTATACGGCGGCGACTTCCTCACGTGTCCGCTCGTCGCAGCCTGAGACAACTTTGACGATATTGGGAAGCGTATGTTCCCTGTCGCCGGGATTAATGCGCTCAGGCGAATACCCTACCGTAAAATCCCGTCCGTAGGTAAGCCCGGATTCCTTCTCCAGAATCGGGACACAGATGTCTTCGGTGACTCCGGGATACACCGTTGATTCATAGACCACGATGCTCCCCTTGGAAAGGTTCTTCCCGACGAGCTCCGACGCGCTCGTCACGCAATAGAGGTCAGGTTGTTTATTCTTGTTGATCGGGGTGGGAACCGCGACAATGATAAAACGCGCGGACCGAAGCCTGGACGGGTCGCTGGTAACGCTCAGATGGATGGCTTCACGCAGGTCATCCGCAGCGGTCTCGCCGTTGTCGTCGATATGTTTCTTCAGCGCGTCGACGCGTCGCTTGTTGACGTCAAACCCGATCGTTTCAACGCGCTTGCCGAATTCAACCGCAAGCGGCAGGCCGACATAGCCGAGTCCGACGACGGCAACGGAGTCCTTGTGATCTTGAATCGATTGAGATATGGATAAGGCCATGTGAATAGAGCTCGTGGGACGTGGTCGGTAGATGAGGAACAACGCACGTCCCTCGTCCTACGTCCCACGTCCCACGGTGACTGTGTTTCTACTTCTTTTTACGTCGTGCCGCGGCAACTATGCCGCCTAACCCAAGGCCGAACATCGCGAGCGTCGCAGGCTCAGGGGCGAGGTTCGTATCCCCGTCTGCCGTTGTCGCATTTTCTCCTGCCGTGCCTGCTTCGTCTCCCGCGATGAGAGCTACGTCATACGCAGCGGTATTCGCTTCTTCCGGAGAAAAGTTGCTCGTCGAGTTGGACCCGTTGTCCTCTAAGCATCCGCTCAGGAAAACGAGCGAGAAGATGAGGACTGCCAGGTAGCGCATCGTCATTCTCCTTTCTTGTCACGTGGTGCGTTTGTTACTTCTTCCTCCTCTATGAAAGGGCAGCGCTCGAACCGCGCGCCCGTGATCGTCGTCGAAACGTTCGATATCGCTCTCCAGCAGGCTCGGGCCGCACTGGACTTCGATGATCTTCAGCTGCGTATGAAGGGGATTTTCAAGGCGGTGCAGCGTGCGTTTGGGTATGTACGCGCTTTCGTTTTCATTCAAGTATAACATATTTCTTCCGTGCGTGACTTTTGCCGTGCCCTGGACAACCACCCAGTGCTCGCTGCGGTCACGGTGGCGCTGCAGGCTCAGGCGTTTGTGCGGCGCAACACGCACCAGTTTGACTTTGAACCCGGCACCGTGATTCAGTACGGTATAGGTACCCCAGGGACGCCGGGTTGTCTTAGTGCCCATGGAACCATTCCACGGTGCGGCGCAAGCCCTCTTCGAACGTCACCAGGGGCTTGAAGCCCAGCACCTCGGTGATACGCGTAATGTCCGCCAAGGTCTTAAAGACATCCCCTGCCCTGAGCGGCAAGAATTGCGGTTTGATGTTCTTGCC
>CAZDUF010000172.1:0-2502 GCA_964508555.1 uncultured Planctomycetales bacterium
GTGCACGCTCCAGAACGGCCCGGCATTCACCGATGCGCTCGGCATCCCCGGATTCTTTTCGGAAATCCTGAAATCAAACGTCACCTTCATGTCGCGCATAATCTTCACCGGCACATCCAGAGTAACCGTGTACCAACGCTGGTCATAAAGCTGGTTATTTTCAAATCCGGCTTTCAGAGTTGCCTCAGCCGGCAGACTCAGCGTTGCATGCACTTTTTGCGTCTTCCAGGTCAGCTCGGTCCCGGCAGCCAGACCCTTGGCAAGCGGCATCTGAGCGCGCACACCGGGGAGAATCTCGTTATACCCGAAGAGATCAGAGGTATCCTTTATCCAACGCACGAAGAAGGTCAGCTCTTTCCCGTCCTTCTTGTATCCTGCGGCGACTTCGGCACTGACGTATTTCTCTTCGATCTTTATATCAACCGGCGTCTGCTTGAACTGCTGATCCTCTTCAAACGTCAGCATCTCCACGCCCTTCTTTTCCATCGAAACAAACGCTGCCTTTGCCTCGACAAAGAAATCCTTGGCCACGGTGTCGCGCACGTGAATCGAATGCGCCTGCATCAGTTTCTGCCCGGCGCCGCTGTCCTTAACCGCCATGTCCGCAAATCCCGTATACCCGAGCGTAAGCGTACCCGTGGGATTAACTCCTATACTTTCAACCAGCACTAAGCGATAGTCTTTGGCTGATTTCGTCTCGTCCGGCCCTTTCTCAAGATTCTGGATGCGCTGGTCAAGCCCGATCTTCGACACCGTGGTCCAGCGCTCCCCTTCCTTCTTCAGAAGAATTGCCAGACCGCCGGCATTCGGATGTATCGCGCTCTCCCCGATTCCCCACATCATCAGATCCACATCCACGCCATACGCGCGCATCAAATCCCGCGTCCAGATAACGTTTGCCAGTGATTCATTCATGTACATCGTTTTATAGAACACATCCGGCGCCTCTCCGCGGATGATCGCGTCGATTTTCTCATCGCTGTACAAAAGCGGCAGCGTCATGCCAGGAACTGCGGCAGTGGTCTCTTTAATCTTCTCTGCCAACTGCATGATCGCGCGCTTCTGCTCGTAGAGCTTGCCTTTCTCCAGCAGATAATCAGCCTGCGCTTCGTTCATACCATGAAGCTCGGTAGCCAGGCGCTGTTTGACATCGCTTAAATGTTCCAACGCTTCCCACGTTGATTGAATGGTATCCTTGCGCCACTCCAGGAATTCCGATGTGGTGGCATGGTTGGCGCTTAACGTCGCGGCCCGGGTCTCTGCCTGTGCAAGCTTGCCCTCCACATCGGGAATGGCTGTTCCCAGTTCAGCCTGCCTTTGTTCCAACGTCGTTACATAAGCAGTATTCACCGGCAATTGCTGCTCGATATCAAGAGCGCGCTGACGGGCAAACGCTAATCTGACTTCCAACGCCTCAAGATGCTTGGGCGGGTCAGGATACACCAACAAGCCGCTTTCTCTAAGAGCAGTGATGTTTCCTTCGATGCCGGCGATAGAGCTGTTCAAGTAAGGCTCTTCTCTTGGTTTTGGATTCACCTCCGCAGGCCCGGTAATTTTCGCATGTTCTTCAGATAACGATGTACCGAACGCGCGGGCATCCGTGAGCTTCGTTTCCAGTTCCGTCTTCGCGTTATTCAGGAAAGTTTTCTTATCGGTAAAATACTTCACGCCTTCGGCGCCGCGCGCAGGATCAGCAGCCCAGGCCTGATACCTGCTCCAGTCGTTAAATACGCCAAGCGGATCCTTCTTCCAGTCGTTGGATCCGACTCTCTGCGCTGCCCTCAAAGCATCCTGCATCATCGGCTCGTTTCTCTCTGCAGCCAATAGGTCGAGCACCTTATCGCTGACTAACGGGTCCTTTGCCTTCAGACCTGCTTCATACTTCTGTGCCTTATCGAGTTCACCCTGCCGCACGTCGCGATATTTGATCAATCCGATGGTCTTGATTTCAGTGTTTCCGTCGAGTAATTCGCTGTAGAATTTCCCGAGCTCCGCGTTTCCGCGGGCAATAGCGTCTGCGCGTCTAGCCGTATAATCGGCAATCTTGGCGTCTATGACGCTCAAATCCGTCTTGATCTCGGCAATACCCTTACCTGCCGATGTAAGCTCCGCAGCATAAGCATCCTTTGCCTGCTGCACCTGCGCCAAATCCTGCTCGAGCTGCGCCTTTGCCAGACGAGCCTCTAGCGCAATCTGCTCTCTCCAGAACTCCATACCGTATGCCTTATCCAGGTATACGCGCGCCTCTTCGATAGTGATGGAATTCGTGGCGAGCTGCTGATACAGCGCGTCAACCTTCTGCCGCGCCAGCGGCCTCATCTGCTGCAGCCGCAGCAACGCCAACAGGTAATCGGCGTAAAGGGCATTTCTCTGTCCGGCCTTCTCCTGCCACTGCTTCTGAATTTCAGACTCCAGCTGCTCGTTTGCGGGTAAATGCAGCCTGTCGGCATTCTCCTCGTCCTGCGCGCCAAGATGGGAATCGTTAAACCCGCTGCGCCGCGG
>CAZDUF010000173.1:0-2489 GCA_964508555.1 uncultured Planctomycetales bacterium
TCACGACGACTTTCTTACCGTCAAGTCGGGCGAAACCGGCGATCAGGGCCTTGTCGTCGGAAAAAAGACGGTCGCCGTGCAGCTCCATGAAATCCGTGCAGATCGTATGAATGTAATCGAGCGTGTAGGGACGTTTGGGATGGCGGGCCAGCTGCACGCGCTGCCAGGGAGTCAGATTCCCGTAAATGTCTTTCTTCAGCTGGTCGAGTTTTATTTCGAGCTTCTTGATCTCCGTGCCCAGATCGATCTTCTTGTCCTTGGAGAAGGTATGCAGTTCGTGGATCTTGTGCTCGAGCTCCACAATCGGCCGTTCAAAATCGAGAGTCGTCATGGAATTAGTCGACAATGGTCACTTCCGTCCCGGTGGGAACGATACTATAGAGCTCTTCGACTTCATCGTTCCTCATGCGCACGCATCCGAGCGTTACCTGTTTTCCGAGATCCTGGGGCTCGGTGGTGCCGTGAATACCGTATCCTGCTAGATCAAACCCCATCCAGCGCGTGCCCAGGATGTTCTCCGGGCTCTCCGGAGGAACTACGGCGCCGGCCCTGAACCAGGTGGGATTCGCCAGTTTATTGACGATCTTGAATTTTCCCACGGGGGAGGAATTGTCTTTGCCGGTGGAAACGACGTAGGTCTTGACGACCTCCTCGCCGGTTTTGAGCAGCAGCACGTTCTGCGACTTGTCCACGAAAATGTTAAACGGCGCGTTCCATACCTGCAGCTTGCGGCCGGGCATGATCTTGGTGTCCGGCAGGCCGTTCCTGCGCATGATCAGCTCAGGGGTAGTGCCGTGCTCTTTGGCAATCTTAATCAGGGTGTCGCCGGGCTTGATGGTGTATTCGACGCTCTGCGGACAGGGAATCGGCTCCAGGAGGACGCGCATGTTGATCTCCTCCATTTTCTTCTGCCAGCTCATCACATCAGCGGAATTATTGTATTCCGCTATCAAGCGCTGATACACGGCCTTTGCCTCAACCGGCTTCCCCTGGGATTCCAGATCCTGGGCCTGACTCAGCACGGATCTGAGATTCTCCGTTTTTGTTTCTGCCCGGGAGCTGATCGCTACCTTTCGCGCAACGACAAAAACGACTACCGCAAACGCCAGCGACACCGCCGCGATCGCGGCTATTATAAGTTTCTTATTCACTCCCCCTCCTGGTATTAAAAACGAAAAGAATACGAAAACGCTGCGATAATCACACCCAACAGGAATCCGGCTATGACCTCTATCGGTGTGTGCCCGATGAGCTCACGCAAATGGGTTTCGTGTATTTTCCCCCGCCAGTAAATGTCGTCCATGATCATGTTCAAAACGCGCGCCTGGCGCCCCGCTGCCCGGCGTACGCCCTGCGCGTCGAACATCACCACCAGCGCGAACGCTGCGGCAAGCGCGAAATGGACCCCTGAGAAACCGTGCTCGATCCCAACCGACATCGCCAGACACGTCGCCCCCGCGGTGTGGCTCGAAGGCATGCCTCCGGTACCGACAAACCAGCGGAAATCGAACCTGCGCTGACGGATAATCCCGATGGTGACCTTAATGCTCTGGGCGATCAGCCACCCGGAAACGGTCACCATAAGAGGTTTATTGCTGAATATGTCGAGGAAAACCTGCTGCATACAGTTCCTTGGAAAGCGCGCGCCGGTGCGCCCTGACGGTTAACTGCATGATTATACCAGAATTGTGCCGCAGGATAAAGGGAGAGTTTTTGAGGAAAGAGGAATTATTTGAGCCGGTTTGATGCGGGTGTGACTTCAATGTTGACGCCCGCGGGCTTATACGTATTCTGACCGTCTTTGACCAGAAATCCGGCATTACCCCAGATAGCATCGTCTATACGTAATTTCGCCCTCAGCTCGCGGGCGGCGTCGCGCACTTTGATCTTGACTTCGCGGATAGCTTTTTTGAGTTCGGGTATCGAGCCGAGGCGGAATTTCATGGCCTCGTTTTCCTGCACGAGGGTCTGCTTTTCCCGCTCAAGTTCGGACATCTGGGCTTTCATCACATTCAGCCGCTCATCGCGCGCAACGACTTCTTTCTCTAAGGCGCGAAACTCACTGAAGAGCTTCGAGAGACGGCGTTTACTTGCGCGCAGGTAATCCTTCAGCATCAGATTTTCTTCGCTCAATTCGAGACGCATCGAACGCTCGTGTTCAAGTTCCTGCATGACGCTCCGGCTGCCGGCTGCCGTACCCATCAAAGCGCCCATGGGCGCGGCCATCTGCGCCGCAGCTTCCCTGCGCGCAAATCGGAACTGGTAGATGCTGTACGCTGAAATGACAAGCACGGTGACGATAACAAGATTTTTCAGGAAATTTTTCATTTTTTCTCCATGCCGGCAGTACGCTGCGTTCCGGCTCCCTAAAAAAGGCTATCAAAGTATATATGATAAAAAGCTGATTTCAAGTTTTTTATTCCTCTTTTCAGATCCCCACCTCCACTTCGGGTTTGTACAAACCCGAAGTGGAGGTGGGGAAAAAGTTT
>CAZDUF010000174.1:0-2456 GCA_964508555.1 uncultured Planctomycetales bacterium
GATGCCGCATTCTCGAACGTGGTCGCGTCATCGAGCACAACCGCCATCTCCCGTTCGGTATCGGTGTCATAATCGAGGTATTTGACGGTGACTGTTTTGGTGAGCGGATCCACGGCAACCGCCTCTCCCCACAACCACTCAAGCACAGACTCCTGGGCCGTCTGTGCCAGGAAATCCTCCGCTAAAGGAGCCTGCTCCTGGGCGGACACCGCCTGAACCGACACGCACACCGCAACAGCTACGACCGCGCACACTGCTCGGAAATGTAGGGACATCGGCCACCTCCTCATTGGGCGTCACTATACCATACCACGCGTCGATTGTCAACGACCGTGCTCGTCTCGTGACCGTGCTCGTCTCGGCGGTGAAACGCCGTGACAGGCCGAGTCAAGGTTTGGCGCTACGCGCCGCGACGGCCAGGCACACAGCAAGCTATACTCTGCCGCAAGGTTTTATCTCTGAAATAAAGGCACGCATACCAGCACCATCCATACAACCAGTATGCTCACCACCCCCACGATTGCGCCGACTTTCAGCCAGCGCATGAATCCGATACGCGCGTGCCGCTCCTTCTCCAGTATACCGAGCGCCACGATGTTCGCTGTCGAGCCGATGAGCGTGATGTTGCCGCCGAGACACCCCCCGAAAAGCAATGCCCACCAGAGCGCATTGAGCTTAATCCCGAGAGAGCCGAAACTCCGGATAATCGGGATGAATGCCGCAACCAGCACCACGTTATCGAGCATGCTCGAGCCGATCGCCGATCCCCAGAGCACGAGGCTTATCAGCGTAATACGCGCGTTGCCTGCCCAGGTAACCAGATGCCGCGCGATAAAATCCGTGACGCCGGTGTGTCTCAACGTTTCTGCCTGGGCGAAGAGCAGCATAAAGAAAAGCAGTGTCCACCATTCCACGTCGCGCTCCACGAATTTACGCGCCTTACGGTGTTTCCAAGCCATAACGCCGCCGGCGCAGGCAAGGGGTATGGCGACCAGCAGCGTGTTATGCGGCAGGAGAAACATCTCCTCCAATCTGCGGTGAAACGCGATGAGGAACACGGTCACGCCGAGCATCAACATGCTGATCCTCAGCTCCTTGTCCGGCGGAACCGCAAGCAGTTTCAGCAGGATATCATTATCTCCGTGCTCGCGGATTTTGTGCTCAAGAATAGCCAGGTCTTTACGGAAACAGAACCGCAAAACCACCATGATCACACCCAACACCAGAAGCATAACCGGAAAGGCATGGATGAGAAAATCCTCGAACGCAAGGCCTGCCTTGGTAGCTATCAGGATACCGATGGGATTACCCAGCACCGTGCCGAACGAACCGACGTTGGTAGCGAAGATGGCGATCATCAAAAACGGCACGGGATCGACTTCGAAATAATCGCAGAGCTCGAATACCGCGGCGGCAACGAAGATGATGGACGTCACTTCATCGACCACGCAGGCGGAGAGCGCGGCCACGCAGGAAATGGAGACGAGGAATTTGACGGCGCTCGGATTACGCGCGCGCAGCATCAGGCTGACGATCCAGACGAAAAAACCCGTCTCTTTCAGGAGGCCGACCAGGATCATCATGCCCACCAGAAACAGGATCACGTCCGGCGAACTGAACTGCAGCATTTCGGAAAGGGAGAGCGTGCGGGTCGCGAGAAGCAGCGCGCTTCCCAGGAAAGCAAAGACCAGGCGCAGGTGCCAGAAAAGAAGCGTCCCGAGTATCGAGACGCTAAAAACGGAAAGTGCGAGGGCCTGACGCCCGTGCATACCTAGAACGAGCGCTCCCAGGCCCACGCACAGCGAAACCAGACACAGAATGAGGAATCTTTTTGCCACTCGTTATTCTTTTGCTATCGCGAGGGTGATGATCCCTGCCAGGATCAGAAACAGCCCGATCGATCCCTTGAAAATGACCATCAGCTCCGGCCACCAGCTGAATAGCGCCAGACCGCCGAGCACGAGCAGCGTCAAACCGATCAGCACCTTGAGCGCTGTTGCCGCGATGTTCTTCTTAGCCTCTGCCTTATCCTCCTGTTTCACTGCCTTGTTCTCTTCTGCCATAGCTGCCTCCTTTGTTAAACCTGCTGTTCGCGTTACACGGTTGCATCGGCTGCTTCCGGGGCCCGCGTCTTCCAGCGGCGATGAATCCACCCCCATTCCGCGGGATACCTGCGGATATACTGTTCGATGATCCCGGTGATCTTCTGCACGTTCCGGGCCACGGTCTCCTCGGCGTTTGAGCCTCCTTCGGCCCCGAACGCCGGCTCGCAATGAATGACGTGCGTGTCGTCAGCCTGCCGCACGATGAACGCCGGCATGATCAGCGCGCCGGTGCGCTGGGCAAGCACCACCGGCCCGGTTGCGGTCGCCGCTTTGCGGCCGAAAAAATCCACAAAAATGCCGTTGGTGCCGAAGTTTTGGTCGAGCGGGATAAACAGGATCCCGTTATTGCGT
>CAZDUF010000175.1:0-2444 GCA_964508555.1 uncultured Planctomycetales bacterium
ACGGGCTTGAATCGACAACGAACATTGATTTCAAGGGAAGCGCGTATACGATAGATCCCGCCGACAGCTGGAAAGAAAATTCCATACTTGATTTCGCGGATCTGTTTGGCGTGTCGAAAGTCGATATGCGGGCGAATGCCACGCATGTGTATACCGATTTTAATATCCAGCTAGATAACATTAACGGCATTACCTGGGTTGACGTCACCGGAGGCCAGCTCAAGCTGACATCGAACTGGGTGGGCGGCGGGATTCTGATTATCAACGGAGATTGCGACATTGCAGGCACGCCTGTGTTTGACGGGATAATCTATGTCATCGGAAGGCTTGACGTGAGCGGTACACCGACATTAAGCGGCGCGGTATTGGCCGAGAGTTCCACCAAAGTCGACACGGAAATCTCCGGGCATGTCACGATCAATTACAGGCCGGCAATCATTGCCGACGTCTTAAATAATGTTTCGTTTATTACGAAAGAAGTTGTGTCCTGGAGAGAGATATAAAAGGATATTGAGAGAGGCGCAGGAAGAGGTCTTGCGCCTATTTTCCCCCTTGCAAAGTTAACATAAGATATATTATAGGAAGTAGTCCTGCACAGGGAAAACTGGCTCTGGCCGTGTTTTTCCTGCCTCTGTTTGTGCTGTTTCAGGGGCTCCGTGTGTGGTATACTTTTTACCATGAATGTGCTGAATCAGCGTCTTGAACAACGCAGGCTTCTCCTTCCTCAGTTACATCATTCCCTGAAGATACTCGCTCTCGCGCTTCCGGACATCAGCGCCATGCTTTCTCAGGAACTGGAAGTCAATCCCTTCCTTGAGGAGTCGGGAGTCGCAAAATCTCCGAATCCGAAGTTATCAGAGTATGTGTTTGTTCCAGTGCCGGTGCCTGCTGCAGACGCTCATGAAACACGCGATTACGTCCAGGAGATCCTTTCTCAGAAGACGTCTCTATTTGATGTCTTAAACAGGCAGCTTGCGATGTTTGCGGACAGCGATGCGGATATCTCCTTGGGTCAGGAAATTATCGGTAATATCGATGCGAATGGCTACCTTGCTGTTCCTCTTGCCGAGATCGCCGCTCAGGCCGGCGTTCCCCTGAGTCACGCCGAGCGGGTGCTGAGCCTGATCCAGAAGTTTGAGCCTGCCGGTGTCGCGGCCCGCAGCCCCCGGGAATGTCTGCTCATTCAGCTGGAGATGTCCCAATGTCCCGATTTGCTTCTTCGGAAAATAATCGAAGAACATCTGGATGATGTCGCTAAGAAGAATTACACGCGAATTGCGAAAGCCCTGCATGAACCTGTTGAGGTCATTGAGCAATGCGCGGCGCGCCTGCAGCGTTTTGATCCCAAGCCCGGCCGCGCGTACGCGACAGACACGGCATACCGGGTTATTCCGGATGTCATCATTACGGACAAGGGCGACAGCTTTGATATTGCCGTCAACAACGAGGATCTGCCGTCCGTGCAGATCAGCAAGGATTACCGCGCGCTGCTGAAAGATCCTTCTCTTGATCAGCGCACGCGCGATTTCCTGAAAGAAAAGCTCAAAACTGCCCAGGATCTGCTGCGTTCCATTTCCCGCCGCAAACTAACCCTGCGAACGGTCATCGAGGAGATTGTTTCGGTTCAGGAAGAAGCGGTGCGCTGCGGTTTATCAGAGCTCAAGCCTCTTACGCTGGGTGATGTGGCTGCGCGTATCGGGATGCATGAGTCGACGGTGAGCCGCGCCACGATGAACAAGTATTGCCGTCTCCCCTGCGGTGAAACCGTGCCCCTAAAGGCCTTCTTCCCCGCCAAAATCCAGTCGCCGCCGGGTGAGGCTGCGGTTTCAAGCGCTAGGATTAAAGGGATGATCGTTGAGACGATCAAAAACGAAAACGCCGCGTCACCGTTGAGTGATCAGGAAATAGCGGATAGACTGCGAAGCGATTACGGAATGAGAGTTTCGCGCAGGACCGTGGCAAAGTATCGCGAGGAACTGAAGCTGTTATCTTCGGCGTACCGCAGGAAGCGATAAATCTGTTATTCTCCCGCCGCACCGGGTACCGTCAGCCGTTTCTTCAATAACCCGTATTTCTGCATCTTCTTGTACAGTGTCGTCCTGTTGATTCCGAGCAGACGGGCGGTTTCGTTCCTGTTCCAATTGCTGGTATTGAGGGTCCGGACAATGACGTCTTTTTCCGGCTCTTTGAGGGCTTCCTTTAAGCCCCGTGCAGTGGTTTCCCTGTCGAGTTGCGTGCCTCCGGTATTCTGCGCGACCAGCGTCTCAGGCAGGTCTTCAAGCATGATGACCGTACTCCTGGTCAGAATCACGGCCCGTTCGATGATATTCTCTAGTTCGCGGACGTTACCCGGCCAGGTATGGCTGGACAGGCGCGCCAAGGCATCTTTGGATATACCCGTCACATTCTTGGCGAGCGAAGCCGCGTGATTCCTGATAAACGCC
>CAZDUF010000176.1:0-332 GCA_964508555.1 uncultured Planctomycetales bacterium
GAGACCGGCAAAGTCATCATGCTGGATAAAGACGCGGATCTGGCAATTATCAAGGTGACGCGGAATCTGCCGGCGTTGCGTTTTGCGCGCTGTGACCGGCTCGCTCCGCCTGAGGAGCTCCTTGCAATCGGGTATCCGCTGGGAGGGGAGCTGTCGGGTGAGTCGTTCGTGGTGCGGGGCGCGTTTTCGCGAAGCACGGTAGACAAAAAAGACGGCGTGCGCTATCTGCTCACTGACATGACCATGGTAGGCGGGATCAGCGGCGGGCCGATGGTGAATATTTGCGGAGATGTGGTGGGGATTAATACCGCGGGGCTCGTGCTGGGAGGCAT
>CAZDUF010000176.1:342-2441 GCA_964508555.1 uncultured Planctomycetales bacterium
GGGGATCGCGGTTGCTTCGGATTCGATCATCGAGAAGTCGCGCGTGATGGCAGAGGCCGCGGCCAGGGGCGAACACAAGCTGCTCATGGATTTCTCGCCTGACAAGAACGCGCTCGAGGCGGTGCGCTGTTTCTATAATTATCTGAAGGTCCGGAGGATGGAGAAGGCGTTTGAGCTGCTTTCCGATAATTTCGTGCAGGGATACACCTTTGATCAATGGGCATGGGGATACCGGCCGATGCTGGATACTTCTGTTGTTGTCATCAGGCCGGATTTAAAGGTGGCGGACAGGATATTTGTCAAGCTGACGACGAAGGACCTGATCGATGATGAGATCGTGTATAAATATTTCGAGGGGCATTGGGACGTGCGTCATATCGACGGGAAATGGCTGCTCTGGGATCCGGAGATCCGCGAGGTCAGAGAACCGGACAGGACCTGGAATCTCGATGCGGAGTTGATCGGATCAATCGAGGCGTTTGTGAAGAAGCACCGGGAGGCCGAGGAATATAAGTACAGGATGTATGAGATCGCGCAGGAGCCGGGAAACGAAGGGTTGGTGCTTGATCTGAAGGCGCTGTATGCGCGGGCCAGGCTTGCGCCCGATGAGGAATAAATAGGGATTGTCTCTGCTATGCCCCCCCACCACTTCGGGTTTGTACAAACCCGAAGTGGTGGGGGCGGCCGAAAAAGCGGCGGTTGAGTTGCGCAGACTGTGGTTTCAGGTTTAACAAACCCGCCGCAAAGGTGGTCATGAGAGAAACAGTGAGAATAATAGTCAATGAAGCCATTATTAACCATTGACGTCCGGGAGCATACGTATTATCTTGATTACCAGAACCAGCGCGCGGATTTTGTCAGCGTGCTTATCGGGAAATTGATCAACTGGGATTTCGACGCAGTGAATTTGCATCCGTAAAGGAGGCTTCTATGCCCGATGAAATCAGCATCTTTGAAATCCTGGCCCATGTCATGTTCTGGCTCAGTCCCGTGATTTTCTGCGTGGGGGTTCTGATGATCGTGTCGGAATATAAATATCGGAAGCTGGAAGAACTGTTGGGCAAGGAAATCGGGGGTATCAGGAAGATAACGTTTCCCAAGCTTGAGGCGACCATCTATACCTTTCATGAAAGCATGTTAAAGAAACGGATTGTCGTCGGGATTGCTTACATCGTGTGCGCGATACTGTTCTTTATCGTATTTAAGAATCCGGTCGTGTAACTATAAAGGAGGAGCATGGAAAAGACAACCGTCGTATTGGAGACAAACGCAGGAGAAATCGAGATCGAGCTGAAAACCGATATCGCGCCGAAGGCGTGCGAGAATTTCAAGGGCCTCGCGACAAAGGGATATTACGACGGCACGATCTTCCACCGTGTGATCAAGGGATTCATGATTCAGGGAGGTGACCCGAAGGGAACCGGCACCGGGGGAGAGTCGATCTGGGGCAGGGAATTGGAAGATGAGGTGACGCCGGTTGCCAAGTTCGACGCAACGGGAATCGTCGCCATGGCCAATGGCGGCCCCAATACCAACGGCAGCCAGTTTTTCATCACCACGGCCAAGACTCCCTGGCTGAATATGAAACACACGATATTCGGCGAGGTGACTAAAGGATACGATGTGGTGCAGGCGATCGAGAACGCTGCGGTTGACCACAACGACCGGCCGAAGCAGACGATGAAGATCATCAAAGCCGCGGTTCGCGGATAAACCGGCGCCGGGCGCGTTAAGAGTCAGCGGACAATGCAGGCGGCCGACCGCCTGATAATTCAGGGAGGAACACTATGGATTTGCAGGAACTGTTGCCCAAGGCGCAGGGGTACATTGCACAGTACGGATTGAACCTGATCGCCGCCATTCTTATTTTCCTGATCGGTAAGTGGCTGGCCAGAATGTTGACCCGGATCGGGGAGCAGTTGATGCTCAAGGCCAGACTGGATCAGACGCTGGTCAGTTTCCTGCGGCACATGATTTACAGCCTGCTGATGCTCTTTGTGGTGATCGCCGCGCTCAGTAAGCTCGGTATTCAGACCACGTCGCTGGTCGCGATCATCGGCGCCGCAGGTCTGGCGATCGGCCTGGCATTACAGGGTTCG
>CAZDUF010000177.1:0-2403 GCA_964508555.1 uncultured Planctomycetales bacterium
CGATCCGCGTTCCCACGCCGGATGTCTCCCTGACCGATCTGTCCGTCGTGACGGAGAAGGAGACCTCGGTCGAAGAAGTCAATGCCGCGTTCAAAAAGGCTGCTGACGGGAACCTGAAAGGGATTCTCCAGTACCTGGATGTGCCGCTGGTGTCCAAGGATTTCACCGGTTCGAACTACTCCTGCATTTTCGACGCGGAGTTGACGAAGGTCATCGACAAGAAGCTGGTCAAGGTCATGGGCTGGTACGACAACGAGTGGGCGTATTCCTGCCGCGTGGTCGATCTATGCGATTACATGATCGAAAAGGGACTCTAATCGTCAGCCTTCTCCACGAAGCGGTACCCGCGTCGGAGCGCGTGCGGGTACCGCTTTTTGTTTCTTAGGCGTTCCGGATATGTTCATACCCGTTGTATTCATGGCAGGCTTCGGCGGAGTCGTCGCGCAGGTTCTCCTGATGCGGGAGCTCGCCGCAGGTCTCTACGGCAATGAAATGACCGTCGGCCTGGTACTGGCGCATTGGCTGCTCGGCGAGGGGCTGGGCGCGTATCTTGCGTCGATTTTCGTCGAACGCGCGCGCCAAAAATCCGCTGTTCTCGCAGGTTGTACGGCGCTGTTCCTGGCGGCGTTTGCCGCGTGCCTGTATTTTGCCAGGATATTCAAGCCGGTTGCTGGTATTCCCATGGGAGCCGGCGCAGGGCTGGCGACGATCTGGTGGGTATCTTTTGCCGTCAGTTTACCGGTGAGTTTTTTTCACGGCGGTTTATTCGGCATAGCCTGCGCCCTTCGTCCGGCCCAGGGTATGGGCAGGGTGTATGCGTGGGAGACAATCGGCGGTATCGCCGGCGGGTGCGCGCTTACCTATGTCTTTCTTCCGTATCTGACGTCATTCGACACTGCAGTCCTCAGTATCGGCATCACCCTCATTTTTCTAACGCTGTATCTGGCTGTCGGACGGGATCGTTCGCCGGGCTCAGCAACAATTTCTTTCCTGGGGCTGGTAAGTGCCGTTGTATTTTTGTTGGGGGGAGCCTCGGCTCGTGTGCATGCCGCATCCATTGCCGAGCAATGTAACCAGGGCAGGGTCATTGCATACGCAAGCTCTCTCTACGGCAGCGTCGCGGTGATAGAGAAGGAAGGACAGCGCACCTTCTTCCACAACGGCATTCCGGCTGCCACCAGTCCGGTGCCTGATCTTGGTTTTGTCGAGAATTTCATTTCCATCCCGCTTGGTTTTCATCCTGCGCCGCAGACAGTGTTTCTGGCAGGAGGGGGAATAGGAGGCCTGTTGGGTGAGATACTCAGGCATCCGGTTGAGCGCGTCGTGTATGCCGAGATCGATCCTTTGCTCGTCGCCATGGTCAGGAAACACCGGTTCCCTCAGGAGCCAAACGAATTCGACGATGCGCGCCTGGAAATCGTCGAACGGGATCCCCGCTCGGTGCTCAGGAATACCCCCGGGACCTACGACGCGATTTTCATCGGCATCTCGAGTCCGGCTGATCTTTCCGCGAACCGTCTCTTCACCGCGGAATTCTTTTCTCTCGTCAGAACGCGTCTGAAGCCCGGAGGTATCGCGTGCCTGTGGATGCCTGGTTCTTTGTCGTACCTGAGCGAAGAACTCGGCCGTCTGAACGCCGGTGTGCTCAATGCATTATCCGCAGCGTATCCGTTTATCAGGGTGATACCGGGAGACGCCGTTATCTACATCGCGTCCGAGGATCCGGCGCTCATGCGCGTTGATGCGGATGTGATTGCCGAACGGCTCGCGCAGCGAGGGGTACGGACGCGTCAGATTTCTCCCGCGTATCTGGCATACCGTCTCAAACCGGATTATCTGGAATGGTTCTCAAAGAATGTCTCGATAGATACGCGGACGCAGAACAGGGATTTTTATCCGGTGACCGTGTTGCATACCCTGCTTCTCTGGACCAAGCAATTCTCGCCCGGCGTATTCCCGTTGTTTTCGTTCATGAGTGCATATCCTCTTATTATTTTCCTTGCTGCGATGCTCGCCGTCTGGTACGTACCGGCGTGTACGGCGTGCCGCACACGCCGGCAGCGCGCGGTCTCCCGCGTTATCGCCGCGACGGGATTCATGGGGATGATGGCGAATATCGCGCTGATTTTCTCTTATCAGGTTGCGTGCGGATATCTCTACCATCACATCGGGTTGCTCATTGCCGTTTTGATGGCTGGAACCGCGGCAGGGGCTTTCTCCATGTCGTCGTGGCTGCATAAGGCCGGGGAGCGGGAGCCTCTGCGTGTACGCATACTCGTGATGCTCCAATGCGCGAGCATCGTTTTTCTTCTGCTTATGTGCGTGTTCGTGCCGAGCGCAACCAATTCGATTCCGTCACAGGTAATCTTCTGCGCGTTCTTTTTTATACTCGGACTATTGATT
>CAZDUF010000178.1:0-2400 GCA_964508555.1 uncultured Planctomycetales bacterium
GCACGAATAAAACGCCGCCTGTTTGAAGAGCCCCCTTGATTTTCTGCAACTGGCTGTTCGGCTCCTCCAGATGCTCCAGAATATCGCACATCACCATAACGTCGTACGAGCGGTCAAAGGTGTACGCTTCCAGCGTCGAAACGCACGCATCGAGTTTGAGCTGCTTCACCGCGTACTCGACAGTTTCTCCTGATACATCGATACCTGTGGCCGCTATCCCCCGGTCAACGCAATACTTCATCCAGAACCCGTATCCGCAGCCGATATCAAACATGCTGGTAAACTGAGCGCAGCAGGAACGGATCCGCTGGTACCGTTCTGCAAAGAAACCATCGAATACGCTCTTATACTTCTCGTACAGATGCGGAAAGCTCCAGTACTCGACCTTCTCGCGCTTATCATCGCCGAGTTCCTGTCTGGCATCAGCTATAAAGGAATCCTGGCTCACAGCGCGATTCTTCAGATACACCAGCCCGCACTGCGGGCAGCGGTCGAGCACATGCTCTCCGATTCTACGATATACCTTCCCTTCTTGTGTGCGTTCGCAGATACAACAATGCATAGTTATTAAGTTTATACAACCATCTCGGCTTGAAAGCAGGATCGGTCTGTCGGAGCATCTTCTTTCGAGCGGCGTCGAGGCGACGAGCGGGCACGGATGCCCCCGCTACCAATACCCTGGGCAGAGCGAGGAAGCCGAGTCGAGCGCAGCCGCGCCTCGCCGGGGCGCGGCAAGCGTCCGCGAGAAAGAAGCATGCGCAGACAGGCCGATCCTGCTTAAATAAAATTCACATGTTTCGGCTCATGCGCCAGCTGCCACAGGAATTTATTGATCTGGTGATGCCGGCAGTACGCCATACAGTCCCTGTGCACGTTCACGTCGCTCTCTACACGCTTAAGCACCTCTCGGCGCTTCTTCGACCGCAGTATCGCGCCGAAAGATTGTTTGTTGATATTGCCGAAGAGAAACCGCTCATCGCCGAAAAACGGGCAGCAGGAATAAAACCCGCCGTCCGCGCCGATTTGCGCGATAAACGGGATCCCGAGGCAGGTGTCGTACTCCCGCGCCCCCTCGTCGGAAAAGGTGTTCCAGCGGATGATAGAGGTAAACTTCTTGCTTGAAAGCTTCTGGGCTTTTTCGAGTTCCTTGCGGTACGTGATGTGCAGGTCGGTTGCTGAATCATAGTCATTGAGCGGGTGCTTGCTGAAAGGCTTGAGCACGTAATAATCGACGCCTATTCTTTTCGCGGTCAGGGCCTCCTGGTAGACATCACCGGCATTTTCGTTCAGAAGCACCTGCTGTATGCCGATGGTCACCGCCAGCTTCTTTGCCCGTTTGATGCGCACACACTCTCTGATATTGTGCAGGGCTTTAGCCAGATTGTCCGCAGGCACTCCGTGGATGAAAGAATAGTGCTGCGGATCCGTCGACATCACGCTGAAACGAAGCCAGGTTAGATACGGCAGGATTTTCTCCGCTATATCCGGAATCAGCAGCACTCCGTTCGAGTTCAACGCCATATCGATGCCGGCCTTTTTCCCGACCACGATCGCCTCAGCAGTCGCCTTGTTCACCAACGGCTCTCCGTCTCCGGCGAGAAGACAACTCTTCACTCCCTCCTTCGCCATACCGCGCATAAGGGCAAGAAGCGGCGTGCGCCCGATCATGCTGTACTTATGCCCGTCGAAATCGCGGTAACAGAATTTACAGCGCTGATTGCACAGGCTGGTGGGCGAGATCTCGGCATGGATGGGAGCGATGTCCTTGCCTGAGCGCCAGCGTTCGACCGTCTCCAGGTGATAGAGTAATTTATGACCGTCTAGAAAAAGATGAGCCATAATGGATGCGTGGCGAGTGGTTAGTGGCGGGTGACGAGAAAAGTTTCTACTCGCCACTAGTCACTAACCACTATATAAAATTGACATGCTCCGGCACATTTTTGAGTTTCCATAAAAAATCATTGACATTATGCAGCCGGCAGTTCGGCATGCACTTCTCAACCTTGACGGTACGGAATATCTTATTGACAACTGCTGCCCGTTTCCGACTGAGCCAAATCTGCTTAAAACTCTTTTGATTGATATTCCCGTAGCAATACTGCCTGAGACCCAACAGCGGGCCGCACGGATACACCCCGCCGTCACATTTGACCTCGGCAAAAAACTCGAACCCGTAGCATCGAGCGTAGCGGCGCTTCTGTTTGTCAGCGTCAAAGCTCTCCCGGACCGCCACGCGGAAACGGTTATCTCCTATTTGTTCGAGTTCTTTCAGCCGTTCGATTTCGCGCTGCGTGACGCGCACGTCAAAACCGCTCAACGGGTGCTTGTTGAACTGTTTCACGGCGAAATAATCGAGCCCGATTTTCTTAAGCCGAAGCGCGAGGGTCCGAATTTCCTCCA
>CAZDUF010000179.1:0-2321 GCA_964508555.1 uncultured Planctomycetales bacterium
GAGACGCTTTCAATGCTCGCGGAATATTAGTGATAATATCCGAGGCAATCATTCCCATCTGCGTTTTATCCCGCGCTGCCAGATCTCCTGCCAGCCCGTGCAGGTACACACCGTATTTGGCCGCGTCGAAACAATCCAGCCCCTGACCCAGGAGCGCGGCAATCATTCCCGTCAATACGTCCCCGCTTCCCGCAGTTGCCATGCCGGGATTACCCGTTGTATTGACGTACGTCCTGCCGTCGGGTGAAGCAACCACCGTGGCGTGCCCTTTGAGTACCACGGTAACTTTGCGCGCGCGGGCAAACTTACGCGCGCCCTCCAAACGCTGTTTATTGCTCTCCCCTACCCCTGTGCACAGTAAACGCGCCATTTCTCCGGGGTGCGGCGTGATAATAATCCGGGCATTGCATGAACGCAGGATATCAAGATGACCTGACAGGGCGTTGAGGCCATCGGCATCAATCACGCATAAACCGTCAAGAGAACCCAGCAATCTCCGTATGAAAACCTGTGTCGGGCGTTCCTTACCAAGACCGGGTCCGATAACCGTGACAGCCGCATTGCGGGAAAACTTCATGACCGGCTCGATCGCCGCGGCACTGATATTTCCCGCGGCAGTCTCAGAGAGCGGCAGGGTCATCACTTCCCGCGCCTTCATCCTGATAAACGCAGAGTTAATCCCCCTTGGGATTCCGACGGTAACCAGTCCTGCGCCGCAGCGAAGCGCAGCCTCTGCGCATAACACCGCCGCGCCGGAATACCGTGCGGATCCGGCCACGATAAAAATGTGTCCGTAATCCCCTTTGTGGCTGCGCGGGTTACGACGTAGCAAGCGCGTGGGCAACCGCATAGTTCTTGACGTGGGAGATGGAAATAAAAACTTTTTTTGTCCTGCTGCGTTTATTGGTAATCCTGCAACAAGGTTTACCGGAACGGTCGTTTGTTATCTCCACATCCTGCCAGGTCAGCGATGCATCGCCGAGCGCCTTGAATACCGCCTCTTTCGCGGCAAACCTGCCGGCAAGATGCTGGTAGATGCTCACGCGTTTTCGCGCGGAATCCAGTTCAGTGGATGTAAAAACCCGTTCCAGAAATGAATCTCCCCACTTCTCGACAGCCTGTCGCAGGCGGCGTACTTCAGTAATATCAACCCCAGTACCTATGATACGCATATGTACAAAAGAACGCTGAAGTTCCGTGGGATGTAGGACGTCCGCTCCTCGCCTGCGGGCTAGCCGCAGGCGAAGTCGCTCGGACGTAGGATGTCAACAACTCAGCTTTTGCGTCCCACGTCCCACGTTTGCGCAGCGGCACACACCGGCCATTCCGACATGGCCGGGTGCCCACGGAACTCCTAGCCTTTTAGAATAAGATCCTTCATCTCCCTCACCGCCTGCCCCAATCCCACGAACAGCGCCCGGGAAATGATGGAATACCCGATATTCAATTCTTCGATCCCGGGGATCGCGGCAACCGGTCCGACATTGACATAATCCAGACCGTGGCCGGCATTGACCGCAAGCCCAACTCCTCGCGCGTATCCGGCGACACGCTGCAGGTCTTTCAATGCAGCAGCTTGCCCGCGCGCCGTCTGCGCACCTGCGTACACGCCGGTATGCAGCTCAATCATGCGCACCCCGCTTTTTCGCGCGGCGTCGACCTGACGCTCATCCGGATCGATAAACAGACTGACATCGATGCCGGCGTCTTTGAGCCGGCGCACCGCGTCCGCAACGCGGCGCAGACTTCCAGCCACGTCAAGACCTCCCTCAGTCGTCAATTCCCTTCGCTCCTCCGGAACGAGTGTTGCCTGATCCGGCCGCACGCTGCAGGCGACGCGCACGATCCCGGCCGCGAGCGACATCTCAAGATTAAAACGCACGCGTACCGTGTCTTTGAGCAGCCGAACGTCTTTGTCGCTTATATGCCTGCGGTCTTCGCGCAGATGCGCGACAATGGAATCGGCGCCGTTCGATTCGCAGATCACTGCCGCATGCACAGGATCAGGCTCTTGTCCCCGGCGCGCCTGACGCAATGTTGCCACATGGTCGATATTGACGCCGAGCTTCATGCTTAAAACCCGGCGTCAACGATTTTGCCGTTGACGTAAAACCACACGATGACCGCGAGCACCAGCGAAATGAGCTTCAACCAGGGATGCCGGGTGAACCAGTGGATACAACGATCGCGAAACGATTCCGGTTTCTTAGGCATGAGCGGCCTCTTCTTTTTCCTCTGACGGCAGGCGGTACAGCTCCTTGATCTTAAGCAAGAGCTCGCTTCGGTCGAGGTCGCGGTACAGATTCCCGCGGTATACCAGG
>CAZDUF010000180.1:0-2293 GCA_964508555.1 uncultured Planctomycetales bacterium
GCGACGCAGCCGAGTCGAGCGCAGCCCCGCCTCGCAGGGGCGGGGCAAGCGTCCGTGAAAAGGAAACATGCGCAGGCATCCGTCAACAATCTCAGGCGAGGAAGTTTAAGGAGCACTCGGCGAAATTTTCAGCGCAAGCACCGGCCATAAGAGATGGCCGGTGGATATATGCGCTCGCGCAGCACCACTTTCCCAATTGTATTGACTTTGAGCTCTTGTTCTTTGTACCCCTAAGTTTTTTTCATTTATTTTCGTTAGATTCCGCCTCCTCAACCGTCTATTTATAGTGACAGGTGTGAGACCAGTTAAAAGCCCGGGTTGAACTGGTCATCTTAACAAAGGAGGAGGCATGAAGAGGGTGTGGGTGGTGTTGGCAGGAGTGCTGTTATTAGCAAGAGCGGCTCTAGCAGAAGGGGCTGAGTGGGAGAAGATCAGCAGGGATTATGACCGGGCGCTGTGTGTATTGGCGCTGCAGGATGCAATCTACTGCGGCACGCAGAGGTATTTGATCAGGAGCGCTGATGCAGGTAAAAGCTGGAGACTGACAGGGGTCCGCGGCCCGGTGTATGATCTGGCGGCTTCAGGAGATTCTGTCTACGCGGTGACGGGACGAGGGGTTTTTGTGAGCAAAGACGGCAGGCACTGGCGGCGGCTGACTGCAATGGCGGGAAGCAGGCTTGCCGCTGTCGACAATGTTTTGTTCCTTGCCGCATCCGGGGGAGTATTCTCGAGCGCAGACAGGGGCTCGACCTGGGGGCTTGTTTCTTCGGAATTGGGCACGCATATTTTGAGCATGACACTTTCTGATCAGGCTACTTTATGCGTGGTTTCAACACGAGGAGTGTTCCGCAGGGACAGAGATGGTTCCTGGACTAAGACCCTGGGTTTAACCGCGCAGGAAGAGGAGGAAACAGAAATCGAGTCTGATGACGAACCTGACGAAGGGGATATCGGCAGCGATATGCCTCAGTCCTCGCTTGTGTGGTCGCGCGACGATGATCACGGCAGATTCACCATGGTACTGGGGTCGGAAATGCTGTCGAGCGTCGACGACGGCCGAACGTGGGAACCTGTTGCTGCCGGAGTCAGCATGCAGGGCCCTGTGAGTGTTGCTGTTACTGGTGCGCGCTTATTTCTGGCAGGGACACGCGGCGTGTTTGAATATCGCGACGGAACCTGGAGAGAACATGGGGCAGGACTGGGTGAAGGAACGGTGCATGAGATCGCCGCGGACAATGGTCAGTCAGGATCCGGAGGTCGGTTTCTGTATGCTGCGTCAGACAGTGGTTTGTACCGCGCGGATTTGAATCCGGACGTGGACACGGGTGCAGCGGATATTGCATCAGAAAACGAGGATGAGCCGGAGATAGGCGAGGTCGTGCGTGAAGCCATACGCTATGCAGATGTCCATCCGGATAAGATCAATACCTGGAGACGGCTCGCCGCGCGTAAGGCTTGGCTGCCGGAATTACGCGTGGGTATTGACCGCGACACCAGCGACCTCTGGCACTGGGAAGGGGGATCAACCACGCGCGAAGGAGATGACGTTCTGGTGCGCGGGAAGGATAGCGTCAACTGGGACGTGTCGCTGGCCTGGGATCTGGGGGAGCTTGTCTGGTCGACGGATCAGACGTCCATAGACGTTCGCTCCCGCCTGATGGTGGAGCTGCGCGATGACATTCTCGACCAGGTGACGCGGCTGTATTTCGAGCGGCTGCGGGTCAAGCATGAGCTAGAAACCTTGCCGTTAGAGCAGGCGGACAAGCGTTTCGACAAGGAGCTCAAAATTCGCGAACTCACTGCGTCACTGGATGCCCTCACCGGCGGCTTTTTCTCGCGGCACGCTGGACGGTAATATGGTTTGCTGCACTCGCGCACATATCCTTCTAGCGCTGAAAATTTCGCCGAGTGCTACGGTTTACGGCTCGCTCTCGCAACGTCTTACGGAAGCCTTCATGCTCCCGCTCGCCGTAAATCCTTGCACTCATTTGCCGAAATTTTCTGATGCGCTGCGAAGGATATGTCCGCTCGTGCAGCAACGATACGAAACATTGTTTTATCTCCCCGTTTATAAAAGGCAGTGATTGTGCGGTTTGGGAAATTAGATGAAGGGTTGTCGTTGTGAATTTGGCAGATCACTGAAGGAGTGTACTTATGGCAAATTATCGGGCGCGGGTGGCAGGGACATTCCGGCAGGACGTGCGCCTGCCTCACGGTTAGAGCCGTGAGGCGACCGACGCGAGCACGGTGTCCGCCATCCAGACGACTCAATATCTCAGCGGACGAGCGAGGC
>CAZDUF010000181.1:0-2235 GCA_964508555.1 uncultured Planctomycetales bacterium
GTATGGGCGCGAACATTAAGTATTCGTTTTATCCTTTTGCTTGGGACAGGGATACCCATGTGTTACGGGGTTTGACCTTTTACGCGGAGTATGACAAAAACGGCAGCGGATGGCTCGGAACCCTGTACGGTTACTGGAGACTGCGCGGCAGCTGGACGATGCGCGCGGGCGCGGATTTCACCGTCATCTCTATCGACGGCGCAACCTGGGAAGAGAATAGAAATCCCCTCTGGGATGCTCCTCAGTCCACGGACCTGCGGCAGGTCATGGTATGGTCCGGATTCGAATACCGTTTCTAAAGAGAACCCCGGCGGCTGGGAAGCCTTACGTCATAAATCGAGCGTATCGGCAATGCGGCTAGTTTGTTTGTCGAGTATGAGCAGGGAGTTTCCTGTTCTCACGCGGACGAGATGCCGGGGAAGGGGAGACAACCGCTGTTCGAGATCGGCAGGCAGCGTAGCGCGGGCGGTATCCGCGGGAAGCACGTCACCGGAAGAAAAGGAGCGCTGCGGCGCGCGCTGCGATGCGCCGCGAAGGCGGAAATATTTCCTGATGATTGCCGCATCCGAGCGGGTGAACCGATCCGATTCGGTCAGACGCTCCGGTTGACGCAGCGACGCGCATCCGGACAGGAGCAGTATCCACGCGCAGGCACATACGAGAGCGGTTTTTCTCATGAGGATTAGTGTACCGCGCGATCCTCACTCTGTCAAAAAAATGCACATGGCGCTTTTGCTCGTCGCGTGCCTGTGCGTCTACGTTGGTACATTATCCGGGCCGTTTCTCTGGGATGACGAGACGCTTGTCGTAGCAAATTCCGCGGTCCGGACATTCTCTCCACGTGCCGCGTTCCTGCGGCCCGTGAGCGGCGCATTTCCGGCGTATTACCGGCCTCTCCAGATTGTATCGTATCAGCTCGATTATCTCCTGTGGGGGATGCGGCCGTTCGGTTTCCATCTGACAAATGTGCTGTTGCACGCGGCGAATTGTCTTCTGTTGTACTGGTTGTTCAGCCGCATCTGCCGTAACCGCCTCACCGCGTATCTGGGGGCATTCCTCTGGGGCATCCATCCGCTGCTCACCGAACCTGTTAATTATATCTCCTCGCGATCGGATCTGCTTGCGGCGTTCTTTTTGCTGTTGAGTCTATTGTTTTTCGCCGGAGGGGGAAGGTTGCGCGCTGTTATCTCTGCCGGGGCGTTTGCCTGCGCCCTTGTGAGCAAGGAATCCGCGCTCGTCTTCCCGATTTTCCTCCTTATTGTTTCTCTCGTTGGCAGGACCCGTTTCCGACGGGTTCTCCCTCATTGCGCGCTGGCAGCGGCGTATGTGGGATTACGACTGAGTTTCGGATACGTCTCTTCCGGTTCTGCCGGCGTGCCATGGCAGCACCTGGCGTTGACCGACCTGGTGGTTATTGCCGCGTTCGTGAAGTTGTTCTTTGTGCCTGTCGGGCTTCACAAGAATTGGATCGTCTGGATCGCGGATTCGCTGCGCGACGGACGGGTGATCGGGGCAGTACTCCTGTTTTCCTGTATGGCGGCAGCGGCGGTGTCGCTGTCAAGGCGACGCAAAGACAGGATATCCCTGCTCGGCCTGGCGTGGTTTCTCGTCATGCTGATCCCGTCTCTATCGTCGGTTGTTCTGTCCCTGCGGGGGAGCGCCGGAGCATTGAACACCGTTGTGTCCGAGGCATGGGGATACGGTGCGTCCGCGGGATTGGCTCTTGTCTGCGCGCGGCTCATCCGGCTGATCTATCGCGCGCACCGCGCGGCAGTGACCGTCGCGCTCGTAACGGCGGTATGTATGCTGTCTTTTCTTACGGTACGCCGCAATCTGGTGTGGGCAGGGGATTCTGCGCGATTCTTCGAGGAAACCCTGCGCTATCATCCGCATAATGCGCAACTGCATTATAATCTCGCGAATGCCTACTTTTCCCGGAACTCGTGGGAGTTGGCTGAACTGGAGTATCGGACCGCCTTGGAGATCGCGCCGGCTCACGCCCGCTGTCTCAATAATCTTTGCGCATTGTATATCCGTAGTGAGAAATTCGACAAGGCCATGGATGCCTGTTCGCGCGCCCTTTCCATCGATCCTAGTCTGGTCACAGCCCGGGAAAATCTCAGTAGAGCGCGCGCAGGTCGTGAGAGGCTCGTTGCGGGCAGAGACTGATGCCTCAGGGTTGGTAGTGTCAAATAAATTGTGTAAATTGGGTTAAAGGTTTTTCTTGCCATTTGG
>CAZDUF010000182.1:0-2218 GCA_964508555.1 uncultured Planctomycetales bacterium
CAAACAGATACTCGGACTGACGCCCGGCAAGAAGTCGTTGGCGCGACGATGCCACATAACGGCTCACGGAGGCAACGGCTTTTTTACCGAGAGGGATCACCCGTTCCTTGTTCCCTTTGCCGATGCAGCGCAGGAAGCCGACCTCAAGATTCACGTTATCGGTCTTCAGGTTCACGACTTCCGAGACGCGCATGCCGGTGGCATACATGACTTCGAGTATCGCCCTGTCCCGCGCCTCCTTTTCCCGGTTACCGTGCGGCGCCGCGAGCAGCGCCTCCACTTCCTGATACGACAACACATCGGGTACGCGTTTCCAGAGTTTCGGCGTTTCGACGAGAGCACTGGGGTCGCTCGGCGCGATGCGCTCCCTGCACAGAAAGCGGTGAAACATCCTGATCGCCGCCAGCCGCCTGGCGATCGAATTCGCGGCGATGCCTTTGTCCTTCTGGCTGAACATGAACTTCGTGATATCGTCCCTGGTCGCGCGGGAGAGTGCCGCAATGCCGTTTTCTTCGAGAAACCGGCAGTAAAAACCGAGGTCCCTGCGGTACGCCGAAATCGTGTTCGCGGCAAGACCGCGCTCTACCGTCAGATAATCCAGAAACGCGTCCACGGATTCACGCATGTGAGAAAAAGGGATTGCAGGAACGTTCCTCGCCGACGGTCGTCGGCTGACCATGACCCGGGAGGACGAGCGTCTCATCCGGCAGAGTGAAAATCCTGTCGCGGATGTTTCTCTTCAGCAGCTCCTCGTCGCCTCCGGGAAAATCGGTCCTGCCGATGGAACGCCTGAACAGGCTGTCGCCGCTGAAGACGATGCCTGCGCAGGGCTCCTCAACAAGAAGGGCGCTCCCGCCGGGAGAATGCCCGCCGATGTGCAGGACTTTGAGCCGGACACCGTCGCACTCCAGCGACTCTCCGTGCGCAAACGGCAGGACGTCGGAACGGACAACATGCGCTGTGCTGAACAGGGCGGAATAATTAAGCGCTGCGTCTTTGAGCATGGCGACGTCGTCCCGGTGCGCGTATATCGGCGCGCCGAAGTCTTCGTCGGCGCCGATATGGTCGTAGTGACCGTGCGTGTTCACCACGATGCCGGGCGTGAGACGCCTCCCGGCGAGCACCGACTGTATCTTATCCGGTTCCGCGCCCGGATCGATGATGACGGCCCGCGTCCCTCGGGCGCGGGCGAAAATGTAGCAGTTGACCTCCATCCCGCCCACGACAACCGTTTCAAGAATCACATTGCCCGGCATCTTCACCAGATGTACTCCTCTATCCTGCTATAGCGGAACTGCTGTTCGATACGATCTTTCAAACGCAGCGCACGCGCCGCATACACATCATTCTTCAGTCCGGATCTGTCCTTTTCCACCAGCGTCATCAAGGCATCCAGATCATGCACCGCCTGCTGGAGCGCGTCTTCGAAATCCGATCTGCATTGCGCGGCGAACTGACGCAGGCTCAGGAGCGCTTCGCGTGCGCAGTGGAGCCTGCGTTTATACCCGGCGCCGTTTTCGAGCGCCAGTATCATCTCCGCGTGCCAGGACTTCCAGAAGACGTACGCCTGTTGAGCGGCAGCGAGAGAAGAAGGCCGGTCGTTCTCATACTGTTCGGGAGAGAACACCATCTCGACGGCGGAAATTCCCTTCTTCGGTTTTCTGGTAAATTTCCTGGCGAATGCCTCGCAACCGCCGACCAAGAGCAACGAAAACGCGAGCGTAACCGCACAAAGAGTTCTCATGGCAGCATATCCTTCAATTGTTGTTCGTTAATAATGCGGATACCGAGACTGCGGGCTTTGTCGTATTTCGAGCCGGGCCTGGAACCGACAACGACGTAATCCGTCTGTTTCGTGACACCCGGCGACACGGATCCTCCTGCCGCGCGTACGAGCCGTTCTGCCTCGGGACGCGTCAGACTCCGCAGCTCACCGGTGAAAACGAACGTTTTATCCAGGCATGGCCCCCCATGCCGCGGAGCGGGAGCATCTTCGGTCATGTTCAGTCCGCGCCCCTTTAACTCCCTGATCAACCGTTTCGTCGATGGCTGCGCGAAATACGCAACCACTGATCGGGAAACGACCGTCCCGATATCGGGCGACTGCGCGAGATCGTGCTCCGTGGCGCGCATCAATCTATCCATACTGCCAAACCGGCGCGCCAGAACCAGCGCCGCCTTCTCTCCGACATGACGTATCCCTAAACCGAAGATAAGT
>CAZDUF010000183.1:0-2179 GCA_964508555.1 uncultured Planctomycetales bacterium
ATATTAACATTTCCGCGTAGTAAAAAATTAACCTATTGACTTAGTAATAACACCCGCCCAAGCGGTTACTCCATACGCGACAGGTTCTCGAACCGCGTGAATTCGCGGACAAACGCAAGCTTAATGTTCCCGACGGGGCCGTTACGCTGTTTGGCGACGATGATTTCGGCGATGCCCTGATTCTCGGGACTCTGTTTATAATACTCCTCGCGCAGGATCAGGACCACGACGTCGGCGTCCTGTTCGATCGCACCCGATTCCCTGAGATCGGACAGCTGCGGGCGATGATCGTTCCTGCTCTCGACCGCGCGCGAGAGCTGGCTGATGCCGATAAGGGGAAGATTCAGCTCGCGCGCGAGGGCTTTCAGGCTGCGTGATATCTCGGAAATCTCCTGCTGCCTGCTCTCGGACCCGAACGTCCCCCGCATGAGCTGGAGATAATCGAGAATCAATAGCTGGATATTGTGTTGAGCTTTGAGCCTGCGCGCCTTGGCGCGCAGTTCCATGACGCTGATGCCGGGCGTATCGTCGATAAAGATGGGGGCTTCGGAGAGTTTTCCGGCTGCCGCAGTCAGGCGCGGCCAGTCCGACGGCGCGAGATATCCGGTGCGCACTTTCTGGGCGTCGACGCGCGCGTGCGAGCACAACAGGCGCTGCGCCAGCTGCTCCTTTGACATTTCAAGGCTGAAAATCGCGGTAGGGACTTTCGCGACAACGCCTGCGTACTCTGCCATGCCGATGGCAAAGGCGCTTTTGCCCATCGACGGCCTGCCCGCCACGATGATCAGGTCGGACGGCTGCAATCCGGCGGTCATCCGGTCGAAATCGACGAATCCCGTCGGCACGCCGGTAATGTGCGCCTTCTTCTGGTAGAGCATGTCGATCTTCTCGATCGAATCCTTGACGATCTCCTTCAAGGGCTCATAGGACCTGCCTGCGTGGCGCTTGTCGGAGACTTCGAAGATGAACCGCTCCGCCTCGTCGACGACTTCCTCGATGTTGCCTTCAGAGTCATAGCAAAGATTGATGACTTTCGTGGCGTTGGTGATGAGCATGCGCAGGACGCTTTTCTCCCTGACGATGCTCGAATAATGGTTGATGTTCGCCGCGGAAGGAACAGCGTTGACCAGGCCCGCCAGATACCCGGCGCCGCCGACGGAATCAAGGATCTCTTTTTTCTTAAGCTCGTTGGTGAGAGTCAACAGATCCACCGCCTTGCTGGCGGCGTACAGATCAAGTATGGAAGCGAAAATCTTGCGGTGGGTATCGTTGTAGAAATCGTCCGGGCACAACGATTCCAGGGAAACAGCGATGGCCTCCTCGCTGAGCAGCATGGAACCGAGGACCGCCATTTCTGCCTCCAGGTTCTGCGGCGGGACTTTCTGGAGACTGACGTCGGGCATTACTTCTTAACGATCCAGACTTTCAGTTTCGCGCTCACGTCGGGGTGCAGCTTGACCGGCACTTCGTAGATTCCGAGCGCTTTAATGGGTTCGTCCAGGCCAATGCAGGATTTCTCGATCCGGATTCCTTCGTCGGCAAGCGCGGCGTGGATTTCCGCCGAGGTGATGCTCCCGTACAGCTCTTCGCCTGTTTCTTTCGTCAGCGCGGGAAGCGTCAGAGACAACGCCTGTATGCGCTCCAGCGTCGCCTGCGCCTCGGCCTTCAGTTTTTCGAGCTGCTGGGTTTTGAGCTTGTTCTCATGCTCCATGATCTTGAGATTCGACGGGGTCACCAGCATCGCCATCCTGCGGGGCAGGAGAAAATTACGCGCGTACCCGTCCTTGACCCTGACGACGCTGCCCGCCTTGCCGACCTTATGCACATCCTGTCTCAATATGAGTTCCATATATGCACCTCTGTTATCGGGTTTGATTACCTCGTATAGGGAAGTAAAGACACGTACCGGGCGCGACGGATCGCCTCGCTGACGATACGCTGGTGCTTGGCGCAGTTTCCGGAGATGCGGCTCGACAGCATCTTGCCGCGCTCGGTCACGAACGATTCGAGCCTCTTGGTATCCTTGTAATCGAGCACGGAGACTTTATCCTGGCACAGGCGGCAAAACTTCTTGCGCAGGCCCAGCCCCCCTCTGCCCTTGCGAAGCGGCAGTTTCCCCTTGCCTCTTTTGTCCCCGGGTTTACGCGTCATCTTTCTCATCATCTGCATCTGTAGACTC
>CAZDUF010000184.1:0-2152 GCA_964508555.1 uncultured Planctomycetales bacterium
AAAATATTAACATTTCCGCGTAGTAAAAAATTAACCTATTGACTTAGTAATAACAGTGTCGAAGGTCGAAGGTCAAAAAAAACCTCAAAGCACAACTTCCTCTCCCTTCGCCGGCACATGCGCGGCGATCCCCGCATCGGTGAGCCGCTGAGCAAAGACAAGCGATTGTTCGGGGTCTCCGTGAACGAGGAAAACCTTCTTTAACGGCAGGCAGCGCGACACAAACGAAAACAGCTCGTCGCAGTCGGCATGCGCGGAAAACGAGTTGATGATCACGACTTCCGCGTTCAGCTGGTATTCGACGCCGAAAATCCTGACGAACGGCGCACGCTCGACGATCTTCCTCCCCAGCGTATCCTTCGCCATGAAGCCGACCACGAGGATCAGATTCCTGGAGTCTGCGATCGTGTTCTGCAGGTGGTGCAGGATGCGGCCCGATTCGCACATCCCGCTCCCGGCGATGATGATCATCGGCCTGCGGTCGGTATTCAGCGCTTTGGACTGTTTCTGGTCGCGCACGAAATTCAGATTCAGCATGTCGAAGAAACTGTTTCCCTGCTGAATAAGCGCCCTGCTTTTGTCGTTCAAGAGATCGGCATGCGCCTCGAAGACTCCGGTAATGTCGGTGGCGAGAGGGCTGTCGACGTAAATGGGAATGGACGGCAGGGATTTTTCCTTCATCAGCTCGTTGAGGAAATAGAGCACCTCCTGCGTCCTCTCCAGCGCAAAAGACGGAATCAGAATTTTACCGCGGCGCGCGAGCGTCCGGCTGATCGCGTCCTTCAGTTTGACCTTGGCGTCTTCGATAGGCGCGTGCTGGCGCGCACCGTAGGTAGTCTCCAGGATCAGGTAATCGAGTCTCTCCGGCACCACAGGGTTATGCAACAGAGGCAGGTTGTCCCTGCCAAGGTCAACGGCGTATCCGATGCGCGCCGCCTGCTCCCCGTCTTTACAGTCGATAACGACGATCCCCGAACCCAGGATGTGGCCCGCATCAACGAGCGTGGCGTACACGTTCTTGGCAACACAGAAACGCTGGTTATAGGAAATCGGGCGGAATTTCTTGATCGCCTGTGCCGCCTCCTTGCGCGTGTACAGGGGTTTTCGCTGCGGCGCGCCCATGCGGCTGTTGATCTTATTGAGATACCTGATATCCTCTTCCTGAATCTTTCCGGAATCCTCAAGCATCAGACGGCACAAATCTTTGGTAGCCGGCGTCGAGTAAATTCTGCACCGAGCGCCGCTCCTGACGACATTGGGGATGTTGCCCGAGTGATCGATGTGCGCGTGCGACAGAACGATGGCGTTCAGTTTATGCACGTTATACGCGAAGTCGGTGTTCACCCGGTAAAACTCGTCGCGCCTGCCCTGAAACAGACCGGCGTCCAGCAGCACGGTCGACGAACCGGCGGTGATGAGATGGCTCGACCCGGTAACGGTCTGCACTCCTCCGAGGAACGTGATTTTCAGCGGCATCGTTATCCTTTCGACGAACCCAAACGTCTGTGCGCAGTCAGGCCGATCTTGATCACGGCAGCGGCCATAAGAGCCAGATACCCGGCTCCAGCCCAAAGCACCGCAGGATGCCCTGCCATGAAGGTAACCATGGCAGCGGGATCTTTAAATACCGAAAACCCGAGCTCAGCCAGGACGTATTGAATGAAGAAAGTCTTGACCGGTGTCCCGATGATGACGGCCAAAAGATATCTCACGAAAGGAATGCCGGTCAAGCCGACGGCCATGTCGAGAAACCGGTAGGGAATCACGGGGGCGGCGCGGAAAACGGATAACCAGAAGAAACCGATCGTGCCGAGACGCTCGTCCAGATGTTCGTATCCGGAACTTATCCGTTTCTTGACAAATGCCCTGCCCAGCGTACGCGAGAGATAAAAGAGAATGCAGCAATTGAAAACTTCCGCCGCAGACACCAGAATTGTCGAGAATGCCGCCCCGAAATACAGCGCGCCGACGATCCAGAAGATATCTTTCGAGAAGAAAAGGAAGAAGGTTATGACGACGTACAGGATGACGTAGACGATGCCGCGGTATACCAGCGGAATCTGCTCCAGCCACTCTTTGAGGGCTTCTGCGCTGAAAGAGATCCGGTCGCCAAAAAACCACAATCCCGCGACGAGAAGGAAGAGACACAGGA
>CAZDUF010000185.1:0-2119 GCA_964508555.1 uncultured Planctomycetales bacterium
CTTTGCGCGATGTGGTTATTCACCGGTCGGTATTGAGCGGCGATAGCGGTGAACCTGTCTGGGTCGTGGGGGCTGTTCTTGACGTCACCCTGTTCAAGAAGGTTCAGGAGCAGCTCAGAGACTGTTCTTCGGAACTCGAGCTCAGGCTTAAAATCCGTACCGCGGAATTGACCAGGACCTGCGATAGTCTCTACCGCAAGGTCGCCGAATACCGGCGCAGGTTCGACGAGCGCGCGTCATTCTCCTCAGTCGGAGATTCTCCGTTCCTCGGCAGGATTATCGGGCTGCACGCGTATCTGGAGTCAGTGCAGAAGAAGTACGAGGCCAAGGTTTCGTCGCGCCTGCGTTCGTTTGCGCGCATGCAGGCCTGCCGCGACGGATACTCTTCACGCGTCATCAGGAGGAGTACGCAGCTTGCGGTGACGCTCGGCCGCCGCATGTCGCTTTCTGAGTCGTCGCTGAAGATCATTCCGCTGGCGCTGGAGCTGTACGATATTGGGAAATCCGGCGTGCCTGAAGAGATACTGAAGAAACCGGAGCGGCTCTCCGCGGCTGAGATGCGCCAGATCAGGAGGCATCCGCAATTGGGAGCGGATGCGGTGACGGCGGTGCGCTGCTTACGAGAGACCGCCGCCTGCATACGCGCGCACCATGAGCGCTGGGACGGGTCAGGGTATCCGCACGGGCTCGCACGGGAGGATATCCCCGTCGAGGCACGCGTGCTGAGCGTCGTTGATTCCTACCAGGCCTTGACTTCGGCGAGGCCGTATCGGAAGGCGTTCTCCCGCGAGGAGGCGCTCAAGACGATCGCGGATGCGTCGGGCACGCAGTTCGATCCCCGGGTAGTCGGTTCCTTACTGGAGCTCCTCGGATAAACGCGGCCGTTTCCCCCTTTTCCCCATGAGACGTATTGTACATGTTTCCCTCATAGCGAGTCTTATCGTGCAGCCATGTTCTGTCTCTGCCGCAGAGAAATCTCATCGGCCGCGTAACGTCGTGCAGCGCCGCCAAAGGCCGGCGAGGGTCAGAAATACTGTCGGAGTCAAAGAAAAAGTGCGCTCTGCCGATTCTGCAGGCGAGGAGGCTTTCTACGCGGCTGATTTTGCCGCTGCCCGGGCGGCATTAGAGCCGCTGAAGGCGCTGCATGACCGTTCCTACGCGCTCTGGTGCAACCAGCTCGGATCCGTGTACCTTGCCGAAGGCAACCGCGCCGCGTCTCTTGAGGTTTTGCAGGAGGCGTTCCTGGTGATGAATTCCATCGACGCGTTCAGGGACCTCGAACGCGCGGCGCTGAAACTCTCCGGAGCCGAGAGCGAAAAGGGGTATAAAGGCGATCCGTACGAGAAGGTGTACAATTCCCTGTATCTGTCTCTGGTTTTGTACGCATCGCACGATTCCGAAAACGCGCTTGCCGCCTTGCGTAACGGCATTCTCTGCGATTCCGACGTCGAGAACGAAATCTACAAAAGCGATGTCACGCTGTTATACCTGCTTGCTGCGCGTTGTGAACGCGAGCGCGAGAATGTCTCCCTGGCTGACGATTATTTCCGTCAGGCGCTTCTTGCGTATCAGCTCTCGCATCCGGTGAACAGGAATACTGTTTGGCAGCAGCAGGGGGCAAAAGCCGCGGTAAGAGCGTTGCGCGCGGAAGGACGTGCAGGCACGCAGGTGAAAGATGAGATCGCGCGGCTGGAATCAGAAATCAGCCGGCTGGAGAATGATATCCGCAGGCTCGGCGAGGGGCTGGATACGCAAAGTCTGGCAAGCGTCGCTGATCCGGCCAATAACGTACTGCTTGTTGTCGAGCTCGGCAGATCGCCGCGTAAGGTCGGGACCGGCAAGTATGGGGAGAAGGCGGTCTTTGAAGAAGTTCCGTACAACGTCAGGAATATCCGGGTTTCGATCGGCCAATTTTTTACCGTTTCCGACCGGGATGTTTTGAAGTATAATGACGTATACTATCAGGCATCGACACGCGGCGGCAGGAAGATGGACGCGATCCTGGCAGGCAAGGCGCAGTTCAAGCAATCGAGCGCGGAAGCTTCTGAGCTCCTGGCGCGCCTGGGTGTGGTTGCCGTCGGCGAAGCAAACGGCTTGGAGAGGGATAAACGCGATAAAG
>CAZDUF010000186.1:0-2118 GCA_964508555.1 uncultured Planctomycetales bacterium
ACGAATCTCATCTACGCAGCTACTTCATCCCTTTGCGCCTGCTCCCTGCACACCGCCTTGAAAATCGCTGCGCATCAACACCAGGATAGCCGAGTGCGGCACCACCACGTATTTGGTTCCCTCAAACTCGATCTCGATACCCGCGTTACGCAGAAAAATACAATAATCGCCTTCCCTGGCTTCCAGAGGAAAATATTTATTCTCGAATCTGCTTGTCTGCCATGGTTCAACGTCGAGAGACGAAGGATCGGGAATCGGATACCCCGGCCCGGTTTTGACGACGGTACCGCCCTGCACCTTTTCTTTTTCCTTCACGCCTTGCGGCAGGTACAGACCGGTGTCGGTACGGTCAGTCCCTTCATCGGGAGCTATCAGCACGCGGTCGCCGACAACGACCAATTCCTTTTTCACCATCAATCTCCTGCCCCTTCTGTCCGCGTTTCTCGGCAGCAAAAAGCGCGCCATGACGCGATGATACGGGCGGTAACGTCATAGCAGTGCCCCGGAGAAATAAGATAATACCCGTCGCAGAACGGGGCCGCCGACTGCATGAATTCTGACGCCATGATCTCCCCTTCGGCTTTGACGCGCTCAGGGTCAGCGCCGGCAAGACGCTCAAGCACGCGCGCGGGGATGCTCATGCCGGGAACTTCGTTATTGAAATAATCGGCGCTTTTCCTGCTCAGGAGCGGCAGCACGCCGAGAAATAACCGTACCCCTCTGCCCGTAACCGCGTCGCGGATACGCGCTGCTTTATCCGCGTCAAACACCGGCTGCGTGACAACCAGCTCGGCGCCCGCGTCGATCTTGCGTTTCAGACGCTCGCACTGTCCCGAGAGATCGTCGAAATTCGGATTAAAAGCTACGGCGATCCGCATATCCAGGCCGAGCGACGAACGCATGTTCGCGATAAGTTCGACGAGCTTCACCGAATGCAGATCGAACACCGACGAAGCGCCCGGAACATGCGCGCTTGAGGCCGGATCACCGGTCACCGCCAGCACCCAGTGTAATCCCAGGGCGTGCGCGCCGAGCAGGCCCGACTGCAGGCCGATGAGATTCGTATCGCGGCAGGCGTAGTGGAACATCGCCTCAACGCCGACAGCCCGCTGCACGAGTCCCGCGGCGACTGCCGCGTGCATGCGTACGCGTCCCAGGGGATTATCCGGAAAACTCAGCATCCCGGCGCCGGCCGAAACCACGCTCCGCGCGGACTCGATCACACCGCTCATATCGACGTTTCTCGGCGGCAGAAGCTCCGCGATAATCGAAGTCCTGAACCGCACAGGCGCAGACGCTTCGGGCACCGGCGCTGCCTCAACCAAGGCAGCGACCGATACAACCCTGGCGCGGGCCGCTGGTTTTCTGTCGCCGAGCGCGCGCGCCGCCGCCCGGATATGCTCCGGCGTCGTGCCGCAACACCCTCCCACGATATTGACCCCGGCGTCTTTCAACGCATGCGCATACGCGGCGAAATATTCCGCTGAGGTGGGATACGACGGTCTCCCGTCGATGAGCTGAGGATAGCCGGCGTTCGGCTGAGCCGAGACATAGCTATCCGTCATACGGGTGAGCGTGCGCGCGATATCAAGCATGGCTACCGGGCCGCAGCCGCAATTCACGCCGATGACGTCGGCTCCTCCGGCCTCGAGCGTATCAACCACCGTTCGCATCGAGTCCGAGAAACCGGTGCGGTTTCCTTTCATGAACACCATCTGCGCGATAACCGGCAACCGCGTCTGTTTCTTGGCAGCAGCGAGAGCAATCTTGAGATGCTCCAGGTTCGAGAAGGTTTCCAGGATAATGACATCAGCGCCTCCGCGCTCGAGCGCCGCGACCTGCTCCGCGTATACCTCGCGAATCTCTCCCGAAGAAAAATGCTCACCGAATGCCTCCCGGCGCAGCGGACCGACCGCCCCGGCCACAAACGCCCGTTCTCCGGAGGCTTCGCGCGCGATGCGCACGGCTTCCTCGTTGATCAAGGACACCTCTTTCTGCCTGCCGAACTTTTCGAGAGAAATGCGGTTTGCAGCGTAGGTATTCGTCTCGATGATATCCGCTCGCGCATCGAGTTAAAGCCGGTGCAGCATCCTGACCTCGTCAGGCTTCTCCAATACC
>CAZDUF010000187.1:0-2050 GCA_964508555.1 uncultured Planctomycetales bacterium
GGGCGCTGTGCCGGTTCGGTGCCCCGAGAAAAAGGAGTCGTGCTCTGTGCGCATGCAAACCGCAACAGCCTGCTCGGCTATCTGTTGTGCAAACGTCACGGCGCGCTGAATCTCATCATCCGCTGTCACGGAGCCTGTGTTCTTGAGTTCGCCGAACGCAGGCCGGCTTTGGTGCAGTTCCTGCTCTCTCGCGCGCATGCCGTAAACTGCGTGTCGCGCTACATTGCGGATATCGCCGTGCAGCGGGGCGCGCGCAGTGACCGCACGAGCGTCATCCTTTCCGCCAGAGACGTGTCTCAGGCTATCGATGTTGCGCAGAAAAAGAACCGCGTGCTATTCTGCGCCAATCTCAAAAAGCACAAAGATCCGCTCACCTTTGTGCGCGCTGCCGAAACCTGCTGCGCAGAATACCCCGATCTTCGGGATATTGAGTTTCACCTGATCGGCGACGGAGCCTTGCGGCCCGGTATCGAAGCGTATATCGATGCGCATAATCTGCGTCCAAAGATCAGTGTGCGCGGAAGCCTGGCCTTTCAACAGGTCTGGCAGCTGATGAGAGATAGCAAAATCCTGGTACTGAGCTCGACGCGCGAGCCTTCGGGAGCCGTGCTGACAGAAGCCATGGCCCTGGGGTGCTATTGTATCGCCACGCGCGTGGGAGGCGTGCCGGAAATCGTCACCCCCGACAGGGGCAGTCTGTTTGAACCCGGAGATTTTCGCATGCTGGCGCGGCTGATAGCGGATTATTTCCGCCACGAAGAAACCTATATGTCCAGGGTGGCGGCTGCTTATCGTTACGTGAAAGACACCTACAGTTTCGAACGCGCCGCAAATATGCTTGAGGAATCGTTCAATGAATAAAGGAAGAAGCCTGATCAAAGGCAGCGCGCTCCAGTTCGTCGAGATCGGCATCCAGCTCATCATGTCGTTTGTGATGACGCCGTTCATCATCGGCTCGCTCGGAGACCGTATGTACGGCTTCTGGATTCTGGTGGGGACCTTCATCGGCTACTACGGTTTGTTCGACGTCGGGCTTTCCACGGCCGTCAGCCGCTACGTCGCCCGCGCCATAGGCAAAGGAGACAGCCGCGAAATCAACGCCATCGTCAACACCTCTTTTTTTATTTATACGATAATCGGAGGCGCCGTTATCCTGGCGTCATGCGGGGTCGCGTTCATTTCCTTTCCGTTCTTCAATACACCTGCGGAGCTGACCCTGTTCAGGCAGGTGGTGTTTCTGCTGGGGACAAGCGTAGCGCTCGGCTTCCCGATGAAGGTATTCCGCGGCCTGGTTATTTCGCACCTGCGGTATGACCTCTCCTCGGCAGTCTCGATTTCAAAGCTCATCATCCTGAACGTGTGCGTGTTCTTCGCCGTATACACCGGCCACGGCATTCTGGCGATGACGGTGATCACGTTTCTCGTCAATGCCGGAGAACACGCGGCCTTTTTCCTCCTTAGCAGGGCCATCCAGCCCGATCTGCAGATCAGGATCTCCAATTTCAGGAAAGAACAGGTGGGGACATTGTTCGGGTACAGCGTCAAATCGCTCATCGCACAGATCGCGGACATGCTCAAGTACAGGGTGGACAACTTCGTCATCGCTCTGGTCCTTGATCTGCGCCTGGTGACGTATTATTCCGTCGGCGTGCGTTTCATTGACTATTTCTACCAGTTCATCCGCAATTCCGTCGGCCTGGCAAAGCCGATTTATTCTCTTTACGAAGGGCAGGGGAACTACGCCCTGCTTAGGGAGCGTTTCCTCGATATCACGCGTTTTTCGATTATCGTATCGCTGTGTATCGGGTCAAGCATCATTTTCTACGGCAAACCTTTTATCAGCCGCTGGATGGGGCCGGAATTCGATACAAGCTACGTCGTGATGCTGATCCTTGCCTGCGGATGGATCTTCGAACTCATGCAGAGTCCGACCACGGGCCTGCTCTACGGCATTTCCAAACATCACTATTTCTCCATCGTCAACCCGATTGAGGGGATCATCAATCTCTGCTTAAGTATAACCCTCGCCCGCGTGTGGGGGATATACGGC
>CAZDUF010000188.1:0-2040 GCA_964508555.1 uncultured Planctomycetales bacterium
CAATGACACCTTGACCAGTTTCGAGGTCAGGACGTTCGCCGCGATCGAGCAGCTGCAGGCAGGCGCCAACCAGACCTTGAATGCTAGCGAACAGGCTACTGCCGCTGCTGAGTTCCTGCAGGCTACGGCTAAGAAGTATTCCTGGAGCGCGAGCGTCTCGCCTGATCCCGCGCTGACCGGCGACGAAATCACGATTTCGGTGCAGGGATATCCCGGCACGCTGCCTATGCTCAATATCTACAGCTGGGATAATGACGTGATTATCGGCGACGTCTTCCTTACCGAGTCGGCGACGGAAGGCTTATATACTTACACCTTTACCGCGGATTCTCGTTTTGACGTCGGCAAAGCTTATACCTATATTGTGTCCGAGAGCGTGGTGACCGGCGGTCTTGTTTCGGGATCGGGCGTCGTCGAATCCATGTCCATGACCACGATCGCAGGGCTTGCCTCGGCGGCTCCTGAAGCGGAGCGCGCAGCCAAGAAGGCGCTCGATGCGATTAAGGCGGTTGAGGCTGCCATCACGTCGGAAGATAACATTAATATCGCGCTGACACTGAAGAATTTGAAGGATTCTGTCGAAGAATTGCCTGAGGCGCTCGGTGCGGGAGAAAAGACAGCCGGCGAGGTTTCAAGCGCGTTGAACGAGCTCGCCGATCGCCTCAAGGCTCTCGGCGTCGAGGAAGGTTTTGATTTTCAGGAACTTCTTGAGCAGGCGCTGACCGAATCGCCGGCAATGAAAGATGTGCGTTCAAAAACGGAAGCGGTCAAGAGCGTCGTCGAGATATTACTGCAGATATTCGAAGCGAAGTTCGGCGGCGTCGATTCGCCGATCGTCTCGACCGCGCTGTTACCGGGCAGCGTGCGCTTCCGCGTGATCGCGGTTAACCCGTCCAAGACCAAGACGCAAGTTGTTCAGGTCAAGACGTATCTGCCGCAGGAAGTCAGGCCGCGCGACGTGATGGAATTGAGCGGCCTTGAGCTCGAATACGACGAGGGGAAGAACATCTATTATGTGTATCGTGATAACGTCGAACTCGGCCCGTCTGAGATCAGGTCGTTTGAGATCGAAGTCGAGGACATATGGTTTGTGCCGCAGGAGATGACGAACGACCTGCGTGACCGTACCTCAAGTATCGCCGAGCGGCTCAAAGATACCGAATACGCCGAGAAGGCAAACGAAATCGCCGCGAGTATTTACGCACGACTGGATGAAATCATTTCGAGCCAGGCCGACGAGAATGTCAGCCGCTCCCAGCACATCGGTATTTACCGCGATAACCTCGACACGATTGCCGCCATCAAGGAAGATATCGCCAAGATGGAAAAGATCATGGCTGTCGCAGGCGGTCCCCTGTCGCCGGAGATGCTTTCAAAGACCAAGATCAAGGCGGAATCTCCGACCAAGACCATGACCTGGATCGTGATCTTCATCATCGTGGTGTTCGCCGCTTTCCTCGGCGGAGTGTTGTTCTTCACCTGGCTGCACCAGTCGCGCGTGACCAGGGAGGAACTCCTGAATGCCAAGAATACGGCGTTCCCGGAGGAAGGAGAAGGGCGCGAGGAAGAAAAGGGTAAGACCTAATTGATTCGCGGGTTTGCGGGCACCCGGCCAAGTCGGAATGGCCGGTGTGCGCCTGTGCGCAAGTTAGCGGGTTGACCCGCAGACCCGCAGACCCGATAACCCGCGAACAAATATGCAGCTTAACGTCTTGGCGTTGACATCATCCGAGGTCCTGTATGAAGGTCCCGCAAAGAGCGTCGTCTTGCCGGGTGAATCAGGGGTTTTTGAACTGCTCCTGTTTCACAAGGATATTGTGAGCAGGCTTATCTCGGGAATCATGTTCATAGATCAGAAAAGCTTTCATATCCGCAGGGGAGTCGCGCGTATGCAGGGTTCGAAGGTGACGGTGGTTGTGGATACGATGTAGGGTGTTCCGTGGGACGTAGGACGTCCGTTCGCACCCTAGCGGGTGCTCACTGGGAAGTGGGACGTGGGATGTCCGCTCGTCCCCTGGCGGGGACGAGCGGACATCCCAC
>CAZDUF010000189.1:0-2033 GCA_964508555.1 uncultured Planctomycetales bacterium
GAGAAAAGGATTCAAATGGTTTGAGGAGAAATTTCTGCATTATCTGACACCGGTTTCAATCGGGGCCTTGCTGCTCACGCTGATCCTGTTGTTTTCTTTTAAGGGCGAACTGATTATCAACCAGCCGCAGATTATTTTCCTGATCGCGATACCGCTGTTTATCCAGACGTGCCTTATTTTTGCGATAACCTACGCTTCAGCGAAATGGCTGAAGCTGTCGTATCGGGACGCGGCGCCGTCAGCGCTGGTCGGCGCGAGTAATCATTTCGAGGTGGCAATCGCTACGTCGACAATCCTTTTCGGGCTATCGTCCGGGGCATCGCTGGCCACGGTCGTCGGGGTCCTCATCGAAGTGCCGGTCATGCTGATGCTCGTCAGGGTTAGCTTGAGAACACAAAAATTATTTGGAGGTGAGCATGAATAAGATAAAGGTTCTGTTCGTCTGCGTGCATAATTCGGCGCGAAGCCAGATGGCTGAGGCTTTCTTGAAAAAACACGGGGGAGAGCGGTTTGAGGTCGAAAGTGCCGGGCTGCAGCCGGGCACGCTGAATCCGCTGGTCGTCGAGGCAATGCGGGAAGCGGGGATTGATATTTCGCAGAATCTGACCAAAAGCGTATTCGATTTCTTCAAACAGGGCAAACGCTATCATTACGTGGTAACGGTGTGCGATGAGTCGCAGTCGGGTAAGTGTCCGGTTTTTCCCGGTGGTTTGCAGAGGATACACTGGAGTTTTGCCGATCCCTCGAGCTTTCAGGGCACGCACGAGGAAAAACTTGTTCGCACGCGCCAGGTCAGGGATCAGATCGAGTCAAAGATACAGGAGTGGTTGCGTACTATGAGTTAACCATTGAAAGCGCCACACCTTGCGTCAATTGACAGGCCGCACACGCGGCCTGTTTTTTTTGCTCCAGCGGGGGGTAATGTATGGTAAAATATTTTTTTGTGTAAGAAGAGAATGCGTATGGATGCCATAATCAAGAAAAAAGCCTTGAGTCTTATCATCTTATTCGGATTAGTCAGTCTCTTCGGCGATATGGCGTATGAAGGCGCGCGCAGCGTCAACGGCCCGTATCTGAAGCTACTTGCGGTTAACGCGGTCACGCTCGGGTTTATCTCCGGCTTGGGAGAGTTCCTGGGTTACGGCATACGTTTAATTTCGGGATATCTCTCCGACAAGACAAAATCCTATTGGTTATTGACCTTTCTCGGCTACGGATTGATGATCAGCGTGCCGCTGCTTTCGCTCGCCGGCATCTGGCAGGTTGCCGCCGCCTTTATTATCATGGAGAGAATCGGCAAGGCCATCCGCAGCCCTGCCAGAGATACGATCCTCTCGCAGGCGAGCTCGCAGGTGGGTACGGGTTTTGGCTTTGGCCTGCACGAGGCAATGGACCAGATCGGCGCGTTCGCCGGGCCGCTTGTCTTCAGCGTGCTGTTTATGCTCAGCGCAAAAGAAGGGATCGGCCTCGCCGCCTATCAACGGGGATACTCATTCCTCTGGATCCCGTTTCTCCTGGTGATGCTCTTCCTCTTCATCTCCTACAAAAAGGTGCCGTATCCGGCAGCGCTGGAACGCACGCGCACTTCAGAAAAACTGTCGAAGGTTTTCTGGCTGTACACGCTGTTCACGTTCGTCGCGACCCTGGGTTTCTGCACGTTTATTCTCCTGGCGTTTCATTTCAAATCAGCCGGCATCCTGACGGACGCGCAGATTCCGTTATACTACGCGATTGCCATGGGCATCGACGCCGCAGCAGCTCTTGCGGCGGGCAAGTTGTACGACGTGCTGAAAGCGCGCACCAATAATCACCATGGCGGTTTGAACGTGCTGGCAGTCATTCCCGCGCTGACGATCCTCATGCCGCTGTGCGTGTTCTCGTCCAACCGCATGCTTGTCGTGGCAGGTATTCTCTGCTGGGGGATTATCATGGGTATTCATGAAACGATCATGCGTTCCGCGATTGCCGACATTACGTCATTCAGCAAGCGCGGCACCGGATACGGGATTTTCAACACGACGTACGGGCTTGCC
>CAZDUF010000190.1:0-2013 GCA_964508555.1 uncultured Planctomycetales bacterium
GGGTATGGTAATGCCGGCTGACGTCAGGAAAGCCTCTTTGCCAACCCGGTACAGGACCCCGCGAATCCTGCCGATGACACCGGCGCCGCTCACGGCAACGAAACTGCTCACCGGCTGGATCACCGAATCCCCGGGAATATCGCGCTTTGCTCCGAACGCGAAATCCCTGCGTATGGCATGACCGGTTATCGCGCGGCCTATGGCATGTTCGCTGGGATTCTCCAGAGACCCTGCCACTTCCAGAAGTTTATGAGGATCGACGCCCATCGCAGGCTCGACCGAGGTTACCGCAGGCTTACCCTCGGTCAGGGTCCCGGTCTTATCGATCAAAATGCAGCTGACTTCCTGCGCGCGCTGCATGGCCTCCGCATTCCTGATCAGGATTCCTGACCTCGCAGCGCGTCCGACCCCGACCATAACGGACAGGGGCGTGGCAAGTCCGAGCGCGCAAGGACAGGCAATGATGAGCACGGAAACAGCGCTGGTGAGAGCAAAACCCAGGCGCGGCTGCGGCCCGGCATGTAGCCATACCACAAAGGCCGCGACAGCGGCAGTTATGACAAAAGGCACAAAAACAGCAGAAACCCTGTCCGCCAGAGCCTGAACCGGAGCGCGCGAACGCTGAGCCTCAGCAACCATGCGTATGATCTGCGCGAGCATAGTCTCTGAGCCGACTTTTTCCGCCCGCATCAGTAAGGAACCGGTTTGATTAACAGTGCCGGCAATGAGCGTGTCCTGAATCTCCTTATGCACCGGCATCGGTTCGCCGGAAATCATCGACTCGTCAACAGGAGAATCTCCCTCGATAACAATACCGTCGACGGGAATCTTCTCGCCCGGCCGGACACGCACCATATCTCCTTTACGGATCTCCTCGATCGGGACCTCATCTTCTCCTGACGGCCTCACGAGGCGCGCTGTCCGCGGCGCAAGCTCCATGAGCGCGCGTACCGCACTTCCGGTACGCCGGCGGGCGCGGTCTTCGAGCATCTGGCCGAGCAGAACCAACGTGGTTATGACGCAGGCGGTTTCGAAATAGACGCTGTGCTTCAGAAAGAGTGCGAAGAGGCTGTAGAAAAAAGAAGCGCTCACGCCCAGCGAGATGAGCGTGAACATATTCGGCGCGCGCAGAAGCAGGGATTGCCAGGCGCGCTTATAAAAGATGCCTCCTGCCCAAAACACGACCGGCACGGCGAGAAGCCCCTGGACATATGGAAAACCCGCGTGCCCCATGGACATAATCACGACAGGCACCGTAAACGCGATCGAAAGAGCCAGGCGCGTCTCCAGGTTATCCGAAGGTTCGCAATGGTGGCATACAGCGCTAGAAGGCAAATTCCAACCCTCCCCAGATGAAACCATGATAAAGTTCAGTTGCAATGCAGGTATTCCATCCGGGATCGTATGTAGAATCGTGATGGTCTCCGTCAAGCTCAGCCGCGGTAAAATCAAAACCGTATTTCGCTTTCCAGGAAGGACGGAAATTCCAGAATCCGTGGACGCTTCCCATCCAGGCCCTGCCATCGTCATACTCAGCTAATCCCGTCAAAGTCCCCTCGCCAGTTGGACTGGCGCGAAGAGGATGATTATCCTCATGGCTGCCAGTCGGAACAAAAGAATACTTGATGTCCGCGCCCAATCCCCAGTTGCTTCGCGAGATATCGCCGGCAAGACCGATGTACGGCAGGTGGTATTCAACCTGGTAGGTCAGAACGCGTGTTCCGGCAAGCTGCGTCGTACCCTGAAGACCGGATATCAAGTCAGTCTGGTAGTAAATATCGTACATATCGTAATCAAAACGCTGGTAGGCATATCCTGCGATAACCCCGAATTTGACACGGTCGCCCCTCGCAAGTGAGAACTGGTCGAGATCTTCCGCTAGAGACCTGCGGTAGAAATCATACCGCACACAGGCGTCGAGAATCAACGCGTCCATACTCGAGTCAGACACCGTATCGCTGATGAGCAGATCCCCATGGTCGAGCCAATCCCGGTCGTGCATGCCGCGGCCGG
>CAZDUF010000191.1:0-1981 GCA_964508555.1 uncultured Planctomycetales bacterium
GCCCTACGGGCTCGGGATGAAATTCGCGCATTGCCGTATGTTTACTCCCTTCGGTCGTTTCATACGGCAAGCGTTCATTTCACTTGATATGCTCCTCCACCGTTTTCAACAGCACATCGGGCTTGACCGGTTTCTCCAGCACTGCCTTAACCGGCAGCCAATCCTTGTCGGGTTCAAAACCAAACGGCAGATTCATTTCTTTGCGGATCCCCGACACCAGGAGCACGGGTATCCCCCTGGTCGAATCGTCGGATGCCAGCGTCCGGGCGACGTCAAATCCTTCGCTTTTGTGCGTCATCATGACATCGAGAATAATGAGATCGGGAACGTTGCTCTTTGCCTTCTTGACGCCTTCCTGGCCGTTGGGCGCGGCAGCGACCTCGTACCCTTTTGCCTCAAGCAGGGTCGATACCGCCTCCGAGAAGTCCGCGTCGTCGTCGATAATCAATACCTTTTTTCCCATGCTCCTCCTCCGCTGTTATACGACTTTTGCCTATTATAGCATAAAGAGAAAGTTTACGGACCCGCAAATTACTTTGCCGCTTTGCGGAATGACTTGATCACCTCAAGCACCTTCTGCGCCGTGAGATTTCCGTACACCTTATCGTTGATCATCGCGACCGGCGCGAGACCGCATGAACCCAGACAACGGGTCTCCTGGAGCGTAAACATTCCATCAGGTGTAGTCTCACCCATTTCGATGTGCAGCTCGGTTTTCAGCGCGTCCAGCACCTCCTGCGCGCCTTTGACGTAACAGGCCGTGCCCAGACAGACCGATATCACGTACCTCCCCTGGGGTTTGAGCTTGAAAAAATGATAAAACGTGGCAACGCCCCAGATATGCGCCGTCGGGATGTCCATCGCTTCCGAAATCTGATCCATCAGCGCGCGGTTCAGGTAGCCGTGTATCTCCTGCGCCTTGTGCAGCACCGCGATGAGGTACGAATCCGCGTACGGTTTCTTTTTCACCTCGCCGATAAACGACGCGAGGTCATCGTGAAGCTGCGCGCACGCGCACGCCGGGACTGTTCTCTTTTCCTCCTGTACCTTCTCGGAGCTCATAACGACCGTGTTTCCTTTCTTATTACCGCGCCTTGATATCGGCAGGCACGATACCGCGCGGTTCTTTCGCTTTGTAATGCGTATGCAGCAGCTTATGCGCCACCGGACTCAGAGGCCGCCCCAGAAACTCTTTATAGATTTTCTGGATCTCCGGATTCTCGTGGCTTCTCCTGATCGTCTTTTGCCTGTCGAGGCCGTAGAGCGCCTCGGCGCGCCTGCGCAGCGCTTCTTCGTCCAGTGGAATCGAGTTCAATCCCGCGTACGGCTGGCCTCCTCCTCCGATACAGCCTCCGGGACATCCCATGATCTCGATGAAATGGTATTTCGACGGATCTGTGCGCACCCTCTCAAGCAGCTCGTTGGCGTTCCCCAGACCGTGGGCGACCGCAACGCGCAGTTCCTTGCCGTCGATCGTCACGGTTCCCTCTTTGATGCCTTTAAATCCGCGGATATCGTTCAACTCGATCTCAAGCAGCGTCTCTCCCGTATACACCTCGTATGCGGTCCTGATCGCCGCCTCCATGACTCCGCCGGTCACGCCGAAAATGGTGCCCGCTCCGGATGACTGGCCGAGCAGTTTGTCGAACGGTTCCGGCTTCATATGGATGAGATCGATCCCTGAAGACTTGATCATCCAGGCAATCTCCCGCGTCGTCACCACGATATCCGTGGCGCGCATGCCTCCGACGTCAAGTTCCGGCCGGGCCGCCTCGTACTTTTTCGCGGTACAGCACATGATCCCGACGCTCACGATGTCCTTCGGGTCGTGTTTGATCTTCTGAGCAAAATAGGTCTTGAGCATCGCGCTCATCATCGACATGGGACTCTTGCAGGTTGAGACGTTATCGATCAGGTCGGGGTAAAACTGCTCCAGACACTTCATCCAGGCGCTGGAACACGACGTTATCATCGGCAGTTT
>CAZDUF010000192.1:0-1968 GCA_964508555.1 uncultured Planctomycetales bacterium
GGCGGATTTTCCTATAACGCCTATGCCACGTACACCAATTTTAACCATTTTTCCCAGGAACTTGCCGCCGACCTTTTTTACGAGATGTCAGCCTACACGCGCCTGAACGTTGGCGACACCGTCATCCATTCGGAGGAGCCGTCGGATTTTGCCGACGAGTTCGGCAGGGAGCCGGGCCGCTACCGTTACCTGCGAAACCGTTTCTCTATCGGCTCCAGCCATGACCTCGACAAGTACACGGGTCTGTCGCTGCAATATACCAACGGCATCGACGATTACTCGCGCGGAGATCTGCGCGATTCATATTTGAATACCTTCAGCGGCAAGCTCGACTATGACCTGACCTCGCACATTTCGCTCTCCGCGCTTTACCAGTTCCATCACCGCGGTTTTGAAGGCGGATTCAACAGTTTCATCAATACCGCCGCCGCAGGCATGCGTTATTATTTTTACGGTGATCTGTACGCGGACGCGCTCGCGGGATTCGATTTTATTCATATGTACAACGATAACGACATTACCCGGCCGCTGGTGAATCTCGAGCTGACCAGTCTGCCGGACGAGCGTTCCAGCGCCGCTATCGGTTTCTCCAAGCGTTACGAGACGTCTGCTTCGGTGATTGACGTCTTTGACCGCTGGGAAGCGAATCTCGACGTGCGCCGCGCTCTCTCTAACCGGCTTGATGCCTCCGCGGAAATTTTTTACGGAGAAGGCGAATTCGAAGTATCAAAAGTCAAAGATGATCTCTCGGGGTTGGGCGCGCGCCTGACCTACACGGTCAGTGATGACGTCTCGGTGAACTGTCACTACCGGTATTCCCAGATAGATTCCAGTGATTCATCCCGCGCTTATTCCAAGAATTTCTTCGGCGGCGGGATCAGGGTGGAGTTTTAAAGGATGATCAGGCAGCGCGTGGCTTTTTTCAAGAAGATGGCGATTCTTCTGGACGGCGCGGTCATTGCCGCAGGGTTTACTATCGCTGCCGCGGTGCGTATTACCGCGGGTGGCGAGCCGTTTTCCTTCCAGCGTTTTGAGCAGTGCGTGTTTGTGCTGGTCGTCGTGCTGCCCCTGTATCTGGGATCGCTCTATTATCTGGGCGCGTACGAATCATTCCGCACCAAGAAAATCTCCACGGTCATTCTTGTCGTTATCCATGCCTCGCTCTCGAGCTTTTTCATGTTCGCGTCCGTGTTGTTTCTGCTCAAGGAGAGCGGCATCAGCAGGCTTGCGGCGACGCTGGGGTTTGTGGTGTCCTGCGTGATGCTTGCCGTGCTCAAGACAGGGGTGATTCTGTTCTTTCGGTTCTACCGTTCCAAGGGATATAATTACCGCAGTCTGTTGATTATCGGCACAGGGCGCCGCGCGCAGCGTTTCATCGAGCGCATTCGTGCCCAGACGTCTTGGGGGTATCGTATCGCGGGGTTGATCGACGAGGATCCTGCGAAGACCGGTCAGACGGTGTCGGGTTTCCCGGTGCTGGGGACGTTCGCGGATATCGACGGGATCGTGCGCAGCATGGTGATCGATGAAGCGGTGTTTGTCGTTCCGCGCTCCTGGTTAGACCGGATCGACGAGGTAGTGGCACGTTGCGAGCGCCTGGGATTGAAGGTCCATATAGCGGTTGATTATTTCCAGTCGCAGTTTTCCCGTATCAAACTCGAGGACCTGGATGGCATGCCATTTATCAGTTTCGATGATGCCTCGGACAGGTTTAGGTATCTGGTGTGCAAGAGAACGATTGATGTGGTGTTGTCCGGGCTGTCGCTGGTGGTCTTGAGTCCGCTGTTTGCGCTGATTGCGCTCGCCATCAAGTGTACCTCGCGCGGCAGCATTTTCTTCAGGCAGCAGCGCATGGGCCTGCACGGCAGGGTGTTCACGCTCTATAAATTCCGCACCATGGTGATGGACGCTGAAAAGCGAAAAAGCGGGCTGCTTGCGCTCAACGAAATGCAAGGACCGGTATTCAAG
>CAZDUF010000193.1:0-1968 GCA_964508555.1 uncultured Planctomycetales bacterium
TCGGGACGGTGCCGTGGCTTAAAGCAAACGTTTCTTTGAGCGTTTCAAAGAGATTCGGCTGGATGCCGGAGAGATCGATATTCAATCCCTGGATAAGCCGGTAGACGTTGTCAAAAGGCAACGCATCGCTGGCGATAATTTTAGGCTGCTCTTCCTTCAACTGCAGCTTCCCCTTAATCAGCACAACCGTTCCGGGCTGAAGATACCGGGCAACTGCCTGATAGGTGCGCGGAAACACAAGCACCTCGACCGCGCCGTAGAGATCCTCAAGTTTCAGGATGCACATCTTCTCCTGTTTCTGCCGCGTGAGGGCGTTTTTAACCTTGGCGATCAACCCGACGATTTTTATCTCATCCTCGTCCTTGTGGCGGGAGAATGTCGCGGTTGATGTCGAGGCGAAGCGTTTGAGCTGCTGGGCATAGCGCGCCAAAGGATGGCCTGAGACGTAGAAACCAAGCATCTCCTTCTCAAATCCCAATACCTGTGACTCAGGCCATTCATGCACATCGGGAGCGTTAAACGACGCCTTCTTGAAAGCGCCGTTACCGTAATCCTGGTCAAAAAAAGAATACTGCCCTTTTGCCTTATCCTTCTGCTGCCGCTGTCCGGCCTCAAGCAGGGATTCCAGAGACGCGGCCATGCGCGCGCGCGGCATTGCGAACACATCCATTGCGCCGCACTTGATCAGGCTTTCCAGCACCTTCTTGTTTGCAAGACGCAGGTCGATGCGCTGGCACAGGTCTTCGAGCGAGGCAAACGGCTTCTTGCGGCGTTCGGACACGATCGATTCCGCGGCGCCGGAGCCCACGTTCTTCACCGCGAGCAGTCCGAAACGAATCTTGTTCTCCCCCTCAACGGTAAAAAGCACGTCGCTCATGCTGATGTCAGGCGGCAGGACTTTAATGCCCATACGGTTTGCCTCGTTGACATACTCGACGATCTTATCCGTGTTGTCGCGTTCGGACGTCAGGAGCGCGGTCATGAATTCCACGGGGTAATTCGCCTTCAGATATGCGGTGCGGTAGGAAATGACCGCGTAGGCTGTGGAATGAGACTTGTTAAATCCATACCCCGAGAAGTATTCGATGAGCTCAAATATTTTTTTTGCCAGGGGCTCGCTGATGCCGTTTTTGACGCATCCCTGGATAAACTTGACGCGGTGTTTCTCCATCTCCTCGGGCTTCTTCTTCGCCATCGCGCGGCGCAGGAGATCTGCCTCTGCCATGGAGTAATTGGCGAGTACCGAAGCGATCTGCATGTTCTGTTCCTGATACACGATAATACCGTACGTCTCTTTGAGCACAGGCTCGAGTTTTTTATGGTCGTAGCGGATCGGCACGGTACCGTGCTTGCGCTTAATGAAATCGTCGAGCATGCCGGAGCCTATCGGACCGGGACGGTACAGTGCCAGCAGCGCGATGATATCTTCGAAGCGGGTCGGCTCGAGTTTACGCAGGAGGTCGCGCATGCCGGAAGATTCAAGCTGGAACACGCCCATGGTCTGCGCGGACGCGAAGAGTTCGAAGGTTTTACGGTCATCCATGCGCATGCGGTCGAAATCGATGTCGAGCGAGCGCGTTCTCTTGATCAGCTTGATCGCTTCATCGATGACGGTAAGCGTGCGCAAGCCCAGGAAATCCATCTTGAGCAGGCCTATTCTTTCCAGGTTCCCCATGCTGTAGCCTGAGGTAACCTGACCGTCGCCGGTCTTAAACAGCGGCATGTAATTATCCAGCGGCTTATCTGCGATCACGACACCGGCCGCGTGCACCGAGGCGTGCCGGTTCAAGCCTTCCAATCCTTTGGCGGTATCGACAAGTTTCTTGACTTTCTGGTCGGAGTCGTAGAGGCTCTTGAGCTCCGGCTCATTGAGCGCGTCAGCCAGCGTGACACCCAGCTCCTGCGGGATCATTTTCGCGATTCTATCCACATCCGCGTATTCCATGCCCAGACAGCGGCCGACGTCGC
>CAZDUF010000194.1:0-1898 GCA_964508555.1 uncultured Planctomycetales bacterium
AGAGAGTATACGTCTTGGCGCAGCGAATCAGCGCCTTGGTGGGAATGCAGCCGCGATTCAGGCATGTCCCTCCTACCTGAGAGCGCTCAATGATGCACACCGACAAACCGCGCGTTCTGGCAGCGCGCCCTGCGTTAAAACCCGCCCATCCCGCGCCGATGATCGCGATGTCGAATTCTTTCATGGTGCTTCCCCTATAACGAAGCGGCAGCCGCGCGGATCTTATCCGCGCAGGCGGCAAATTGCGCGCGTTCTTCTTCACTCAGCGGCAATTCGATGATTTCCTCGATCCCGCGCCTGCCGATACGCGCAGGCACGCCGATACAGACGTCACGCACGCCGTACTCACCCTTCAACAATCCGCACACACCGATAACCCTTTTTTCATCCCTGGCTATGGCGCGCGCCAGCGCGGCTGCGGCTGCCGACGGCGCGAAATACGCGCTTCCCGAACCGAGCAGCGAAACGATTTCAGCGCCCCGGTTCACCGTCCTGGTTATCAGTGACTGAACTGTGTCTTCCGGCAGCAGTTCATCGAGTGAAATATTATTGACGGTCGTACAACGCGCAAGCGGCATCATTCCTTCTCCGTGGCTGCCGATCACGCAGGCGTCAACGTCCGTCGCAGGAATCCTGAGTTCCCGCGCGATGATATTGGCAAAACGCGCGGCGTCAAGGCTTACGCCCATGCCGATAACCCGGTGCCAGGGGAAACCCGTTTCTCGCAAACAATAATTCGTCATGATATCGAGCGGATTGGTCACGACAACCACGACAGCCTCGGGAGCGTGTTCCTTAATCGCGCGGCACACCTCACGCATGATCTGCGCGTTTTTGTGCAGGAGTTCTTCCCTGGTCATCCCGGGCTTTCGGGCAAGTCCCGCGGTCATAATGACGATTTCGGAACCGGAGACTTCAGCTATGTCCTGTGTCCCTCCGATCACGTACGGCGTTTTCACCAGAGATGCGGCATCCTGCATGTCAAAGGCCTTGCCTTGGGCGATTCCCCGGACGACATCGACCAGAACGATCTCGGCGACGTCTTCCTGAGCCAGCCGCAGCGCAGTCAGGCTCCCGACATTACCTGCTCCGATGACAGTGATTTTCATGAGTGCGATGTGGGATTAGAGTCCCTGGATGGTCGTGTTTACGGACAACTTCGGTTCGGGGTCAGCACCTATCACCTGATAAGACAAAACCGAATACACGCGCGACTTTGCCACCCCGTTTTCAGACAATAAATACTGATCCGCAGTCGGCGTGATATTCATCGAGGCGCAGGAGGTCGGTGACGCGCTCGAGCAATTCACGCGCGGCGGATACACGAAAGCCCTGCCGGTCGTGCCTCCGTTGGTCAGTGTCCCGGCGCGCAGCGCGATCTGGCCGTACTGCATGGAGGCAAGATGGGTGTTCGATATGACCCTACGCTCAAGGTCGCTCTCGATGTTTCTCTGCAGATTCGGGACAAACCCGATGAATCCGCCCAAAAGCAGGCCCAGCGAGATGATAAAAGAAATGACGATTAACAGCATGGCGTTTAAGCGACCAGGTCGACGAACCAGAGCCGGATGGGAAACGTCTTCGATATCGTGCGTGATCCCCCTGCCGGCTGGCGCTGACTGGTGGCGGTTATGGTAACGGTCATGAAGTTCGGCTCGTTGCCAGCAGTATATGTAAAGACCAGAACCGGTGAAAACCTGTGCTCAACAAGAACTTCCGCAAGCGCTCCGTTTGTTTCGCGAATCAGATCACCATTTGCGTTCACGTAATACGAATGCACGGCGTTATCGGTCAAATCATCCGGACTCACCGTGTAGATATCCGCTTCGCCTTGAAAAGTAAACTGGCTTCTGCTTGAACCTCCTGAGGCAAAAGTGGTGGACACGGAAACGGCTGAG
>CAZDUF010000195.1:0-1887 GCA_964508555.1 uncultured Planctomycetales bacterium
AGGGCGGAAATATTTGACCGTTTCCCAGGTAAATATGCAGCAAAACGGGATGACCGCGAAAAACAGGACTTCTTCTATCGGTAAACCTGCGACTCGCCCCAACCAGACCGAGTGCGGATCGAACCACCAATGCCCGCGCGCCACCGCAATACTGTCCCACGTCCCGTAAACGGCAACGGTAAGGGCCAACGTGATGATAAGCTGCCTCCGGTCACGGTAGAACCGTAACGGCGGATAGAAACTTAACACCAGAGGCAGAACCCCCGCGGCAGCAAGCACAAGCATATACCTAGACATACCTGTATTGTATAATCAGAATGTGCTGTTGACAAGACACGTCCTCACAGGTGTATAATAGGCCTGCCGGACAATGGAGTCCGGTCAATCATCAGGAGGACATCATGAAACTGCTCAAAGAGTTCAGGGACTTTGCCATGAAAGGCAATGTCGTGGACATGGCTGTCGGTATCATTATCGGCGGCGCCTTCGGCAAAATCGTCTCATCTATTGTCTCCGACGTCATCATGCCTCCCATCGGGCTGCTTCTCGGCGGCGTCAATTTCACCGACCTGAAAATCACGCTCAAAACCGCCCAGCTTGACGCGGCAACAGGCGCCGTCTCCGAAGCGGTTACCTTGAATTACGGTAAGTTCGTCCAAACCACCGTGGACTTCATTATCGTCGCCTTTGCGATCTTCATGATGATCAAGGCCATGAATTCCTTCAAGAAAAAAGAAGCGGCCAAGCCTGCCGCGCCGCCTGCTCCTTCCAATGAAGAGTTGCTGCTTGCGGAAATCAGGGACATCCTCAAAAGGAAATAAGCGTGCGGGATGACGGATTCCGGGAGGCGCAAAGAATTACCCGGCACTATGCCGGGACGTTCTATGCCGCCTCCCGGTTTCTTGACGCGCGCTCCCGCCGTGCCGCGTACGCGGTGTATGCCGTGTGCCGCATCGCTGATGAGAGTGTTGACGCCGCGGCCACGGCAACGGCCGTGGGCGCGCCTGCGCAGCGTCTGGATGAGGTGCGCCGCAGTATCGAAGGTGCTTACGGAACCGGGCATCTGGACAATCCCCTGTTCTGCGCATTCAGAGAGACAGTGCAGTCTTTCGCGATCCCGAAAGACTACTTTTTTACCCTGCTCGAGGGCATGCGCTTGGATACGCAGCAGAACCGCTATACCGATTTCAACGCTCTGTACGAATACTGTTACCGGGCAGCGGGCGTCGTCGGGCTTATCATGGTGAAAATATTCGGGGCCCGGAATGAGCGGAAAGCGGCGGAATGCGCGGTATCCATGGGCATTGCCATGCAACTCACGAATATTCTCAGAGACATCAAGGAAGACAGCTGCCGCGGCAGGATATATCTTCCGCAAGATGAATTAAAGAAATTCGGAGTCACCGAGCAGGACATCATGCGCGGAGCCCTGTCGCAGGGGTTCAGGGATTTCGTGTCATGTCAGATCGAGCGCTGCCGCGCGTATTACTCCCGCGCCCGCGCCGGCATTCCTCTGCTCGCCAGCCGGCGTGCCCGCATCGTGGCTCAAAGCATGGGCGTGTGGTATGAGGCAATCCTCGACGAGATCGTGCGCTCCGGTTACGACGTGTTCAGCCGCAGAGCGAGCGTGCCCTTGAGGAGAAAACTGGCAACACTGCCCGGCATCCTTTTGGGTAATACTGCGAGACAGGCATGAAAATAAACGTGGCCAGAACCGCGGGATTCTGTTTCGGGGTCAAACGCGCCATTACCATAGCCAAGGACCTCGCGCGCTCGAGCGAACAGCCGGTGTACATGCTCGGCGACATCGTGCACAACGAAGATGTGGTCAGGGATATCCGAGCGTCAGGCATCCGCAAAATCCACGCTCTCTCTTCCCGCCGCGCG
>CAZDUF010000196.1:0-1827 GCA_964508555.1 uncultured Planctomycetales bacterium
CGATGAGAAGCTCTTGGAGAAGGTAACGCGGGCGCGTTCGTCGGGAATGCGCCAGGCGATTAAGACCTGGTCGCGCAGATCCACGATCACGCCGGAATTCGTGGGTTTGACGTTCGCCGTTCATGACGGCAGGAAGCACGTTCCGGTATTCGTGACGGAGAACATGGTGGGCCACAAACTGGGAGAATTCGCTCCGACACGGACGTTCCGCAAACACAGCGGCGTGAAGGCCAAGAAGGCGCCGGAGAAGACGTAATAGCCATGATTGCCAGAGCAGAAGGTAAATTTTTGAGAATATCTCCGACCAAGGTCTCGCAGGTGCTGGAACTGATCCGCAACAAGGATGCTGTCGAGGCCGAGCATATCGTGCGGCTGCTGAATAAACGGGCGACGGAGTTTCTTTCCAAGGTGTTAAAATCGGCCGTGGCAAACGCCAAGGTTAAGGGTTTTAACGCGAACCAACTGTATGTGTCCAAAGCCGTCTGCAACACCGGGCCGATGTGGAAACGGTACAAGGCCGCGGCATTCGGCAGAGCGTCCTCCATCGTGAAGAGGACTTCGCACATACGTATTGAACTCGATCTGAAGGAGGCACGTTAATGGGGCAAAAAGTTCATCCCTTTGCATTGCGGCTCGGGTTCATCAAGACCTGGAACAGCAGGTGGTTCGCCAAGCCCGCAGATTACGCCGCCTACATTATCGAGGATCATAAACTGCGCAAGGTGATCAAGTCGCGCTTCAAGCAGGCGGCTATATCGCGGATTCTCGTCGAGCGGCTCGCGGAAAAAGTGAAGATCCGCATCCTGACCGCCCGCCCCGGCATCATCATCGGCCGGCATGGGGCCGATATCGAGCGCCTGCGCGAGGATCTGCACACGCTCGTCAACCGCGAGGTGTCGATCGATATCGAGGAAATAAAGAACCCTTCACTCGACGCGCAACTGGTATCCGAGAATATCGCGATGCAGCTTGAGAAACGTATCGCCTTTCGGCGGGCGGTCAAGCGCGCGATGGAGCAGAGCATGAATGCGGGCGCAAAAGGCGTGCGCGTGACCTGTTCCGGACGCCTGAACGGTGCGGAGATGTCCCGAACCGAAACGTATAAGAACGGGAAAGTGCCGCTGCAGACGCTCCGCGCCGATATCGACTACGGTTTTGCCGAGAGCTTGACCACATACGGTCTGATCGGCGTCAAGGTGTGGATCTACAAGGGCGAGATATTGGGCCGTCAGGCCGCGTTCGCGCGCGAAGCGGCATCGTCAGCGCCCGCACAGCCGCGTCAGCAGCCGCGGCCGCGTCAGCAGCCGGCTCCGACCGAGGCGCCGAAGCAATCGTAAAGGTAAAGCCATGGTCTTAATGCCCAAGAGAGTCAAATACCGCAAGTCGCTCAAAGGAACGCGCCGCGGCGTCGCCACGCGCGGTGCCGAGATATCCTTCGGCGAATACGGTTTGAAGGCCCTGCAGAATTGTTGGATCAAGAATACGCAGATCGAAGCGGTGCGCGTCATTCTCGCCCGTCAGCTGCATAAGGGCGGCAAGATGTGGATCCGCGTGTTTCCCGATAAATCGATCACCAAGAAACCCGCCGAAGTCCGTATGGGCAAGGGCAAGGGAGACATCGATCATTGGGTGACGGTCGTCAAGCGCGGACAGATATTGTTCGAGCTCGGCGGGATCCCCGAGGATTACGCGAAGTCCTGTTTCAGGCTCGCGCTGTACAAGCTTCCCATCAAAGTGAAATTCGTCACGAGGACTACCAGGACGCACGCATGAAGATCAAAGATTTGCGTAATTTGACTCAGGAAGAGCTTCTGCAGAAGGCCAAGG
>CAZDUF010000197.1:0-1808 GCA_964508555.1 uncultured Planctomycetales bacterium
GCGAGCACGGTGTCCGCCATCCAGACGACTCAATATCTCAGCGGACGAGCGAGGCCGGAGCCGAGCGCAGCCGCAGCTATGCCTCTGCATAGCCGCGCACGCTGGGGCGAGCAAGCGTTCCTGCGAGGAATGTCCCTGCCGGGCCGCGCCTGATGTTACTTAAGATTGCTCGCAATGACGGTTGAAAGATGAAAATCGTAAGGGAAAGTATATCAGTTGACGAATTGCAGGAGATGGCAGCTACGAACTTCAGCAGCCTGGTGAAGGCTGTGGTCGATATCGAGAGAGAGCTGCTCGCCGTCTATTCGGAACTTCATTCCGACCTTGAAGGGATGTTACTCGAGGACGGGTCGAAGCAACTGCATCTCTGGGGTATCAATTTGTATCCGGCAAAACAGGGAGCGGATTTTATCGAATACGACTCCATGATTAACGTCCGCCCGTCGCACAATAATTTCAGCCGCGGAGTTGACAGCGAAGCAATACGCGGAAAAATCATCGCAGTAGTCGAAAAAAGGGTAGCCCGATAATGATTCAGCACAAGGAACTCGCTGCCGGCAGATGGCAGAAAATGCCGCTGGTCGAACAGCTGGCGCACGTGGGCAGCGAGGTTGAGCGGGCTTTGAAGTGGCGGGAGAAGAATGATCCCGAGTATTCCCGGATGGCCGCGGATCGGGCGCTTGAACTGCTTGATTTGACGCTCGACTGTACCAAAGGATACACGAAACTCAAGGAAGTCGCGCGCGTGCGCGAAGCACTGGTCGATTATTTCTACTGCGACAATAGTTTTAAGTCAACGCCAGAATCCTGGAGGAAGTATTTTATGTATTTTGCATACGCGGCCCGAAGGAATTGCTGAAGTGGTGAGATTGCTTCGCCCGCCATTGAATCTGTGGCGGGCTCGCAATGACGAAGGGTTTGCCCACTCGCAGTAACGAATACACAATGAAAGCACTCTACGGACTTATCGGATATCCGGTCAAACACAGCGTGTCGCCGGCAATGCATAACGCGGCGTTCAAGGCACTCTCGATCGACGCGGAGTACCGCCTGTTCGAAGTTCCTCCGGCGGAGATATCCGCTTTCTTGTCGCAGCTCAATACCACCGCCATCCGCGGACTGAATGTTACCATTCCTTACAAGGAGAGAGTGTTCGAGCACGTCGAACTGCCGCAGGAATCGCGCGTCCTTGCCAAAGTCGGTGCGGTCAATACCATTGTCCGCCGCGACGGCCGCTGGTGCGGGTTCAATACCGATATCCCTGGTTTCCTGAAAGATCTGAAAGAGAATAAGATCGATCCGAAAGGCGCGCGCGTTGTTATCCTCGGCGCCGGCGGCGCGGGCAGGGCGCTTGTCTACGCGCTTGCCGGAGCAAAGGCAGCGCATATCACGCTCTATGATACCGACCGCGCCAGGGTTGATAGCGTTGTGTCTATGGTCGCCGATATTTTTCCCCGGTTTCCCCTTGCAGCGGCGGAAAGCGTCGCGGATCTCGGCCTCAAACGCGCGGATATTCTCATCAATGCGACTCCCGTCGGCCTGAAAGCAACGGATCCCTGTCTGATCGACGCCGGCGACCTGCATAAACGTTTATTCGTCTACGACCTGATCTATAATCCCATCCGCACGAGACTCCTGGAAGAAGCCCAGAAAGCCGGGGCGCGCATTTCCAACGGCCTCGGCATGCTCGTGCATCAGGGGGCGTTATCATTCAAACATTTCACCGGCGCCGACGCGCCTGTCAGCGTGATGCGGGAGGCGGCGTTACGCTCTCTCGGCACCTCGAGCCAAAAGGAGAACGCATGATC
>CAZDUF010000198.1:0-1745 GCA_964508555.1 uncultured Planctomycetales bacterium
GCCTGCCGTCGGAGTAGGTCGCGATGATTTGCGCCACCTCTTCCTTAACCGTGGTCTTCACGACAGTCAGCCTGAGCGAGGACACGGCCTGCTCGGTCGCGGACAACGTCGCGTCCAGCGGCGCAGAGAATTCCCGCTGGAGTTTTCCCGCAAGCCAGAGCGCCGTGCCTCCGCTTGCCGCTCCCACCAGAAGCAGCGCGCACCCGCACAACTGAACGCAGACAAAAACACAGAACACGCATTTGAACATTCGTGACATATCGATCATTCCTCCTTCGAACTCTGCACACAAGTGCGCACCGAGCCATCCCATGGGCTCGGGTGTCATGCCTTTGACTGTTCTATCTTACTTGCTGAACCTGTGCCGCCTTCTTTTCTATCGATGCCAGCAAAGCCTCAAACGATCTCACGAAACTCTGCACGCCGTCGCGCTGGAGATGCATCCCGATGGTCTCTATATCTATACCATACCCGCGCAACCGCTCGAGCGCGGCGAGGGTCTGGCGGCTGCGCTCACCGAGAGAAGACTGGGCGCTGCCGTGATCGAGAAACGCTTCGAACGTCGCCTGTGGCATGGTATTGACCGTATCCGGAGCCACAAGTTCCGTGACGTATTTAATATCGCTGTAGCGCGGATCTTTGGTACTTGTCGACGCCCAGAGCACTCTCTGCACGGCAGCCCCCGCCTTCTGCAGACGGACGAACTCCGGGCTTGCAAAAGACGCGCGGAACAACTCGTAGATACGGCTCATGTGAGCCACGGCCGCAGTACCCTGCAGCCCCAGGAGCGTATCACGGGCGCCGGTATCAACAGCCATCGTCTCAAGCATGGCATCGACCGCGGTATCGAACCTGCTCACGAAAACGCTGGCTACCGAACGCACCCGGCCCGGATCCCTGCCTCCTGCGATACAACGGCTGATGCCGCTCAGATACGCTGCCACGGTATCCTCATACTGCTGAGAGGAGAAAATCAGCGTGACGTTGACGTTCAAACCTTCAGCGAGGAATTGCTCGATCGCGGGAAAGCCCTCGTCCGTCGCGGGGACTTTGAGCATGAGGTTCGGCCGGCAGACTTTCCGCGCCAGCCTCCTGCCTTCGGAAATCGTCTCTTCGGTCCTGTGCGCCAGAAGCGGATTGATCTCGAGGCTCACGTAACCGTCTGTTCCCGCGGTCGATTCGTACACGGGCAGGAACGCGTCTGCAGCTGCCTGTATATCGGCCACGGTCAGTTCGTCGTAGATCTCAAACGCAGACATACCCCGGCGCACACAGTCGTTAAGCGCCTTATCATAGGCGCTACCGGAGAGCGCCTTCTCGAATATCGTGGGATTCGAGGTCAATCCCCGTAAACCCATTGCAATCATCGCGTTGAGCCGGCCGCTCTCAAGCAGCGGCCTGTTGATGTTGTCAAGCCAAGCGCTTTGCCCGGCTTCGGCAAGCATATGAATGCGAGTACGCATATGTCCGATCAACCTCTCCTTTATGCGGTGTTCAACGACCAGTCAAACGGCATGTACTTGACCGGTAAACCTCTATTCCATTCCAGGTATTTGCGCGCCTGACCTGCCATGAACGGGATCACAAAATCAACGATACTCATGCCTTGACGGTACAGAAAATCCTTCTCGTACCAGGAAAACAGCTGCGAGAGATAAAGCGTTCCCTCCCTGCCGTTAAGATAATTCCTGCGATAATCGGTCAGGAAAAGCTGGATCAGATAATCGATCGAATCGTCGACGTCG
>CAZDUF010000199.1:0-1739 GCA_964508555.1 uncultured Planctomycetales bacterium
AAATTAACATTTTCGCTTAGTAATTATTATTAACATTTTGGCATAGTAACATCACAGCTTCCCAGCGTCAGTTGACAACTATGCGCGGATGTGCTAGAGTTAACTGCTATGATTCGCAGACACTTAGGCCGGAAAATCGTTGTGCTGCTATTGCTTGTGTTCATCTGTGCGACGGATGCCCGCGCGTACTGGATATGGACTCCCAAGACGCAGAAATGGGTCAATCCCAAGACAGAGGTGCGCGGCGGCGTTGATGAGCAGTTCGCTTTCGCGCGCGAACTTTTCGAGTCAATGCAGTTCGAGCAGGCGCGCTCGGAGTTCAGGAAGCTGCTGCGCAGGTTCCCGAAGGCAGCCGAAGCGGCGGAGAGCCAGTATTACCTCGGCCGCATCGAGGAAGAGCGCGCCAGGTACGTCGAGGCGTTCAGGGAATATCAGAAGGTGGTGGAGAAGTATCCCTTTTCCGAGCGGGTGCAGGAAATTATAGAGCGGGAGTTCTCTTTGGCAGAGAAATACCTTGAGAAAGAGGGCGGCGCGCGCGCCACGGTGTCCGAACATCCGGCAGTCGAGATCCTCACCAAGGTTGTCGATAATTCATCCTACGGGCCGCTGGCAGCACGGGCGCAGTATAAACTCGGCGTGGTACTCAAAGACCTGAAGAGATATTACGAGGCAAACGACGCCTTCAACCGCGTGGTGTCGAATTATCCGGATTCCGAATGGGTCGCTCCCGCTCAGTTCCAGATTGCCGAATGTCTTGCCGCGGTGTCGCGCGGGCCGGCGTACGATCCGTCGTCGTTTAAGGAGGCAAAAACAAAATTCCAGTCATTCGCGCGCGACTATCCCGCGTCCGAGCTGACGGATAAAGCGCGCACGAATGCCGAGCGTTTACGCTTCCAGGAGGCCGAGAACAATTACGAGGTGGCGCGGTTTTACGAGAAGCAGAGGAAGTTCGACGCCGCGAGAATCTATTACCAGCAGATCATCGACGATCTGCCGGACAGCGACTGGGCATCCAAGGCGCTGGAGCGCCTGACTATCATGGGAGAATCGTCATGAGAACATTCGCTCTCCCGGCGCGGGCAGTATTTCCCATGCTCGTCTACGCGGCTGCGTGCCTTGCGGGCTGCGGGTACACCACGCGCTCCATGGTCGGCACGCATTACCGCACCGTGTACGTCGAGCCGTTCGTGAACAGAATCGATTTCAGCAGCGAGACAGACACGCGTTTTCGGCTGTACCGGCCCGGGCTTGAGACGGAAATCACCCGCGCCCTGGTGAACAGGTTCCTTCTGGACGGCAACCTTCGTCCAGGAACCCTCGAGAAGGCGGATCTGGTCCTGACCGGCGAGCTCGTGGCGTTCAAGAAGGATCCGGTGCGCTACACCGACAACGACGACATCTCCGAATACCGCATCAATATCATCGTGAACATATCCCTGAAGGATACCGCGACGGGCCGGATCCTCTGGACCGAGGGGAGTTTCACCGGCGACACCACCTATTTCGTTTCCGGAGCCCAGGCTCAATCGGAGGTATCCGCGGTCAACACGGCGCTTGCGGATCTTGCGCGGCGCGTGGTTGAGCGCGTCGTCGAAGACTGGTAAGCCAAGCCCTCTCTTTCCGAAAGCAGGACTGCAGCATCAGTATGGTGTACTTACTCGTCGGCCAGGATCCCGAAGCCAAAGACGCACGCCTGAAAACCCTTCTCCAGGAATACCACGTCAGCTCAAACGACCAAT
>CAZDUF010000200.1:0-1705 GCA_964508555.1 uncultured Planctomycetales bacterium
GCTTTAATTTCAAGACCATGGAATTTCAGGCGGCGCTCGGGTTAACGCAGCTCGGCAGAGTCGAACAGATTCTGATGAGGAGACAGGAGAACGTGCGGTATCTGAATGACGGCCTGGCTGGGTTCGCGGATATTCTGCAGCTGCCGCTGTACGATCCGGCGGTGAGTTATCTGGCGTATCCGCTGGTGATTAGAAAGCCGGGGTTGATCAGCCGAAAAACACTGCGGCAGGAGCTCGAGCAGGAGGGAATTGAGACGCGTCCTTTGTTCGGCTGCATTCCCACGCAGCAGCCGGCATACGCGCATCTGAAGAAGCGTTACCTCGGCAGGCTGCCGAACGCGGAATATATCGGCAAGCATGGATTGTACATCGGATGCCACCAGTACCTGACCCGAGCAGATCTTGATACCATTCTTGCGGCATTTCGTCATATACTGAAAGGAGTGCGATGAATCCGCTTGTCTCTGTTATCGTGCCGACTTATAATTCGGCGGCAACGCTCCAGGAATGTCTTGCCGCGTTACGGGACCAGGAGTATAAAGACATTGAGATTATCATCGCCGATTCGTTCAGTAAAGACGCGACCAAAACAATAGCCAGGGCCTTCACCGACAGGATTCTCGATGCCGAAAGCCTGGCCCTTGCGCGGCAGAAGGCCGTGGATATCGCCCGGGGAAAATACGTCCTGTTCCTTGATTCCGACCAGATTATCGCGAAAGAGACCATCGCGCGCAGCGTGCGCGTGTGCGAGGATGAAGGATATGACGGCGTCACGCATTTCGAGCGTTCCAAGATCAGCTCGCGGAAGATGTTCGTTGAGCGCCTGATCAATTACGACAAGTGGATTTTCCATTCAGAGGAGGACGACGACCCCATCCACGGCACTGCCGAGCCGCGATTTTTCAAGATGGAGTATGTGCGAAAGATAGATTTCCTCGACAATCCTCCGATCACGTTCGAGCTTGCCATCATCAACCTGAAAATCAACCGTATGGGCGCGCGTATCAAGTTTATCGACGCGCCGATCTACCACTATGAGACCAGGACGTTCGCCCACGTGGCGCGCAAGTTTTTCCGCTACGGTTTCTATTACATCCCGGCGTTGAAACGTTTCCCGAACCTGGTTTTGCATCACAGCGCGCCGCGCAGGACCTATTTCACCAGACGCGCGCTCACGCATCCGTTCCTGTTGCTGGGGCTTTTTGTGCTCTACGGCGTTAAAGGGATTGCCACGGTCTGCGGTATCGTGTGCTCGACGTTCGGCACATCCGCTTCGGCATAATTCATGGCGCAGGAAATCACTTTCTCAGTCGGCATACCCACGTACAACCGCGTCGACGACCTGAAACGGTGTCTTGAGTCTCTCGGCCGCCAGACGTATACGGATTTCACGGTTGTCGTGGCAAACGGCGGCGACAAAGAAGAGGCTGTGCGCGCCTGCGCAGCCTTCCCGCATCTGAACGTGCGGTGCGTCCATCAGAAAAGGAAAGGTATTGTCGAGGCACGGAATCTGTGCTGGCAGGAGTCGAAAGCCGATATCGTCTGCATTATCGACGACGATATCGTTGCCTCTGCCGGGTGGCTTGCCGCAGTCCGACAGGTGTTCCTTTCCGATGCGCGTATCGGCGGCGTATCCGGGCCGAAGATTATTCCCGAAGTATTGCGAGTGATGATTTTTTTTGGTATTTACTTGTTTGAGTGTTAG
>CAZDUF010000201.1:0-1666 GCA_964508555.1 uncultured Planctomycetales bacterium
GAGTCGAGCGCAGCCCCGCCTCGCAGGGGCGGGGCAAGCGTCCGCGAAAAGGAAAGCATGCGCAGGCATCCGTCCACTGCTCCAGGCGAGGAAGTGTGAGAAACTATCGGCGAAATTTTCAGCGCTAGCACCGGCCATAAGAGATGGCCGGTGGATGTGTGCGCTCGCGCAGCCAATCTTATGTTAGATCTTCTGAGCTAAAGCGATACGTTCGGAGATGGGAGGATGGGTGAAGAAGAAGAATTTGATCAGCGGATGCGGGTTGCGGTCGGCGAGATTCTGGTCGGCGAGTTTCTCCATGGCGGATATGAACGCCTGAGTGTTGCCGGTAGCTGCCAGCGCCGCGCGGTCGGCCTGCCTCTCGAAACGGCGGCTGATATACGCGGCCAGCGGCTGCGTCACGATTCCGAAGACACTCGCGTAGATTCCCAATACCGGCAGCGCCGCCGGATCCGCAAGTGATGCGTATCCCCAGGCAGCTACGAGCCAAGCGCTCGTTTTGGCAACCAGATAGAAAAGAACCAGCGAGAGCATGCCGTTGTACGCGATTGTTTTTAGGATATGACGGAATTTATAATGCGCGAATTCGTGCGCCAGGATCACCTCGATCTCGTCGTGCGTGAAACGCCCGCGCAAGGTGTCGCCGAGCAGCACGCGCCGCGTCATGCCCCATCCCGTCATGGCGGCGTTGGCCTTGACCGTTTTCGAACTGAAATTTATCTCGAAGACGTCAAACAGGCCAAATTCCATCTTCCGCGCAAGCGTCATGATCCGCTCGCGCAGCGATTCATCGCTCAGCCGTGTCTGTTTGAAAAAAAGAGGAATGATGACGACCGGGGCCAGCTGCGCAAGCACCAGGGAGAAGAGTATCCAGACTCCGGCGACGGGCAGCCACCACGCCTGACTCCGGGCATAAATCCAATAAAAGGTCATCAGCGCGGCGTATCCGAGCGCAAGGGAAAGCGCGCCTGCCTTCACCTGGTCGCGCGCCCACGCCCCGAACGACTGACGCGAAAAGTGGAAACGGTGCTCAATGACGAAGGAAGAGTAATAGTGCAGCGGCACGCTGACCAGATATGCCAGACACGACGCGGCAACGAGATATGCCCCGACTGCACACGCGCGGCAGGCAAACAGAGACTGACTCCACTGCGCGATACGCAGGGATAAACCGCTTGCAGCGAGCACAAAAAGGAAAACCAGCGATAGAATCGTGTCGGCGATGACGCAGGAATACTTCAGGTTGGAATACCGGCGTGCGCGGGGGTCTGTTCCGTTTGAACGCGGGTTTTCAGGACACGACATTCACGTACGTATGATACGCGCCCGTGGCCGTCTTCCTGCGGGAAAAATGTACTTTGCCGGCGCGCACCGCGTACAGCGTGCCCAGGCCCTTGACGTTCATCCCTGCCTTGTATGACGGCACGCCGCGGACTACGATCGTGCCCACGGTGACAGCCTGTCCTTCGGATACCTTCAGAGCCTTATCTTTCTTTGGTCGAGCTTTTCCGCCAGCCATTTCTGTTCCTCCTTAACGATTCTGTTTGTACCCTAAAAAGAGAGTTAATACTACCACACGAACATTCGTATTTCAAGTGTCGAAGGTCGAAGGTGATGTTACTATGCCAAAATGTTAATAATAATTACTAAGCGAAAATGTTAATTT
>CAZDUF010000202.1:0-1649 GCA_964508555.1 uncultured Planctomycetales bacterium
GAGAAAGACGTGGCGTCTTGTGTCGTGGGCCAGGCGATTCCGTCCGATAAATACAAAAAGAACGGCGCAGATTCTGATCCTGCGCGCCGTGCCAACGCTGAAGGCCACCTGGAAGCCTATTATCGCATCTTCATCAATGACCATGTATCTCTGAGTCCCGACATCCAATATATCTGGAATCCGTTCGGCAAGGACGTTTCCGCGGATACCTCTGGTATCTTCATCGCCGGCCTTCGTGCGCAACTGGAGTATTAACCCAGGGACGTTCCCCAAGGAGCCACCTCTTCGCATCTTAACCCTTTGGGGTCCTATGGGTAACAATATGATTTTTTGATTTTGGTTGGAATTGATATACGAGCGGGAAATGAAGACGTTTGCAAGAAGTGCCGTTGTAACATTTTGTTAGTGAGTGGGTTGTGCGTTGATAAGGTGGTACCTTGGGGAACGTCCCCGGGTTAAGGAGGGTGACGTATGCATATGGCTGATGCGTTGATATCGCCGGCTGTGGGTGGAACGCTGTGGACAGTAACGGCAGGATTGATTGCCCACTGCGCCCGCAAGGTCAAGAAAGAATTGGACGAGCGCAAGATCCCGCTCATGGGCGTGCTCGGGGCTTTTATTTTCGCCTCCCAGATGATCAACTTCAGTATCCCGGCTACCGGCTCAAGCGGCCACTTGGGCGGCGGCATGATTCTCGCGATCCTGCTGGGACCCTACGCCGCCTTTCTGGTCATGGCCTCGGTCCTGACCGTTCAGGCGCTATTCTTCGCCGACGGCGGGCTCCTGGCTTTGGGCTGTAACATTTTCAATCTCGGATTCTTCCCGTGTTTCATCGCTTATCCCCTGGTGTACCGCAAGATCGTCGGTGACAGCCCCGCGCAGGCGAAAATCATGATCGGCGCCCTGGCCGCGGCAATCATCGGCCTGCAGCTCGGCGCCTTCTGCGTCGTGCTCGAGACTGTATTTTCCGGTATATCGGAATTGCCTTTCGGTACCTTCGTTCTGCTGATGCAACCGATCCACCTGGCGATCGGTATCGTCGAGGGCCTGGTGACCGCTGCGGTCGTCACCTTTGTCTGGAAGGCGCGTCCGGAAATCCTGAGCGCCGCCGGGCAGTCTCTCCCGATCGGCCGCGTTTCGATAACAAAGGTCATCTCAGGACTCGTCATCGCCGCAGTCATCACAGGCGCCGCGTTAAGCTGGTTTGCGTCGAGCAATCCTGATGGGCTGGAATGGGCGATGTTTAAAACTTCCGGTACGGAAGAGCTCGAAAGCCGCGGAGATATCCACGTTTCATTGGCAGGCGTCCAGGAAAAGACATCCTTTCTGCCGGATTACGGCTTTAAGAAGAGCGAGCCCGCCGAACCCGCCGAAGCAACCACCTGGCCCGCAGTCGACGCCGGCACGTCCGTTTCCGGTCTCGTCGGAGGCGCACTCACGCTGCTCGTGGCTGTTCTGATCGGGCTGCTCTTGAGGCGCCGGCAGAACGCGGCTTGACAGTTTTGCCCAGAGAGAGCTATACTATGTGCAGCACCGGGCGAGCAGCGCCTGGAGGTGAGCGCTGTTCGCCTGTTTTTTTATGAATAATACCGGCACAGAAGCGTTTGATATCGGGTATCTGGATACGTTAGCCTCCGGGGGCAGTATCC
>CAZDUF010000203.1:0-1567 GCA_964508555.1 uncultured Planctomycetales bacterium
CTTGCCGGAACCGCACGGGCACGGGTCATTACGTCCCACTTTGGGGCCGGAGTGTTTCGCTGCCGATGACTGAGGCCGCGCTTCCGGCACAGGCACGGGATGCTCTGCAAGGCCTGGAGAAAATGCTTCCCGCGGCCTGACAGGAGGCATGCGGCCGGCATCCGGATGCACGAATTCCTGGTGCAGGTCGCTGAACACGCCGCGCAGCCTGCTTCCCGGTCCGCCCTCGACTTTGAGCAGAAGCTCCAGCGACTCTTCTTCGATCGCCGACACCATGTCGCTGAACATGCCGAACGCCTCGCGTTTATATTCGATGAGCGGATCGCGCTGGCCGTAGGCGCGTAAGCCGATGCCTTCGCGCAACAGATCCATGCTGTACAAATGGTCTTTCCATTTGGCGTCGGTAATCCGCAGAACGATCATGCGCGCCAGAGAAAGAAACGCCTCGCTGCCCAGCGCCCGTTCTTTCTCCGCGAATGCCCGCTCGAGCGCTCCTTCAACCACAGTTTGCGCCTTCTCTTTCCCCGCACGCTCCAATTCCTCTGCCGTGCACTGAATCCCGAATCCGAGCTTCAACGCACTGGAGAGCGATTCCGCTTCTAATCCCCCGGCCGCGGACACGTACCCGGCAACCAGACGGCCGGCGAGCGTCGATGACATATCGAGTATATCGTCTTTGCCCAGCCCGCCTTCAAGTATCTTTTTGCGCTGGCCGTAAATGATCTCGCGCTGTTTGTTCATCACGTTATCGTATTCGAGCAGTTGTTTCCTGACCTCGAAATTATGCTGTTCGACCCTGCGCTGGGCAATCTCGATCGAGCCGGCGACCCAGGGGTGTTCGATGACCTGCCCTTCTTCGAGTCCGAGTTTTTCCATAATCCCGGCAAGGCGGTCGGATCCGAACAGGCGCATGAGTTCATCTTCGAGCGCCACGTAAAAACGCGACGAGCCCGGATCTCCCTGCCTGCCGCTTCTGCCGCGCAGCTGGTTGTCGATCCTGCGCGCCTCATGCCGCGACGTACCCAGGACATGCAGGCCGCCTGCTTCGACAACCTTATCGTGCTCGGTGGCCGCTTCTTTCTTGTACTGCTCAAGCAGGGCGCGGTACTGATCTTCAAACGAAGGATCGGCGGGATCGAGTTTCTGTTTGGCGACGCTCAGCGCCATGAACGCGGGGTTGCCGCCAAGCAGGATATCCGTGCCGCGACCCGCCATGTTGGTGGCGATCGTCACGGCCTTGAACCTGCCTGCCTGCGCCACGATCGCGGCTTCCATCTCGTGATATTTGGCGTTCAATACCTGGTGCGGGATACCTTTACGCAGCAGCATTGCGGAAAGCTGCTCGGATTTGTCGATTGAAACCGTCCCTACCAGCACCGGCCTGCCCGATGCGTGGAGCTCGATGATTTCTTCGACCACGGCGTTGAATTTTTCGCGCTCGGTCTTATACACGCGGTCCGGGAAATTCACGCGCACGAGCTTACGGTTGGTCGGAATCACCACGACGTCGAGCGAATAGATCCCTTTGAATTCCGCGCTCTCGGTGAATGCCGTGCCGGTCATGCCG
>CAZDUF010000204.1:0-1565 GCA_964508555.1 uncultured Planctomycetales bacterium
CGCTGAGATTATCCCTCGCGACCACGAGTGCTATGATCACCGAGATGTTTAAAAGGCAGGGCGCAAACGCCGGCACGCTGAAATGACCGAGCGTGTTCAGGATACCCATGGTGTACGCTGCCATGCCGGCAAGCAACAGATACGGGAAGAGCGTGCGCGTCAGAGATACGGTCAGGCTGAATTTCTCGGGAGAGGCGCTGAATCCGGGCGCGATCAGGCGCACCAGCACCCCCGAATACAATACCCCCAAGAACACCACGCAGGAAAGCGCCACGATCGAGAGGCTGAGCACGATGTTAACGGTCTTCCAGAACTCCTCCCTGCGCCTGGCGGCTCCGCCGCCGAGACGCGCGTACTCGCTGAGCACCGGAATGAATACGGAGTTGGCAGCGCCTTCGCCGAGCATGTCCCTGAAGAGGTTCGGGAGCTTAAACGCGACGACAAACGCCTGCGCAGCGGGTCCGATGCCCAAATACCGCGCGATGAGCACGTCGCGGACAAAACCCAGAAACCGCGAAGCAAGAGTGCCCAGTCCGATAATACCGGCTGCCCGTGCCACGCGTTTTTTTGCCGCTCCTGGTGCGAAATGATGATCCGTATTGTGTGTTGACATAACCCTATAAATATGCTATATATTTATCTCTTATTGAAGAAATTATGCGCGTGCACATAACACCCTCGCCTATCCCCTGTCGGGGACAGGTCGGAGGGTGCGGTATGCGCTAGGCCGAGGCCGCATGGCCGCTTCGCGGCCGAGCGGCCATGCGCTAAAGGAGAATTTCGTATGCCAAGACGCAGAACGTCGGTCAAAGTAACGCGTGCCTCGCGAAAAAAACACCTGCGCAACCTCAAAGTCAGGCAGGAGCTCAAGAAAATCCTGAAGAAATTTCAGTCTCTGGTGGTCTCGAAAAAAATCGACGAGGCCAAACAGATTCTTTCGAAAGTCGTCTCGACACTGGATAAAGCCGCAAAAAAAGGCATTATCCACAAAGGGACCGCGGACCGCAGGAAATCGCGACTAATGAAACGCCTCACGAAATCTGCTGCGTAAGAGAGACAATCATCCGTTCCAGAGCAAGTTCCGGTTTCAATCTGCCGGTTTTCATCGCCGCATCGGCAAGCAACAACTGCCTGATGCGGCGAACTGTTTGCGGGCCGCCTGCGGCGCGCTCCCAGGAATACCGCAATCCTCCCAGTATCCTCTCCGGCTTTTCCCCTGATTCGAGCAGTTGACGCAGATAGCGTAACGATTGTCCGGCGTTGCCTGCTTCGATACTCCGGCACAGCGCAAAGGTATCAACCCGCTTGTATTCCTTGAACCTTTCCACGCGCACCTTGCGCGCCAGCCCCGAGAGCGCGGTATCTTTGCGCTCGATTACGGACGCCTCGGCGACCAGCACGACATGCGGATAGGGTTTTGCGGCGTAGGAAAAGAGAAAATCCTTCATCTCTTTCCTGGCGGCATCCACGCCGGCAAGATAGACCACGCGCCTGCGGCTGTTCACCGGCAGGCAGAGAAGCTTTTCCTGCAGCTCCTTCAGCGAAATTTCCGCGCAGAGCAGCCG